>CAYRWY010000297.1:0-7597 GCA_964427955.1 uncultured Anaerolineaceae bacterium
TCCCCCGCACGGCCGGGGCGGAATCTATTCATTATAAAACAGACGGCTTTGCTTGTTTGGTGTTATTATTTAGAAATTGAGATTGCACTGTGTTTGGTCGTGACACTCTTTGCCCTTTGCCAACGACTTAATACACAAGGATACGTATATGGCTTCAAACAGCAGCGACGAGGTACTGGCGAGGCAGGCGCAGCAAGGGGATCGGGACGCTTTTCTGTTACTTTACGACCGCTACATTGATAAAGTTTTTAACCGGGTGAAAAGTCGAGTGCCGCCTCAGTACGCCGAGGATGTGACTCAAGAGATTTTTATTGCGGTAGTGCGCTCTATTCGCAATTTTGAGTCACGGTCGCGCTTTAATACCTGGATGTACACGATTGTGAACCGTCAGATTGCTGAGTTCTACCGCCAGCGCCGTCGTTACACTGATGATCAGTCCGTGAGTCTGGATCAGGCAGAGTATCTGGCCTCGGATGCTCCGTCGCCGGGTGAGGATGAAGCCGTATTGATTCAAAAAGCGTTGCAGAATCTGCCGTCACACTATCAGGAAGTGATTATGCAGCGATTCGCCGATGGTCTCTCGTTTGCCGAAATCGCCGAGCAGCGTAATCAATCGCTGGAGGCCATCAAATCATTGTATCGCCGGGCCATACAGGCTCTTCGAGATGGAATAGGGTAATGGGCTATGGTTGACGATGAAAGGTTAGACGAAATGTTGTCCAGTTTCACCGACCAATTGATCGCCGGTGAGGATGCTCCCGTGTCGCCCGAGCTGGAAAATTTGGCGCACGTGGTGCGTCAGTTGCACCGGGTGGTTGCGCCAGATGGGCGGGTGACTCCTACCTTTCGTACCCAATTGCGCCAGCGGCTTCAGCGCGAATGGGTCGTCCAGCATCAACGCCAGCCGCGCTTCTGGCAGAACCGCTGGGTCATCCAGTCGCTAGCCGCCGGTGTCGCCGTGCTGATCCTCCTGATCGTGCTCCTCACAGCCTCCGATCGGGGGGGCGCGGAGCAGGGCACCGCCTTGGGGTCTATGACCTGGCTGGCCGGTATCATCCTCGCCATCTTCGGGATCGGTGTTCTGATCTATTGGTTCCGCCAACGACACTAGCGATCCCAGAGAATAAAATTCTTGAAAAATAGAACTTATTCAAGGATTTTGACCGACACAAATAACAGCAGATCGCTCATCTTAGGCGCTAAGAAAGGGAACTTTCCATGAACCGCTTTTCTCGTCGTGAAATGATCACCCTGGTAGCGGGGTTTGTGGTGGGGTTGCTGATCGGTATGGTGGTCGTGGGCAGCAGCGACGACTTGCGCACCTCGCTTTTCGGGACGGCTGCGCAGGAGAAAACCGTCAAAATGGAATACTACTTGGCCAACCTGGAATCCGCCCAGGAGTGGCTGATCCAGACTTACCCCGAAAATACCGAGAAGCTGCAAGCTTCCGTGAGCGTGCTGACCAAGTCCCCGGCTGCCGGTTTTGTCTTCGACTTCAAGGCGGCTGAAGAAGATATCAAGTTCATCCTCCCTCAGGCCTATGGCGCGTTGGAAGGGGAAAAAGACCCCTCGAACTTGAAGGTCGATAATTCGGACAAGACCTCGGTGTGCCTGGGCGTGGACGACGATCCCTATGAAGGGACGAAAATGTACCTCTACTTTAGCATTCCTGAGGACCGCGCCACGCAGTTCGATATTCCCAAGGACTGGGAACAGTTGAAAGACCCCAAGACGAACGTGATGTATTGGAAACTGGTCGGCTGCTATCCTGAGCCGGAGAAATAACCCCGCGGCATCCATCCCGCATTGGTCAAGCCGTTCTGTTCCCAGGGGCCGTTTTCCTAGAAAATGGCCCCTGGATCTTCCAATCGTGAAATTTATCTAAATTTTGGGCCTGGAAGTCGTCTTTGCGGGTAAGATGGTAGTAGCTCAGTGTGTCCTGGTCTCGGCTGGAAATGAGTATTTATGAACGCCCGTCTCAAACAGTGGTTTGCGCTCCGTCCTGGCGAAGCAAAGTTAGTGCTGCTCATGGGCTTTTTGCTGCTGGGCAATTCGGCGGCCCTGGCCGTGTCGAATGTAGTCTCTGTCAGTGGCTTCTTGAGCGAAGTGGGTGTCAACGAGATTCTGCTGGTCTGGATCGCCGACATGCTGTTGGTGGCGTTGGCGACGGGCCTGCAATCGCTGATCGTGGATCGTTTCGATCGGGTTTCCCTGCTGCGCTGGATGGGCTTCTGTTTTGGGCTGATCTACGTCATCTTGCGCATGATGTTCGTCTTCCATGTGCCCGGCTGGATCAACTATTCCATTCTATTTCTGCTCACTGAGCAGCAGTGGCTGTTCTTCCCGCTGATTTTCTGGATTCTCGCGAACGATATCTTCGACATGGCGCAGGCCAAGCGCCTGTTCCCGCTCATTGCCAGCGGCAACTTCATCGGCCAGGTGTTGGGATTGGGAATCGCCGCGGTAGCCCCCGGCTTGATGACGCGGATGCATGTCGATCACGCCGAACTGCTGTCGATGAACGTGCTGATCTATCTGATGATCTACGTTCTGATTGGCGAAGGGCTGGGCCACATCAAGCCGGTCAAGCGTCCCAGCCAGCCGGAGACACTGCGCGAAACGCTCACCGAAGGATGGGGCTTCGTGCGCGAAGTCCCTTCTTTTCGATACATGACCTTCGTCATGATTGCCGCGATCCTGGGTTTCACGATTGTCGAGTTCCACTTTCTCGCGGTCATCTCTTCGGATGCCTCCTACAGCGACGCCGATAGTTTCCAGACGTTCTACAGCCTGTACAGCCTGGGAGCGACGGTGGCTGCGATCCTGATTCAGTCCCTGCTGGCGAGCCGGATTATCAACAAGATGCATTTGAAGAGCATCTTTTTCATTTTCCCGCTGGTTTTGTTCAGCGGACTGGCCTGGCTGCTGATCTGGCCCACCAGTATTCTCAGCGTACTCACTGGGGTGACTTTACCCCGTTTGAGCAAGGAAACTATTGACGAATCGGCGCGGAAGTCGTTCCAGGCTTTGGTGCCTCCGGAGCGGCGCGGGCGGGTGAGCATGTTCATGGACAGCTACCTGTTCGCCATCGGGGCCATCGCGGGCAGCGTGATCCTGGGTGTGGTCATCCTGCTGGGAAAATGGCTCGACATCTCACACGTGTACTATATCTACCTCGCGATTGCCATTGGGGCAGCCGCCGTGGCGATCGGGTTTTCTGTCAAGTTCTACCAGGCTTATGATGCCAGCCTGCTCAACTGGCGTCTTAAACGGCGCCAGCGTGTTTCCGTATTGGACAAACTTGAGTTTTGAAACGTAGAACGGTCGATCCCATTCCATCGTTGGAGAGAGAATTAGCTTGGTCCCGCCATTATTGGTTCGTCGTGTGCAGCAAAAAGAAGCCCATTGTGGTCCTGCCACGTTAGAGATGCTGTTTGATTTTTATGGAGTAGCGGTGCCCCAGGAGGCTTTTGTCGAAGCGGTCGGTATGACCCAGACCATCCGGTATGCGCCGGGAATGCGGCTGGACGAGCTGGCCCGCTCGGTAGAGTTGCTGTTCCCCCAGGGGGATTATGTGCTGCTGGCCAAGTACAACGCCACTGTTCAGGACCTGGCGCTGCTGGTCAACGAATACCAGCAGCCGGTAGGCGTCGAATGGCAGGGGCGCTTCCTTCAGCCGGGCGACCGGCTGGTCGAGCAGGGTCACTACAGTGTGATCTTGGGGGTCGATCAGGATCGAGACCTGTTGAAAATTGCCGATCCTGAAGAGAAAAATATACTGACGGTAACCGGTGAAATTTCGATCCCAGTTTTTGAGGCGCGTTGGTGGGAAGTGGACAGAGTCCCGCTGCCGAATAACGGCGCGACCCCGAAAATTCTGTGGACGGAGCACCTTGTTTTTGTGCTGGCCCATCACGGAGACCTCCCGCGTTTTGAGGCGGTAGGTCTCAGTCCGGTGTCGCTGGCGTTGATGTGGGCCGCGAACAGCGAGCCTGCCTGAATCGAAGGACTTTCCCGTGACTCTTCCCGATCTTCGGTACCACCTGGAGCATCTCACCGCCTGCCCGATCACCCATCAGCCGCTGCGCTGGCTGGAGGAAGGCGATCTTGCTTCCGTCAATGCCCGTATTGCACGGCACGAACTCTGTCACTTCGATACGACGCCCGCCGAAAAGCCGCTGGAAGCCGGGCTGATCACTGCGGATGGTGCCGTGGTTTATCCCATCGTGCAGGATATAGCGCTGCTGCTGCCCGATTTCGCGTTGGTCCTGGGACGCCTTGAGGGGGTGCAGGTCCCGGACTATCAGCCCTCGGTCCGCGACTTCTACGATACGGTGGGGTGGTCTCCCTCCGGGGACGGCTACTATGAAGACGCCCACCGTTACGAAGACCTGCGCCCGGTGGCGCACGACTACGTGTACGACTGCCATCTGCGCGTCAACGATTATCTCCCGGCGCAGGGGATCTATCTGCTGGATGTGGCGTCCGGCCCGATCCAATATCCCACCTATCTCACCTACTCGGAACATTTCGAGATCAGGGTCTGTGTCGATATTTCTTTCCGAGCGTTGGTCGATGCTCGCCAGCGTGTTCCGGCGGGACGCGGCCTGTTCATTCTGGGCAATATTCGCAACCTGCCGTTCCAATCCGGGGTGTTCGATGCCGCCGTATCACTCCATACGGTGTATCACATCGTGGCGGAACAGCAGCACGCCGTCTTCGACGAGCTGCACCGGGTGATCAAGCCGCACGGACGCGCGGTGGTGGTCTATACCTGGGGCAATATTTCGCCGCTGAATAAGTTGGCAGCGTGTCTGGTGCAGGCTCAGCGTGCCGTGCGTCGAGCGCTGCACCGGCAGGCTCCTGGACGGTTTGCCGCCGTACCGGCGGAAGACACTTTTTACTATCATCCTTTTCCCTACCGGTGGTTCAAACAGCAGACCTGGGATTATAAATTTACCATCCTTTGTTGGCGCAGCATCAGCGTCGACACCTCGAAGCTGTTGTTTCATGGCTGGCTGGGGAAAAAGCTGCTGCGGATCATCTTCCGGTGGGAAGCCCGTTACCCTGAGTTTGTGGCCCCGCTGGGCCAATATCCGCTATTCTTGATTGACAAGGCGTAAACCAAGGGGAGTTTGGAATGCAATCAGCCGAACCTACTTCGAATAACAAGAAGCGGAATCCCGTCTTTATAAGCCTGGCCATCAGGCTGTTGATCGGTTTCACCCTCGTGTTTGGCATCGTTTTTGGGGGCGCTTACTATTGGTTTTACCGGTTCAGCACGAACGTGGCGATGGACCGGCTCAAGGAGGACTTGACGGTCCTACTGACGGGCGTGGCCGGACAGATCGATGGGGACCAGTTCAGCGCGATGGTTCAAGCGGGAGGCACGCCTACCGAGGAAGGATCTGTTCCTGACGAGAGCAACAGCCCGTACTGGGATCAAGTGCGCTTTCTGAACGAGATCACCCAGATCGATCCCCGCGCCGGGATCTATACTTATGCCCGCGGATCGTCTCCGGATGAGGTCGTGTTCGTCACCGACGGAGGGGCGCTGGCGCAAGACCCTTCGGCGGCGAAATTCTTGCAGAGTGTCGTCTATCCTCCGAAGGATGCCGCGGTCATTCTGTCCGGGTTGGATCATGTCGAACTCTACATGCAGATCTATTCTGACCCGAATTTCCCCGGCTCGTGGGTGTCGGGGTACGCGCCGATCAAAAACAAGGCGGGGCAGGTCGTTGGGGCGGTCGGGATCGACTTTCGCGCGGATTATGTCCGGCAGGTGCAAGCCGACGTCAAGGACGGTTTTGCGCCCGCGGCGGTGATCAGCGCCGTGCTGTTGATCGGTATGGCCTATTTCGTCTCGCGCGTGTTGACACGCCCGGTCGTCGCGTTGACCAAAGCGGCGGAGTTGATTGGCGAGGGCCAATACGATCAAGACCTGTCCGGCCTGATCGGTGGGCGTCTGACGGACGAGATCGGCACCCTGGCGCGCGTGTTTGTCATTATGGTCGATAAAGTCCGGCAGCGTGAGGAAAAACTTAAGAAACAGGTGGCCGAACTGCAAATCATGATCGACGACACCAAGCGTCAGGAACAGGTCTCCAAGATCGTAGATTCCGATTTCTTCCGCGATCTCCAACAAAAGGCGCGGGCGATACGCCAGGGGTTCACCACCCCAAATACCGAAACCCCGAAATCGGAAGGCCAATAGCTGCCGGTCACACCCGGCGTCTGATCGGGTGTGACCTTTTCTCCGTCGCTAGACTCGCATTATAATCACGAGTGATCCTTTGGCCTTCGGGAGCATCTGGCATGGACCCGGTGTTAGCTCTGGCGATTGTTTCATTTGGCGCATTCCTCATTGTGCTGGTCACGGCTATTATCTATGTCTTCTCGGTGCGCCCGTACCTGTTGGATTCCTCCCAGCTCGGCGGGTCAGACTCAACCGGCGGAGACCTGTACGACGAGTTGGCCGGGCAGCGAGCGGTGATCGAGCAGTCCTATTCTGGCCTGCGTGGCACCTTGACCGCCCAATCGGAGACCGTGAATTCGCTGGTTCGCCTGGTCGGTGAGCAGGGGGACAAACTGGATGGCATCGGCCAACGCCTGACCCGTCAGGAAGGCCGGTTGGATCGCATGGCGGACGCGGCCAGTGCGCGCAGTGACGAAAAGTTGACCGAACAGGCCCGCCTGCTGGCCGAGCTGGATCGCGAGTTGGCCGACCAGTCGCAGGTGGTGCACAAACTCGACGGCAAGGTCAACGAGCATACCACGCTGCTCGTCGCGGCGGCGGCGGAGCGGCGCGAGCAGTCCAGCCGCCTGGATCGCATCCTCCAGCAGCTTGGCCAGGTGATTCCGCTGGTCAACAAAGTGGCTCCCGCTGCCGAGCCGCACCATCACGGTGAAGATCGCCTGACCGACATCAAGGGCATTGGTCCGGTGTACGCGAGCCGGTTGTACGAGGGTGGGGTCGAGTCGTTCCGCCAGTTGGCCTCGATGACGCCGGAAGAGATTCTTATCCTGCTCAATCTCCCCGAATGGCGCAAACGCGGGGCCAACGTGCAGGGGTGGATCGAGCAGGCGCAGATCCTGGCCTCGCAGCGTGAGAAAGTCGAGGGTGCGCCGTGACGTTCAGTGTACGGCGACGCACGGTCCGCCGCCTGGATGCCTTGCTCGTGGCGCTGTTGGCCACGTCCGCGGTCGCGGCGATCCTCTTTGTGCTGCACTACGTGACCGAGGACGAGCACCCCGCCGCCACGGTCAGCGTCACTCCTGAGCCTACGCCTTCCTCCACGCCGACTTCTACCTCTACGTCCACCTCGACCAGTACGCCGACGAGTACGGCTACCACGACACGGACAGCCACCGCCAGCGCGACGCCCACTCCCTGGCCGGTTCCCGAAGTCGCTCCGTTGAACCTGGCGAAACTCTACGCCGGACAGCCGGTCATCTTGACCGGCGCGGCCCAGCCCGGCGATCTCATCCAGGTCTACGATCAGGAGCAGCCCATCGGATCGACGGTGGCGAGCGTGGATGGAACGTGGGCGGTCGAGTTGGTTGCCGGACTGGCCGAGGGTTATCACGTGCTGTCCGT
>CAYRWY010000298.1:0-7555 GCA_964427955.1 uncultured Anaerolineaceae bacterium
GAAAAAATGAGAATTGTCTCTCAAAAATCCCGGTTCTCAATGCCTGTCCGCCCCCCCCTCGCCGCGTCTGAAATGCTGACTCATGCTATGGTACCCGTATAACAAGCTGGAACTTTTCGGGCCGCGCCGGTGTCTAATCTCATGAAGGCGGGGATTCCTAGAGGACGTATGGCTCAATATATTCCAACCTACCTATCCAGTGCTTCAGAACTCGTGTTGATACAGGAGATGGCCGCCGGAAACAGCGGGGCGTTGGATGAACTCTACGCGCGCTACGGGCCGGCGATCTTCAGCTTCTTGATGGCGCGCACCAGCAATGCGGCGCTGTCGGAAGAGGTGCTGCAAGACGTCATGCTGGCCGCCTGGCGTTCGGCGGCGAGCTTTCGGGGGGACAGCAAGGTGCTGACCTGGCTGCTGACCATTGCCCGCAACCGGGCCATCAACGCCCAGCGGCGGCATACGCCCCCTGTCGTCTCGCTGACCGAAGCGTCCGATATGGGCGCGGGCGATACGGGACCGCTGGAACGCTTGATGCGCCAGGGCGAATACCAGGCCGTGCGCGAGCAGTTATCCCATCTGCCCGCCCACCTGCGCGAGGTGCTGGTGCTGGTCTTTTATCACCAGCTCAGCGAGGCCGAGGTCGCAGGTGTGCTGGACATCCCGGCGGGGACGGTCAAGAGCCGTCTGCACCGGGGCAAAGAGGCGCTGCGCAAGGCGCTGCAAGTTGAGGGAACCGCATAATGCACAAGCAATGGGTTGACTTGATTCCGTACTACGTCGCCGGGACCGTCCCGCGCTCCAAGGCCGCCGCGTTCGAGCAGCATCTCGCCCGCTGCGAAGCGTGCCGCCGCGCGCTGGACGAATGGCGCACGGTGGCCGGGACCGTGCGCGACGAGGCGCAAGCCTGGGCCAACCAGACGCCCGCGCTGTCGATGTCCGTGCGCGCCCAGTTGGGCCAGCCGTGGGGACCCTCCGCGAATGGGCATTCCAAGCGAGTCCCGGCCCTGGATGGCACCCAGACGATCCGCGCCGTGCCGCGCCGTGCCGATTTTCGCCGCCCGGCCCTGCCGGTCACGCTGGCCGCGGCGGTCCTGGTCGCCGTGCTGATCGGGGTGCTCCTGCTCCTGCGCAGCACGCAGAGTCACGAGCCTGACGAATTGGGGCTGGCGACGGATGTGACGCCGCTGGCCGCGCGCACGGCCACGCCCTCCCCCACCCGCACGCTGCCCCCGGTCGGGACGCTGCCGGGGCTGACGCCTGCTGCCACCTCGGTCGCGGATCTGGGGATCATCGGCCCGCGCCCCTCGTCCAGTCCCGCGCACGCCCTGGCAAGCGTGACGCCGCAGTCCCCGCCGCCGCAGGGCGTGTGCTCGGTCACCAGCAGCACCGGCAACTGGGTCATGGTCTACAGCGGCCCCAGCTTCGGCTACGGCGAGATCGATTCGATGGCCCCAGGCGAATACCGCGCCACGTGGGTGCAGACCAATGACGGCTGGTACGAGGTGATCGTCTCCAGCACCGGAATCGCCACGGTGGGCTGGGTGTATCGCAGTGACGTGAAGCTCAACGGCCCATGCGGCAGCCTGCCGGAGCCTTCGCCGACGTATGTCGCGACCCCGACCGCCCGCTTCGACCAGGCGGGCGGCGGCTACGTGTTGATCACGACCGTGCAGGTCGGCGATATTCCGGCGGGGACGAACGTGCGGATCGGCGGGATGTGGTACGACGGCAGCCTGTGGCATTACCAGATCGCGGCGGAAGGCGAGCAGCTTTTCGCCGAAGCGACCGAAGACCAGTTGGCGATGGCGCCGGACATCACCCCCGGTCCGACGCCGACCTCCAAGTTCGAAGGCGGCTATGGATACACCCTGATCACGCTGGAACAGGTCGGCGCCATCCCCGCCAACACTCGTGTCGGCATCGGCTCGTACTGGTTCGATGGCCGCAAGTGGCGCTACAACATCGTGACGATGGACGGCCAGTTGAGCGCCGAAGCCTTCGACACCCAGCTCGCCTATTTGCCGGAATATACGCCCGGTCCGACGCCGACTTCTCAGTACAACGACTGGATCGGCACAGGCAGCTATCCGCTGATCACGCTGGAACAGGTCGGCCAGATTCCGGCGGGGACGCACGTGCGCATCGGCTCGGCCTGGTTCGACGGGCTGGCGTGGGTCTACAACATCGCCGCCGAAGGCGAGCAGCTTTTTGCCGACGCGCGGGCGGACCAGTTGACGTATGCACCCGGTCCGACGCCCACCCCGACCCCGACCTTCTCCGGTCCGATCACGATCAATTCGTTCACGGCCTCGGTCCAGACCTTCGTGGCGGGGCAAACCTTCACCTTGAGCTGGAATGTGAGCGGAGCAGCCAGCGTCAAGCTCGTGGATTACAACGCGACCGCCCCACCCTACAGCGAGACCATCGTCGAGGGCCTGGCCCCGGTCGGCAGCTTCAACGTCACCGTGCCGGTCCCGGATGCCTACGCCTACAACGACACCCAGTGGTACCAGTTGGTCGCGGTGAATATCACGCAAACGGTGGAAGGCAGTTCGACCAACGGCGGACTCATCTCCGGCCCGCTGGCCTGCCCGTTCAGCTATTTTTTCGGCAGCGTACCCGACTCCTGCCCCGAACGGCCCACCGCCGAAGCCGGATCAGCCACGTACCAACCGTTCCAGAACGGGTTCATGGTCGGGCTGACGCGCAGCGGATACGCCTATGTGTATGTCTTCTTCGCCGATGGGAGCTGGTCGCGTTACGACGCTTCCGGGACGCAGCCGGACGTGATCGAAACGCCGCCGGACGGGCTGTACCAGCCGTTCGGGGCGCTGGGCCAGGTGTGGCAGACCGGCGTGCGGGATGCGCTGGGCTGGGGCACCACCGCCGCCCAGAGTTACACTTATTCCCTGCAAAACGAAGCGCGACCGTTCCTCACCACGAAGACCGCGATCAACTTCTACCTGTCGCTGGCCGATGGGCGTGTGCTGTACCTGACCCCGACGACGATGGGCCAGAATTATGGGACGTGGCAGGGACTCTAGCCCGGCCACCGATCTACCTCCCCTCTACTGGAGGCGCGCGAACAGCAGTTCCTTGAAGCGCGCCGCGTCGATTTTCAGGCAGACGGTGATATTGGGATCGCGGTTCAGCAGGCGGTAGCGGTCGATCACGACCTGCCCGTAGGTGTCCGCGCTCTTGTGCTCGACATAGGCATAGGCGCGCACCTGCTCGGTGATGATCGCCGGGTAGAGCGCCGTGATCAGCGTCACCGGGTCCGGCAGGTCAAAACCGACCTTGCCCCACGAGGCCAGGTTATACGCCTTCAGGCTCTCGTTGCAGCGCACGCAGAAGCGCGCTACCTCGGACCCGCTGGCGATCAGCCGGTCGATGTCGGCCTGGGTGATGAACGTCTCGTCGGTGCTGACGTCCCAACCCACGAACGTCAGCGGCAGCCCGCTGTTGACGACGATCTGCGCCGCCTCGGCGTCCACGTAAATGTTGAACTCCGCCACCGGCGTGATGTTGCCCGGACCGACGCCGCTGCCGCCCATCACGAACACGCTTTTGACCTGCCGGGCGATTTCCGGCGCTTTCAGACAGGCCAGCGCCAGGTTGGTCAGCGGGCCGAGCGTGACGATCTCGACCTCGCCGGGATGCGCCTGGACCACCTCGATGATCTTGTCCAGCGCGTGACCGGGTGCCGCCGCCAGCGGGGGATTGGGTAGGAACATATCGCCCAGGCCGTCCTGGCCGTGCACGAACTCGGAGGTATACAGGTCGCGCAGCAAGGGCTTAGCCGCGCCCCGGTGGACCGGTGGGGCGTAGGTGTTCGCCACCTGGACGGCGATCAGCGCGTTTTTGGTCGCCACGTCCAATGGCAGATTGCCCGCCACGACGGTGATCGCCTCGACGTGCACGTTGTCATCGCGCAGCGCCGCGATCAGGGCCACCGCATCGTCGGAGGCGGTATCGGTGTCGATCAAGAGTCTTCGCATGAATGTCTCCGCTAACACGCCAAAAAATGCTTTACTGATTCTTCTTCCTTGCACCAATAGCCAAACTTTTTCCAGGGAGATTTACCTCACTCCAAGCAAGTTGGAGAGGGGAACAAGCGGTTTTCTCCCCTCTCCAGCTTGCCTGGGGAGGGGCTGGGGGTGGGGTTTAAAAGGTCAGCTACCCGGACCAGTGTATAGGCAGCGCCCGCGCCCGCCAAGGACAAATGTCCCGATCACTCCGCGTCCGCCCAGCGCGCCAGCCCGGCCCGATCCAGAATCCGCACGCGCTGCCGGTCGCGCCAGATGAGGGTCGCGCTTTCCAGGTCTTTGATCACCCGGTTCAGGTGGCGCGGACTGGTGTCCAGCAAGCCCGCCAGGGACGCCCGCGCCGGGAGCAGGATCAGCCCGTCGGGCGTGGACGGCTGCGCGATCAGGTACGCGGCCAGCCGGGCCGAAAGCGGCAGCACGTTCCCGGTCTGGCGCAGGCTGGTCTGGTACAGCTTGGTAGTCAGGTGGTGGATCACGAAGCGCAGAAAGCGTGGATCGTCCCAGCCGCAGCGCAGCACGAGCGCTTTTTCGATTCCCAGCAAGACCGAGGCTTCGGTCGTGACGACGTTGGTTTGGAGCGTGTCATCGCTGAAAAGCTCCAGGTCGCCCAGCACCGCCAGCGGCGACAGCAGCGCCAGCACGGCCAGCTTGCCGTTGGGATGCACGACGTTCACCTGGACCTGGCCCGCCACCAGCAGGTAAACGTACCACTGCTCGCCCGCCTGCGAGTATAATTCAGTGCCCGGCGGATACCGGAACAGCCGCAGCCCGCGCAGCAGGTCCGTGTTCAGGTGATCGCCCAGGGAGAACTCGTGAATATAATGCTTCAGCAGCGATTGGGAGGGAGATTGCTCCATACTTCACCCGTCGCACTCACCGAAAGGACTAAGGATGGGAGTCAATTCTACCCATTTTGACGAGGCGCAGGTACGTCTTCAGCGCCAGATCGCGCGCCTGGATCGCCAGATTGCCGGGTTCAGCCGCCAGAGCACCCGCTATGCCTGGGCGCGGCTGGGCCTGTTCGCCGCCGCCGTCGTGATCAGCGTATTCCTGGGGATCGCGTGGGGCCTCGTGCCCGGCGTGATCGGCGGTCTCGTCGGGTTGAGCCTCTTCAGCACGGCGGCGCACTATCACAACCGCCTCAAAGCCGGGATCGCGCGCCGGACGCTGTGGCGGGCCATCAAGCAGGCTCACCTCGCCAGCCTGGCGCTGGACTGGGAGCACCTGCCGCCCCCGCTGCGCGCCGACGGGGGGCCGCTGGCGCTCGATCTCGACCTGGCGGGCGAGCGATCCCTGCACCGGCTGATCGACACCTGTGTCACGCAGGAGGGCAGCCGCCGCCTGCTGGACTGGCTGGCCGCGGGTGTGCCCGATCCGGCGGGGATGCAGCGGCGGCAGGCGTTGGTGCGCGAACTCGTGCCGCGCGTGATCCTGCGCGACAAGCTGCGCCTGAGCGCGCTGTGGCCCGATCACAAGCTCGGCCAGCGTTGGGAGGGACGCCGCCTGCTGGACTGGCTGGAGGCGCTCCCCGGGGGCGGATCGCCGCGTGGACTGGCGAGCGTTCTGACCGTGTTGGCGGGGTTGGACGCGGTGTTGTTCGTGCTGCACGCCCTGGGCGTCGTGCCGCCGGTGTGGGTCTTCCCCTTCATGCTGTACGCCGGGCTGTACCTGTGGCGCGTGCAGACGATGGGTGATCCGTTCGCGGCGGCGATGGCGCTGCACGATCCGCTGGACGATCTGCGCGCCGTGCTGATCCTGCTGGAAACGACGCCCTACGCGACCACGCCGCACCTGCGCGACCTCTGCGCGCCGTTCGTGGAGAGCGAGCGCTGTCCCTCGACCGAGATCAAACGGCTGACGCGCGTGATCGCCGCCGCCAGCCTGCGCGGCAACCCCATGTTGTGGACGATCACCAGCGCCGTGCTGCCCTGGGACGTCTATGTCTCGATCCTGCTCGACCGGCGGCGGCAGGCCATCGCCGCCCGGCTCCCGCAGTGGTTGGACGCCTGGTTCGAGGTCGAGGCGCTGGCCGCGCTGGCGAATCTCGCCTATCTGCACCCTGACTACACGTTTCCTGAACTGGTCGAAAGGTCGGACGGCGCGGCAGTGTTCGAGGCGCGGCAGATCGGCCACCCGCTGATCCCGGCCTGCGTGCGCAACGATTTCACGCTGGATCACCTGGGCGCGCTGGCGCTGGTCACCGGCTCGAATATGTCGGGCAAGAGCACGTTCTTACGGACGCTGGGGCTGAATCTCTGTCTGGCCTATGCAGGCGGGCCGGTCGCTGCGGCGTCGCTGCGGACGGTGCCGTTCCGGCTGTTCACCTGCATCCGGGTGGCGGATTCGGTCACGGATGGCATTTCGTATTTTTACGCGGAGGTCAAGCGCCTGAAAGCCCTGCTGAACGCCCTGCAAGCCGATCACGCGTACCCGCTGTGCTTTTTGATCGACGAAATCTTCCGAGGGACTAACAACCGCGAGCGGCTGATCGGCAGCCGGGCCTATCTGCGGGCGCTGGCCGGGCAGCACGGGGCGGGCGCGATCTCGACGCACGATCTCGAACTGGTCAGCCTGGCCGACGCGATCCCGGCTATTCACAACTGTCACTTTGCCGAGACGGTGGCCGACGGGCGGCTGTTGTTCGATTATACGCTGCGCTCCGGCCCGTGCCCGACGACCAACGCCCTGACGATCATGCGCATGGAAGGGCTGCCGGTAGAGGATCAGGACTTTTCGGCCTGAGCCTTGAGAGTTTGCAGCGACTTCGCCATGTCTTTCTGCAAAAAGCCGGGCATCAGCCGCTTGATCAGGCTCGCCATCCAACCGGAGATCGACTCTTCGGTGGTGACGTGCGTGCCGTCGCCCTGGGCCTCGAAGGTCCAGCAGTGGACCGCCGACATGCCCAGCGATTTCCCCGTCCAGGTGATGCGGTGCGGAGGGACCACTTCCTGCAAGGTGGAGACGATGCCCACCCCCGCTTTCCAACGAAAGACGCTGCCTGCGGCCAGGTCACCTTCGAGCCTGGCCGCTGAGACTCCCGGCTGCCATTCCGGCCAGCGGTTGATGTCCGACTCCAGCGCCCACACTTTTTCGACCGGCGCGGCGATCACGATTTCGCTGCGCGCGACCAGCGGCGCGTTCTGATCGATCTGCATGATGTCACTCTCCTCAGACCTGCCCATACGGCTTGGGATGCGTCAGCCGCCGGGTCTGCTTTTCGTCGTCGGTTGCGCCGTACGGGCGGAAGGGGAAGCGCACGTCGTCCAGTGCCGCGCCCACGATCTCGATCTCGTCCAGGCGGTGCGGCCCCAGGCCCAGCCCGCTGGCCAGTTGCAGGTGATTCAGGCAGAACAGGAACGGCTCCGCGGTGAAGCCCTTCGTATCCGGATCGAAGCCCATCGCCGCCGTCGCCACCGCATCCGTCGCCACCGGGTTTTTGCCCGCCACCAGGAGGCCCGGCTCGACCGGACTCCAGCCGTCCAGCCAGGGTCCCTCGCCGCCTTCGGACG
>CAYRWY010000299.1:0-7552 GCA_964427955.1 uncultured Anaerolineaceae bacterium
AAAGCCCGAAGCCAAGGACGTTTTTCTCATGCATTTCTCTGTGTGCTCTGTGTCCTCTGTGGTGAAATTCCTTGAGCAGCCCGCCAAATTTCTGATTTTGGGATGGGCGTGCTAGAATGGGAAACGAGTACCGGGAGAATAAGATCGCGTATGGCTGAAGCTGGTGGATTCTGCGAAAAACATGGCCCGTTTGACCCGCCGCACCTGACCTGCCCGTTTTGTGCGGTCGAGCAGGAACGACAGCGCGCCTACGGTCCGCCCGCGGACGAGTCAGCGCGCAGTGCGCCCCCGACGGGGTTTGTGCGCCAGACCGTCGAGCCGGAAGCGGCTCCGGCCCCGCGACCGGGGGTGACCGAGATCGTGCCGCGCCGCAGCCTCGCGCCGGACCCGGAACCGCCCGCAGAGGATGACAGCCCTCCCGCCCGGCCCGATCTGCTGGGCTGGCTGATCGTCAAGGAGCCTGCCGGACAGCGCGGGACGGCGCTGGCTGTGAAGGCTAACCAGATCATCGGGCGCGAAGGCGACGTGCGCTGGGACGATCCGCGCCTGTCGCGCCAGCACGCCCGGCTGACGGTGGAGCCTGCCGCCGAGGCCCCGGACGATCCGCCCATTTTCCACCTGTGGCCGTTCGGCACGACTAATCCCGTATTCGTCAACGGGCAGGAAATTCGCGGGGCGACGCCGCTGCACGAAAACGACCAGGTACGGCTGGGCGATACGCTGTTTGTGTTCAAAGTGTTGACCGATTGAGGGAATTATGAGCCAGGAATCTTCCACCGCGCTGCACGTCAGTGTGGCGATGGGGACCGATATTGGGCGCAAACGCAAGCAGAATCAGGATGCCATCGGCCACCTGACCCCCACCGAGCCGGAGATTTTAGCCGAGTTGGGCCAGATCTTTGTGCTGGCGGACGGGGTCGGCGGGTTGGAGCGCGGCGATCTTGCCAGCCAATACGCGGTCAGCACCATTATCAGCAGCTACTATGAACAGGAATCCGGCGAGCCGTCCGAACGCCTGGCGCGCGCGATTGCCGAAGCGAATACGGTCATTTACGGCGAAGGCCAGGGCCAGGAGCCTCCGGCGCTGATGGCGACGACGGTGGTCGCGGCAGTCGTGCGCGAACGGGACCTGGTGGTGGGCAGCGTGGGCGACAGCCCGGCCTACCTGCTGCGCGAGTCGCAGCAGCGCAAGCTCACCCAGGATCACACCGTCGAGGTGCTGCAAGCCGAAGAAGGGATCGTGCTGCCCGACGGCGACGAGAACGGCCAGAAGCTGGTCCGCGCGCTGGGGACGCAGCCCTCCGTCAAGGTGGACATCATCAGCGGGCGCGTGCGGCTGGGCGATTACATCCTGCTGTGCAGCGACGGCCTGACGCGCTACGTCGAGCCGGAAGAAGCCAGCGAGACGACCGCGGCGCAGCCCATCGACGCGGCGGTCACGGCGCTGATCGATCTGGCCAACGAGCGCGGCGGGATGGACAACATCTCGGTGATCCTGCTGCGCATGGACGAACAAGACGAGCTGGCGCACCTGCTCGAAGTGCGCGACCCGATGGAAACCTGGGGTCGCCCGCGCCGGGCCGAACGCACCCGTCCGCGCCAGCCCACGGTGAAGATGCCCACCCCGGAGGCGGCGACCCTGACGGAGATGCCGCCCGTCGAAAATCCACTGAACGACGTGATCCGGTTCTTGCGCAGCAACACCATGCTGACCGGGATCGGGATCGCGGTGCTGCTGGTGATCTTCGTGATCATCATGCTGGTGCTGGCCAGCCAGGGCGGCGGATCGGACCATCCGGGGCCGACGGCCATCCCGGCGCAGGATCGCACCCAGACGGTCGTCGTGCAGATCACGGCCACGGCCCAGGTGATGGCGGCCCTGACCAACGATGCCATTCTCCAGGCGACGGCGGCCCAATCCGCCCGCCTGACGCTGACGCCGCCGACGGCCATCCCGACCAGCGGCCCGCAGATGACCGATGGGATGTGGTTCAAGGTGCTGGAAGGCGACCCGATCACCGCCTACCAGAGTCCGAGCCTGGGTGCCGATCACGCGACGGCGCTCGAAGCCGACGAGAATTACCGGATCACGCTGGTCTCGCACGACGTCAAGGACGGGCCGTGGTACCAGGTGGTCGATGCGTTCGGCGAGGAAGTGCGCTGGGTGAACGCGCCCAGCCTGCACGCGCGGATCGTCGCCGTCGATACGAGCGGCAGCCCGCTGCCCGACGATCAGCAGCCGGTGGACGTCTCGCTGCCGAACGAAATGGCAATCACGACTCCGCCGCCGCCGCGCACGCCGGGCGCTACCAATACCCCTGGTCCGACCCCGACCACGCGCCCGAATATTCCGTATGGCGAAGAGACGTGGGAACCCGGCCAGGAAGTCGTGCTCAAGGACGATCTCAACCTGTGCCGCGTCCCCGACGTGAACGCCTGCGACGCGGGCACCGCCCAGCGCGACGAGACCGCGACTATCCTCAGCGGTCCGACCCCCTCCGGCGACCACTGGTGGTGGAAGGTCGAGTTCGAGGACGGGCGTACCGGCTGGATCGCGCAGGTGCTGCTCGGCACGCCATGAGCGACGATCTGGCAGCCCGCGCCACACGCGGCTTACGCGAGAAATTTGAGGCGGCTTTAGCGCACGTTCCCGACGTCGAACCGGCGGAACATGACCGGTTTGAGCCGTCGCCGCCTCGTCCCTGGACGCGCTGGGGCTTCGGGCTGATCGTCGTGCTGCTGGGCGTCTATAACCTGCTGCTGGCGTGGGACAATGTCGTCCACGCCGGAGAGTATCGCGATCTCGGCGTCTCTTATCCGCCGCTGCTGCGGGCCGGACTGGCGCTGGGCTGGAGCGCGCTGCTGCTCGCGCTGGGGATCGGCGTCGGGCGGCGAAACCCGTGGACGCGCCGCGGGTGGTGGATTTTGCTCAGCAACTATGGCGCGTTCAACGTGTTATGGTTGATCGTATTCGCCGAGTCAGACTTCAGCCGGGGCCGGGTGGCCTTTCAGGCCGTAGCCAGCGCGGCGCTGCTGGGACTGGCCGCCGCGATCCTTCGCTGGCGGCGCGTGTTTGTTTTGGGAGACAACGCATGACAACGAACCCGAAGATCGAACAGCTTAACCAGATGCGTTTGAAAAGCGCGGCAGGCGGCGGGCCGGACCGCGTGGCCAAGCAGCACAAGGGCGGCAAACTCACCGCCCGCGAGCGGCTCGATCTGTTGCTCGATCCGGGCAGCTTTCGCGAAATCGACGCTTTTGTGACGCCGCACTACCAGCAGAAGCCGGACAGCCAGTTTTTGGGCGACAGCGTGGTGGGCGGCTGGGGCACGATCAACGGGCGGCTGGTGTACGCCTACGCGCAGGACTTCACGGTGCTGGGCGGCTCGATCAGCGAGGTCCACGCCGCGAAGATCTGCAAGATCATGGATATGGCGATGAAGAATGGCGCGCCGGTGATCGGGCTGAACGACTCGGGCGGGGCGCGCATCCAGGAAGGTGTGGACAGCCTGAAAGGTGTGGCGGAGATCTTCTTGAAGAACACGCTGGCGAGCGGCGTGATCCCCCAGTTGAGCGTGATCATGGGGCCGTGCGCGGGTGGGGCGGTCTACAGCCCGGCGCTGACCGATTTCGTGTTCATGGTCAAGGACACGTCGTACATGTTCGTGACCGGGCCGGACGTGGTCAAAGCCGTCACGCACGAGGACGTGAGCGCCGAAGAACTGGGCGGCGCGATGGTCCACAATTCCGAGAGCGGCGTCAGCCACGTGGCCGCCAACAGCGAGGAAGACGCGCTGTTCCTGGTGCGCGAGATTCTGAGCTACATGCCGCAGAACAACATGGAAGAGCCGCCCTTCGAGCCGACCAAAGACGATCCGCTGCGCACCGAAGAGGTGCTCAACTCCATCGTGCCGGACGATCCCAGCAAGCCGTATGACATGAAGGAAGTGATCCGGCTGATCGTGGACGAAAGCCGCTTCTTCGAGATTCACGAGCATTTCGCGCCGAACATCGTGGTGGGCTTCGCGCGGTTGGGCGGGCACAGCGTCGGGATCGTCGCCAACCAGCCCGCCGTGCTGGCCGGGGTGCTGGACATCAACGCCAGCGAGAAGGCGGCGCGCTTCATCCGCTTCTGCGACGCTTTCAACATTCCGATCATCACCCTGGAAGACGTGCCCGGCTTTTTGCCCGGCGTCGGCCAGGAGCACGCCGGGATCATCCGCGCGGGGGCCAAGCTGCTGTACGCCTACTGCGAGGCGACGGTGCCCAAGATCACCGTGGTCACGCGCAAGTCCTACGGCGGCGCGTACTGCGTCATGAACAGCAAGCACATCCGCAGCGATCTCAACCTGGGCTGGCCGACGGCGGAACTGGCCGTGATGGGGCCGGACGGCGCGGTGAACATCATCTACCGCCGCGAGCTGGCCGACGCCGAAGACCCGGTCGCGCGCAAGGCCGAACTGATCCAGGAATACCGGGATCGCCACGCCAACCCGTATGTGGCTGCCGGGCGGGGCTATCTCGACGACGTGATCGTGCCGTCCGAGACGCGCCCGCGCCTGATCAACGCGCTGGGGATGCTGCAAAACAAGCGCGACAGCAACCCGCCCAAGAAGCACGGGAATATTCCGCTGTGAGTGCCGGACCCCGTTGGCCCACCGGCTGGGTCATGCTGGCCGGGCTGTTGATCGGCGCGCTGGCCGGGTGGTGGGCGGGATCGCCGCCGGTCGGCATGACCGCGGGGCTGGCGGTCGGCGTCGGGATCGACTCGCTGCTGAATCACTGGCTGAACGAGCGGTCCACTTGAAAAGACATCGTTTTTCGTAGGGGCAGAGCTTGCTCTGCCCGAAGATGGTAACCCGGCCTCACCCCCCAACCCCCTCTCCATCCGTTTTTGATGGAGAGGGGTCAGGGGTGAGGCCGGGACAAGACAGTGGGCCACGTCCCTACCGCATCCGAACGATAGCTGACCATGACCACCGACTTTCGCTGTGAGCTGCACGTCCACAGCACCTATTCCGATGGCAAAGCGTCGCCGGAGCAGATTTTAGAGCGCGCGGCGCAGATCGGGCTGGCGGTGCTGGCGATCACCGATCACGACAATACGCGTGGATCGCGGATCGCGTGCGCGCAGGCGGATCGCTACGGGATCGAGGTCATCCCGGCGGTGGAGTTCACCTCGCGCTGGGATGGCATCTGCGGACCGGGCACCGGCCTCGACGTGGACGTGCTCGGCTACGGTCTGGACCTGGACCACCCGGCCCTGCAAGCGCGGGAACAGGCTGCGCTGGCCGATATTAACGTGCGGATTGGGGCGTGCTGCGACCGGCTGACGGCGCGCGGGCTGCCGGTGACGCTGGAAGAAGCCTTTGCCGAAAATCCGCAGTATGCCGGGCTGCGCCACCTGTGCGATATTCTCGCGAGAAAGGGCTTCGCGGCGGATAATGCCGAGGCCGGGCGGCTGGTCCACCCGGAATGGGAAGCCGGGCCGCTGTGCCGTTTCACGCTGGCCGAGCAGGTGGACGTGATCCACGCGGCGGGCGGCGTGGCGGTGGTGGCGCATCCGCTGTACCAGTGCGCCGGAGAGCCGCTGACCGCCGATCACGTCGCGGCGCTGGTCGAAATGGGCATTGACGGCCTGGAAGTCTATCATCGATATGTGGATGATCCGCTGCGGGCGCATTTTCAGGCGCTGGCCGACCGGTTTCACCTGCTGGTGACGGGCGGATCGGATGAACACGGCTGGCAGCCGGACCTGCCGCTGCTGGGCACGTCGCCGGTCACGCGCGCGATGGTGGACGCCCTGCGGGCAAGGACAAGAGGTTCTTAGTTTTTAGTGATTGGTTCTTAGTAATGCGACACCGGGTGGACTCGGTTTTTGACTAATAACTAATCACTAACAACTAACAACCCGTGTTTTTTCGCTCGAAATCGATGAGGACAACATCATGACCGAACTGACGATGATCCGGAAAGTGCTGATCGCCAACCGCGGCGAGATTGCCGTGCGCGTGATCCGCGCCTGCCGCGAGCTGGGCAGCATCCAGACGGTAGCGGTCTATTCGGACGCGGATCGCGAGGCGCTGCACGTCCGCTACGCCGACGAAGCCTACAACATCGGCGCGCCGTCCCCGCGTGAAAGCTATCTCAACATCGGCAAACTGCTCGACGTAGCGCGGCGCTCCGGGGCAGATGCCGTGCATCCGGGCTACGGCTTTCTCAGCGAGCGCGCCGACTTCGCGCAGGCGGTGGACGATGCCGGGCTGATCTGGATCGGGCCGTCGCCGGACGCGATTGCGAACATGGGCGACAAGCTGGCCGCGCGCGAGTTGATGCGCAAGGCGGGCGTGCCCATCGTGCCGGGCACCGAGCCGGGGCTGAATGATGGGGCGCTGCGCTATGCGGCCTCCCAGGTCGGCTATCCGCTGATGGTCAAGGCGGCGGCGGGCGGCGGCGGTAAAGGGATGCGTACCGTGCGCGACGAGTCCCAGTTGGACGCGGCGCTGGCCTCCGCGCACCGCGAAGCCGAAGCGGCGTTCGGGGATGGCACGGTCTACCTCGAAAAGCTGATGGAAGGCGCGCGGCACATCGAGTTCCAGATTTTGGCCGACATGCACGGCAACACCATCCACCTGGGCGAGCGCGAATGCAGCATCCAGCGCCGCCACCAGAAATTGTTCGAGGAATCGCCCAGCCCGTTCATGGACGAGGAATTGCGCGCGCAGATGGGCGCGGCGGCGATCAAGGCCGCGCAGGCGGTGAATTACGTCAACGCCGGGACGATTGAATTCCTGGTGGACCCGGACCGCCACTATTATTTCCTCGAAATGAACACGCGCTTGCAGGTTGAGCACCCGGTCACCGAGCTGGTCACCGGGGTGGACATGGTGAAAGAGCAGATTCGTATCGCGCGCGGGCGGCGCATGGGACCGGTGGACGGCGTGCGCCCCTCCGGGTGGGCGGTCGAGTGCCGCATCAACGCCGAAGATCCCTACAACAACTTCCTGCCATCCATCGGGCAGGTGACGGTCCACATTCCGCCGACGGGGCCGGGCGTCCGGCTGGACGGCGGCATCTACGCCGGGTACACCGTCACGCCCTACTACGACTCGATGCTGGGCAAGCTGATCGCCTGGGGGGAGACGCGCGGCGAGGCCCTGCTGCGGATGCGCCGTGCTCTGGCCGAGTATAAGATCATGGGACTGAAGACCAATCTGCCGTTCCATCAAAAGCTGCTGGACAGCACGCGCTTCCTGGCCGGGCGCTACGATACCCAGTTCGTCGAGCAGTATATGCAGATGCAGGGCGAGGATGCGCGCGGCGACCGGGCCGAGGTCGCGGCGATCCTGGCGACGCTGGTCGAGCACCAGGCGCGCAAGCAGTCGCTCCAATTCACGACCGAGCCGAGCCGGGGCGCGTCGTCCTGGAAGTGGGGCGGGCGGCGGTAGAGGGACCAGATCGGCGGACCGGGGGGCAAAAGTATCGAGGACACGAAGTTTCGCGGTGTTTTACCTCACCCCCCGACCCCCTCTCCACCCGGTGGCGAGGGGGA
>CAYRWY010000300.1:0-7502 GCA_964427955.1 uncultured Anaerolineaceae bacterium
CGCCCACTTCTACTACGACGATTTTGTCTCGGCCCGACTGTTCAATCCCGGCGCGCCCGGCCAGTATCGCGACAAGCAGAACGGGGTGATGACATCCGCGCCGCTGCTGCCGTGCTGCGACGAGACGATCTACGACGATCTGCCGCTGTTCATTCCGTATTCCGCGTTCGGGATCACTCGTCCCGGCACGTACCCGCTCAAGGTGCAGATCGAGGTTGTGGCCGACGACGCGTCGTGGCACTACACGCTGAGCTGGGAGTTCATCACCTACACGCTGCGATAAAAGCGAAAAGCAAAAAGCTCCACCACAGAGAGCACAGAGGACACAGAGGAGAGCAAGAGAGAAAAGCTGTTTTTCTTGCTCTTCTCTGTGTCCTCTGTGGTGAATTTGTTTTTCTACCCCACGAAGACGTCCTTCACCGCCAGCGTGAAGCAGACGCGGGTTCCCTTCAATTTCCCATTCGCGAAAGTTAGTTTATACTAACCAAACATCGCATGTACTGATAACTGTTCACTGATTACTGACTACTTTTAACGGAGGGACGGCCTATGTCTGCCCGACAGCGAAAATACTTCCGAATCACCGTCATGGGCGCGTGGCTGGTGCTGGCACTGATCCTGGTGGTGCCGGTGCTGGCGCAGGATGGCACGGGGACGACCACCTCGTCCACCGGGACGAGCGTCACCAGCGACCAGCCGCAGGACCTCAACGAAGTCGGGGCACGGCTGGCTCCCCTGCTGGTCGGGGCGGCCCTGATCGAGCGCACGCTCGAATTTGTGTTTAGCTGGTCGCAGCGCGCCATCCTGGATACGACGAGTTCGCTGCGCGGGCTGGCGAAGCGCATCACCGGGCTGGTGCAGATCGACTTCAAGCAGTCCTGGGAGCAGTTGCAGAATCTGACTCACGCGCTCCAGGTTCGCTCGTCGCTCGGCCTCGCCCCCACGGAAGGCGATCCCAACAGCAGCGATCCGGCGGAATGGCCGCTGGCGACGCTGGAAGCACAGTTGTCTGCCGTCGAAAAAACGCTGACCGAGACGCAAAGCCGGTTGGAGCAGGTCATGAGTTCCGACCTGTACAAAGAGCGTAAGAAGATGGTCGCCGGAGTCATGAGCATCGTCCTGGGGATCGCGCTTGCGCTGGTCGCGCACCTGCGGCTGTTCGAAGCGCTGGACGTCCAGGTGGCCGGGTGGTTCGAGAAACCCTTTGGCGCGGTGGACATGGTGCTGGCGGGCATTCTGATGGGCCTGGGTACCGACTGGGTGCACCAGGTGATCAACCTGATCACCAAAGGCCAGGGCTTCCTGGGCCGGGCGGCGGGCGGCGGCGATGGCGGCGGCACGGTGACGGTCAATAATGACGCGCTCAGCCAACTGGTGTCGGATGCACTGCAAAAGGAACTGGATGGGCGTCTGAAAGCCCTGCGCGACGACGTCCAGCAGCACGCCGAAAACATCACCAAGACCGATCTGCCCAACACTTGAAGGACTGGAGCGGTTGACCAGACCACAACCCCGGCGGTGACCCTCCCCTCGCGGGAGACGACGCTCCCTTCACGGGAAACCCCGACCGCCGCTGTCGAAGTGGCTGCTAGCTCCTTACCTCAACCCGACGAAGAACAGACATTGGCGCCCGATGCCGATCAAATCCTGCCGCTATCCGGATCGCCGCGCATCACCGTCCGGCGCGGCGGGGTGAATGTGCGGCAGACACCCTCGCTGCAAAGCGAGAAACTGGACCAATATCCCGAAGGCACGACGCGCACCGTCAAATCCCTGATCTTCAGCGATTTCACCTGGCTGGGGACCGGCTGGCCGCAGGAATCGGACGCCGTGCGTGCCTGGATCGCGGGCGAATTCACCGACTTCCCACGCTCGACCGCCTATTCGCAGGTGTCCGGCGCGTGGTACGAGTCCCGCGCGATGCTGAGCTTCCGGCGGACGCTGGCGCGCGACCTGCTGCGCGTGCGTGGGGCCGATCAGACCCGGCTGGATCAGGTCGGGACGCTGCGCGATCCGGAGCTGCGCGACCTGGAACAGACCCTCACGGCGCCAACCGTCCCGGCCAGTGTCGTGAAATTCGGCCAACTGCGCGCGGCGCTGGGCCTGCCCGACCCGTTCGAATACCTCCCGGTCCACACCTCGCCGCCCGCCAAGCTCGACACCCTGACGTTCGAAGGCTTCGGCCCGAACAGCTTCGCCTTCGACAACTGGCCGGTGTATTACGAGGCCACGCGCGGGATGCACCCCGGCGTCGATTACAATGTGGCGGAAGGCTCGCCGCTGATCGCCGTCGCGGATGGGCAGATCGTCCCGTTCGTGTTCCTGGGTGACCCCGCCGAAGAAAGCCTCGCGCTGCGGCCCTTCCTGCCCGACGCCTACCGCAAGCCGGACGGATCGCGCGTGCTCTCCAACGTGATCGTCGGCTACGGCCACCTGACCGGCGATCCGACCAGCCGGTTGGTACGCCCCGGCGACGTGGTGCAGGCCGGGCAGATCATCGGCACGTCGGGCTGGCCGGTCTACACCCGCGACGACGGCACGGTCGGGATTCAGGGCAACAACGCCCACCTGCACCTGGAAGTCCATCTCGTCAGCGACGGCCAGGGCAACCTGGGCAGCCATACTCCCTTCAACCCCCTGCTGTTCTGGTCACCCCGGCTGGTGGCATGGCAGGCCCGGCTGGCCGGGCGCCCGCCCTATCCCACCAGCGGCCAACCGTGGGGGCGGCTGGGCTTCTTCAGCGTTGGGTGCTACGGCTACGAGCCGACCGGTGTGGTGTGGAACTACTCGCCCACGCGCGATGCGCCCTGGCCGGAGGGCGTGTACGACGTGGACGGGATGCTCAAGTACGTGCAGACGTTTGCCGCGTACCCGCTGGACGGGTCCAGCCGGTATTAGAGATCGCCCTCACCCCTGCCCCTCTCCCGTAGGCAGACAGGCATTGAGGGATAATTTTCAATTCTTAAAAGCAGGGCGCAGCAAGCGGCGCCCCTACCTCGACGTTTCCACCGCCCCGCCCCCCTTCACCACCGGGTGGAGAGGGGGTTGGGGGGTGAGGTAAAACACCGCGAATTTCGCGTGCTCAATGCTTTCCGGCTATGGGAGCGGGGAAGCGCTTGCAGCATGAGCATTTGGAGGCAGAGCCACCGGATGTACAACACGCCGCCGCCCAACCTGCTGCACGGGATCAATCTCGTCCAGGCCGGGCAAAAACACGAAGCCCTGATCTACCTCCGCCATGCTGCGCGCCACGAGCCGCTGACGGCGGAGGGGTGGCTGTGGCTGGCCGCCGCGACCGATAACCTGGACGAATACACCTACAGCGTCGATCAGGCGCTCCGCCTCGATCCGCGCCATCCCATCGCCTCGCAGATGCGCGCCGATCTCAACCGGCTGGCGGGCTGGCCTCCGGTGGGCGCCGCCGCCCCCACGACCACGCCCGAACCGGCCACCGAAGTGCGTCACCTGTCTCGCGCGCGGCGGGTGCTGTCCCGGCTACGTGGGCGCGACAGAGCCGGTTCGAAGTCATCCTAACACATTACGGGAGGGGTCTATGAAGTGGGTACGGAGTCTGCTGCTGTTCGTGCTGGTGCTGGGGCTGGGCGCGGGCTGGCCTGCCGCCGTCCGGGCGCAAGATCGCCCCACCAACTCGATCACGTTTACCGAAGGATTTCTGGATGCCAAACTCCAGGGCACGATCACCCCGGATGGTAAGGTGAGCAGCGCGCACCTGGATTTGCAGCCCGACCAGATCGTCATCTCCGGGACCGCGCAGGGCAGCCAGCAGGGCACGGTCGATTTTTCGATCACACTCACCCTGCCGGTACAAAACGGCCAGTTACAGTTCCAGGTCCTGTCCGTCTCGGTCGGCGGCATGACGCTGGACAGCGCGCAGTCCGGCCAGGTCGCCAACGGCACCGGAATTCTGGGCAGTATTCAGACGCTCGTCAATGATGCCGTCGGCAGGCACCGGATTGACACCGCCACCATCACCGACAGCCAGATTACGATCACCTGGGAGCGCCCCGATCCGGACGGCCCACAGATCGACGTGCTCGACAACACTCTCAGCATGACCATCACGCAAGACTACGTCAACGGGCTGCCGCACGTCGCCAACCCGCCCGATCCCCGGCTGGAGAACATGAGCGTCGATTTCCAGCCCGGCCAGATGGCGATCACCGCCACCCGCCTGGAAGCGGATGGCACGCCGGTCCCGCTCAGCGTCACCGTCGTACCGACCAACTATAACGGCAGCGCGGCCTGGTCGATCACGGCCATGACCGTCGGCGGGACGGCCCAGGATGCCACCCAGATCGGCCAGATGAACGACGATCTTGCGGCCTCGTGGCGGCTGTTCTTCAGTGGGCTGTACCGGTCCGGCAGGTTGTCCAGCATCATCTTGAGCGAAGATACGCTAACCCTGACCTGGGACAACGACCTGGACACTCCCATCGCCTTCAAACCGGCGACGACCTCCCTGATCGTCACCGAGGAAGCGATCAACAACTCGTTCCGCGTACAGAACCCGGTGGATTATTCGATCAGCAGCGTGGTGGTCGATCTCCAGCCAGACCAGGTGCTGCTCACGGCGAACCTGAATCTCCCCAGCGGCAAGGTGCTGGTCGAGCAAGTGACGTTTGAACCGCTGCTCAAGAATGGCTTCATCTTCTGGGAAGTCACCGCGGCGAGTCTCGACGGCACGCCGCTGGACCCCGCCATCATCGACCGCTTCAACGAAGGGGTGATCAACTGGTGGGGCGCGGCGCTGTGGGAGGAATTTTCCGCCTACGCGGTGTCGGGCGTTCACATCAGCGACACGCAGATCGAGATCAGCGCCCGCGCGCGGTAGGACGGCCCTCCCGCGACCAGAGATGCCCAGCGCGATCAAAAAGGGCGCAGCCCATGCTGCGCCCTGTATGTCCGCTAGCGCCCTTTGAGCCGGGCCAGTTCGAGCGCCAGTCGATGATAACGGCTCTGGGAATGCCACAGCACCACCAGCAGCGTCACGCCCAGGATGGCAAACACGACCGTGCCGATGGTGTCCAGAAAACCACCGTTTTCCGCTTTGACCTCGATCCGCACGCCGCCGGTCTGATAATAGGCCGAAGAAACGGGTTCGTGGGCCATCGCTACTGGTTCTGTTCCCATTCGCGCACCACGTCGATCAGCAGATTCCGCACGTCCTCGTCCTCGACGTCGCCCACTCCCTCGTAGTACTTGCCGTCCACTTCGATCTGTACGCCGCCGTGCAGCGAGGGCCGGACGTGGATGGTGCGGTCGAGATGGGTGGGCAGCGCGGCCAGCCGTTCTTGAAGCCGTTCTTCGATCTGCTCGGCAATCGAGAGGATCGGCTTGTTCTCCACCGGCTCCGGAGTCTGGCCCATCGCCGCGCGGCGCATCTGGCGGAACATCGATCCCGGACTCAGCGAGGGGACTTCCGCCGCCGCATCTTTCGCCGCGGGCCGGGCGGGCGGTGCGCTCGCGGGAGTAGGCGTATTCAACGGCACGGGATCAGCCGCCGGGGCGGGATCGGGCGCGCGACCAGATCCCGACGTGGACAGCGTATTCAGGTCGCGCACGACGTTGAGGAAACGGCGTTCCAGTTCGGCGCTGCGCAGATCGTTGAGCGAGCGGAAGCGCTTGCCGTCGATCTCCACGATCAGCACGCCGTCCGACAGGTCACGCCACACGCGCAGCACTTCGACCGAGTCGGGCGGCTGGGCACCCAACGGCAGGTTGTCTGCCGATGGGATCGGGATCGCCCTGGTCGGTTCGGGCATCATATCAGCGATCAGCTTGAGCGGGCGCGCGATGTATTCCGTAGCCTGGGTCTTGGACGCCGCCACGGGGGGCTGCGTTTCGACGATGGGCGTATCGACGTTCAGCGGCTCGTCGGAGAATCGCTCGCGCAGGGCCTCCTCGTCGATGTCAGACAAATCCCCGGTCAGCATCCCCAGGTCCGGCGCGGGGATCGGTTCGACCGGGGTGATAACCTTCGGCTCGACCGACCTAGACGCCGCCGGAGGAGGTGTCCCCGGCCCGACCAGCTTCATCAGCCAGTTCATGGCGCTGACGTGCATCCCCGGCAGCGGAGCCAGGCCGAGCTGGCTGCGGCGGCGGCGCTCGGCAGCCCGCTGCGCGACCACCATCATCAGCCCGATCCAGATCAGACCGGCGATGCAGGTAATGACCAGCAGCCCGCTGATCTGTTTGAGAAAATCATCGACCCCGGAAGAATCATTCAGAGCCAGGAAATGATAGAGCATCATAACAATCCGCGTCTTGCGTACTTCACGGCGGTGCCGTGCCGGGCGAAAGACGCCTCGCCCCCTAGGTAACTTGATTCAGAGTATCGTGTTACTCAACGGATTTGGCAAGCCGGGCACAAATGCGTCCCGCGCTGCCCGACGACGATGCGCTCGACCGGATGGCCGCAGCGCAGACACGGCTCCCCGGCCCGGCCATAGACCTGCAAGCTGTTTTGCGCCTTGCCTTTGGTGCCGTCCGGCTTGCGATACCAGTTGACACTCGCCCCCTCCCGCGCGATGCCATCGCGCAGCACCGCCCGGATGGCCGCATACAGCCGCGCGATCTCGTCTTCGGCCAGGGTGTCCGCCGGGCGTTGGGGGTGAATCCGCGAGGCGAACAGGGCCTCGTCCGTGTAGATGTTGCCCATCCCGGCCAGAAACGACTGGTTGAGCAGCAGCGGCTTGATCTGGCCGGATCGCCCCGCCAGCCTCGCCCGGAACACGTCCAGTGTGAACGAGTCCTCCAGCGGCTCCGGACCGAGAGCGCCGACGATCCGCGCCGGATCGTCCACCAGGTACACGCGCCCGAATTTGCGCGCATCCGAAAAGCGCAGTTGGTGGCCGTTGTCCAGTTGGAAGACGAAGCGCAGCCATTGATCGGCGTGCTCGGCGCTGTCGTCCGGCACGACGTACAGCCGCCCGGTCATCTTGAGGTGCACGATCAGGGTATCAGGATCGAGCCGGATCAGGATGTACTTGGCGCGGCGCTCCACGCGGCGCACCGGCTGTCCGGCGATCCGGGCGGCGAACAGCGGCGTATCCGGCGTGACCAGGGCGCGCGGCCAGGACGTGCTCGCCCCGGTGATGGTGCGCCCGGCCAGCGGCTCGCGCAGCCCGCGCACGACCGTTTCGACTTCAGGTAGTTCAGGCATAGTGAGTGATTAGTTGACAGTGATCAGTTGACAGTGAAATGCCGCATACGGTGTTAGCCGGGGCGGGTTATGCATGTCTCTGGAGAGTTACCCCTCCCCGTCCAACTTTCGGTTGGCGAACCGTTTCTGGTAGGGGCAATTCATGAATTGCCCAATAGGCGTCAACTTAAGCGTCTGCTCTCCTCTCAAAGGGAAAAACGGCCTCACCCCTCACCCCTCTCCATCAGAAAACGATGGAGAGGGGCAACAGAGCCTCGGGTTTCCCCCCCTCTCCATTGCGCTTTTGAATGGAGAGGGGGCCGGGGGGTGAGGCCGGGAC
>CAYRWY010000301.1:0-7361 GCA_964427955.1 uncultured Anaerolineaceae bacterium
TCGGGGGGTGAGGCCGGGACAAGACCGTGATGGCCTCACAAAACCTTAAATTGACGCACATCAGCTTCGGTCGTGCGTCAGACGCCCACCGTGCGGCGGTTGCCCTGGCTCAATTTCGCCAGCCGCGCCCAGTGCAGCCCTTGCAGATCCAGGTCTTCCGGCAAGCAGCGCCAGCGCCACTGCCCCGCCGGGACGCCCGGCTTGTTCATGCGCGCGCTGCCGCCCAGGCCGAGCACGTCTTGCAGCGGCACGATGCAGGTATGCGCGGGCGATTCCATGCCCAACCGGATCAGCTCCCAGTTCGGCTCTTTGATCTCGCGCCGCCCCACGTAGTTCTTGAGATTCTCGCGCTCATGGGCGTTCACGTCGGAATGCCACCAGCCCATGACGGTATCGTTGTCGTGCGTGCCGGTGTAGACGACCAAATCCTCTTCGTGGTTATGCGGCAGGAAGCGGCTTTGTTCGTCCAGGTTGCCGCCGAAGGCGAATTCGAGGATCGCCATCCCCGGCAGCTTCAAGGTCTTGCGCAGCAGGATCGCATCGCCCAGGTCGTCGCCCAGATCTTCGGCCACGATGGGCAGCTCGTCCAGCGCGCGGCCCAGGCCCCGGCCCAGCGCCTCGAAGAATTCCAACTTCGGCCCGTTGGCCCAGCGCCCGCCCTGCGCGGTCGGGTTGCTGGCCGGAATCTTGTAGTAGAGATCGAAGCCGCGGAAATGATCGATGCGCACGATGTCCACCATCTTGAGCAGCGCCTCGATACGCCGAATCCACCACTTATACCCGGTGCGGCGGTGTTCGTCCCACATATACAGCGGGTTGCCCCAGCGTTGGCCGGTCGCGCTGAAATAGTCCGGCGGCACGCCCGCGATGAAGTTGGGCCGCCCGCGAAAGTCCAGGTCGAACAGCTCCGGGTTGACCCACACGTCGCTGCTGTCGTGCGCCACGTAGATCGGGATGTCGCCGACGATGCGAATCCCTTTGTTGTTGGCATAGCCCCGCAGCGAATCCCATTGGCGGAAGAAGGTCCACTGGCGGAAGCGGTGCTCGGCGATGCGGGTGGCGTGCATGGTGCGCGCCGCGTTGAGCACCTGTTTTTCGCGGAAGATTTCGCCGTCGGTCCATTCGGTCCAGGGACGCCCGCCGTAAAATTCCTTGAGCGACATGAACAGCGCGAAATCGTCCAACCAGAAGCGATCCGGGTGCCGGCGCCATTCTTCGCATTCCGCCACGGCTTCGGCATCGCGCATGAAGCGGTCGAAGGCCAGCGTCAGCATTTCGTCGTGATAGCGAATCGCGGCGGCATAGTCGATCTGGCGCGGCGAAAAGTACGGCTTTTCGGCCAGCTCATCGGCCAGCAGCCAGCCCTCGTCTACCAGCAGATCGAGGCTGATCATGTTGGTGTTGCCCGCGAACGTCGAATGGCATTGGTACGGCGACTCCGCGAATCCGGTGGGGCCGAGTGGGAGCACCTGCCAGATCGACTGTCCGGCGGCGGCCAGGCAGTCTACGAAGCGATACGCCCAGTAGCCCAGCCCGCCGATCCCATAGTCACCCGGCAGCGACGTGGGATGCAGCAGCACGCCGCTGGAGCGGGGAAATAAATTCTGTTTCTTCACCACGGGGTCCTCCCATAACCTGAAAACTGTCTAAACCGATTTACATTATGGCACAGAATGGCCTTCCGCCGCCAGAGCCAATGCCAGCGCCCCTTTGACTCCGGCCTCGTCGCCCAGACCGGGCGGCACAATGAAATCGTCCATCGTTTCCAACCGGGGGTGGACCAGGTAGCCGTTCAACATTTCGATCACCTTGCGGCGGACCAGCGGGAAAAGCTGGCGTTGGTGCATCACGCTGCCGCCCAGGATGATCCCTTCCGGCGAAAAAGTGCACATGATCCCGACCAGCGCCGACGCCAGGTAATAGGCTTCCAGGTCCCAGGCGGGATGATCGGGCGGGAGCGTCTCGCCGGGCACTTTCCAGCGCGCCAGCAGCGACGGCCCATTGGCGAAGCCTTCCAGGCAGTTGGGATGGAACGGGCAAATGCCGCGCTCCAGCGGATCGTCGGCCCGGCGGGGCAGCGGAATATGCCCGGTCTCCGGGTGGATCAGGCCGCGCACCATCTGCCCTTCGGCGATCACGCCGCCGCCGATGCCCGTGCCGACTGTCAAATAGGTGAAGGTATCCCAGCCCTGCGCCGCGCCCCAGCGATGCTCGCCCAGCGCCGCCGCGTTCACGTCGGTGTTGAACGCTGTCGGGACGTTCGGAAACGCCGCCTGGATCGGTCCCAGCACGTTGGCGTACGACCAGCCCGCCTTCGGCGTGTGGGTGATATAGCCATAATGGGGCGAATTGGGATGCAAATCGACCGGGCCGAACGATGCGATCCCGATGCCGCGCAGACTTTCGGTGCGCAAAATCTCCTGGTTCTTGAAAAACGCGATCACCCCGCTGAGCGTCTGCTCCGGCGTGGTGGTCGGGATGCGCTCGCGGACCAGGAGTTGGCCCTGCTCCGTCCCAATCGCGCAGACATACTTGGTCCCGCCGCCTTCAATCGCCGCATATAACATAAGAATAATCTCCTTGAAGAATTGTGTTAGTCACCATAGGCCCGCAGGCCCGCCGCGATGATATCCCAGAACTTCGCCACGTCGATGTCGATGCCGACCAGGCTGTTGGGCGTCCGCTTGGAATAGTGGAAGAAGTCGCAGTTGGTCCTGCCGTAGCTCTGTTCGCTGCGAATGTCGATCTGCGTGAACATCTCGCGGGTCGTGAGCACCGACGGATCGATCAGCGCGGCAATCGTGACCGGATCGTGCAGCGGCCCGCCGTCCCAGCCAAACACCTGTTTTTGCGTCTGATTGAAATAGGTCATGAGATCGATGAACAACCGGCCCGCGCGGTTCTGAATCTGGGCCATGCGCGCCATCACGGACGGCACGCACAGGACTTTGCGCGTCACGTCCAGCCCGATCATCGTGATCTTGCGCCCGGAGGTAAAGACGACGTGCGCCGCGTCCGCGTCCGCATAGATGTTGAACTCGGCGGCGGGGGTCATATTGCCCAGTTGGTAGCTGCCGCCCATCAGGACGATTTCCTTGATCTTGGGCAGGATCGCGGGGTACAGCCGGATCGCCATCGCGAGGTTGGTCATGGGTCCGGTGGTCACGACCGTGATCTCGCCGTCGGAGTGGAGCAGCGTATCCGCCAGATACAGCACGGCGTGCTGGGACTCCACCGGTTTGGTCAGCGGGGCAAAGACCGGGCCGTCCAGCCCGGATTCGCCGTGAATATCCGGCGCGATGACCTGCTTATCGCGGATCATGGGCTGTCCGCAGCCTTGATAAACCGGGATGTCGAGTCCCAGATGTTGGCAGACGTGCAGGGCATTCACCACGGTCTTTTCGAGCGTCTGGTTGCCGGCGACGACCGTGATGCCGAGCAGATCGATCACCGGGCTTTTGGCCGCCAGCATGATCGCGATGGCGTCGTCGTGGCCGGGATCGCAGTCCAAAATGATCTTACGTTTTTCCATAACGGGCTTCCTTGAAAAGAGAGAAAATAAACCTCATCACACGAGGGCCATACCGCCCTCACACCAACCCTTTTCCACCCCGTGTACAGTCGGGCAGAAGTTTTTCGTAGGGGTCGGGCTTGCCCCTACGAGTTGATTTTTTCACCCGGTCTCACCCCCTGTTGGATCAGGGAACAAGCTCGTTTTCTCCCCTCTCCAGCTTGCGATGCTGTTGGCGAATTCATACCTCACCCCTAAATCCCCTCTCCAAGTCTGGAGAGGGGACTTGCCCGTGCTCCCCCTCTCCGCCCTTGGAGAGGGGGCCGGGGGGTGAGGTAAACCGCTGAGCAGTGCCCCCTACCGAAACAACTCCGGCGGGACCGTCACCCCGGCGAAATTCGCGAACGTCAGATCGGCGCACGTCAGGTGGAGCGCCTGGCTGACCTGCGCAAACAGCCCCAGGTAGCTGTCGAAAATGCGGGGCCGATCCGCCAATCCCAGCGCGGCCAGCGTGGCGTCGATCACCGGCGCCGCCGCCTCGACCTCGATGAAGCTGCCGTAGGGCATCTCGTCCAGCACGATCTCCGCCTCGCCCAGGTGATAGGTCGTCCGGTATTTTTCGTAGACGGTGAACGGCACGAAGCCCAACCCCCGCAGGATCAGGTCCATCCGGTCGAAATCGTCCACGGTGACTTCCAGCTCGGTGCGCGACGTCGCCCCGTCCTGAACGATGGGGGCCGCTTTATAGGTCAGCCGGGTGCGGGAATCCATCCGCAGGCGCAGCACCGTCCCGTGCTGGCTCAAAGTGCGCGCCGGGTCGTCGTAGCGAATGTTGCGCTCGTACACACGCGGGGCCGCCAGGACGCCGCCCGCCGCTTCGATCCGCGCGGCGATCTCGTCCAGATCCGGGGCATAAATCTTCACTTCGGTTTCGATGCTCATCCGCTCTCACCCGCTCGCTGCCAACCACAAATGGCCGGAATTGTACTCAATTCCGGCCTGACTCACCACCCTCTCTCCCATCGTTCTCTATGGGAGAGGAGCCAGCACGGCCCCCAGCGCCCGCCCGGTATAGGACTCCTCGCACGCGGCCACCTGCTCCGGTGTGCCCTCCACGACGATCCGCCCGCCCGCCGCCCCGCCTTCCGGCCCCAGGTCGATGATCCAGTCGGCAGCCTGGATGAGATCGAGGTTGTGCTCGACTACGATCACGGTGTTCCCGGCCTCGACCAACCGCTGCAAGAGCGCCAGCAGCCGCACCGTGTCCGCCGGGTGGAGTCCAGTAGTCGGCTCGTCCAGCAGGTACAGCGTCCGCCCGGTCACGCGCCGCCCCAATTCTTTGGACAGCTTGACGCGCTGCGCCTCACCGCCGGAAAGGGTCGTCGCGGGCTGGCCGAGCTGGATATAACCCAACCCGACATCGACCATCACCTGCAAGCGCGACTCCGCCGCCGGGACGCCCCGGAACAGCGCCAGCGCCTCCTCGATGGTCAGATCGAGCACCTGGGCGATGTCGTGATCGCGGTAAGTGATCGCCAGCGTCTCCGGCTTGAAGCGCCGCCCCCGGCAGGCCGGGCAAGTCACTTCCACGTCGGGCAAAAAGTGCATCTTCACCGCCAGGGTGCCCTGGCCCTCGCAGCGTTCGCAGCGCCCGCCCGGCACGTTGAACGAAAAATGGCGAGCGGTCAATCCCCGCTCGCGCGCCGCCGGGGTCGCGGCGAAGGCGGTCCGGATCGGGGTGAAGGCGTCGGAATAGGTGGCGGCGTTCGAGCGCGGGATGCGCCCGATGTGCGCCTGGTCGATGGTGATGATCTTGCCGAAGTGCTGCCAGCCGTCGATGGCGTCGTGCGCGCCGGGCACGTCGCCCGCGCCGTAGAAATGCTGGCGGCCCGCCCGGTCGAGGATGTCGAACACCAGCGACGATTTGCCCGATCCCGACACGCCGGTCACCGCGACCAGCATTCCCAGCGGCAGGTGGACCGTCAGATCGCGCAGGTTATGGGCGCGCGCGCCGTGAAGCGTCAGGGTGGTGCCGTTAGGCGTCCGGCGCTGCGTGGGACGGGGCACGCGCTGCCGCCCGGCCAGAAACGCCCCGGTGATCGACTCCGGACTCTGCGTAATGTCGGCGGGCGTCCCGGTGGCGACGATCTGCCCGCCGTGTTTGCCCGCGCCAGGCCCCACGTCGATCACGTAATCCGCCGCCGCGATCACGTCCAGATCGTGCTCGACGACCAGCACGGTATTGTCCAGGTCGCGCAGGCGGCGCAGGAAGTCGATCAACCGCTGCGTATCGCGGGCGTGCAGGCCGACGGTCGGCTCGTCGAAGACGTACAGCACGCCGCTCAGGCTCGATCCGAGCAGGGAGGCCATGCGGAGCCGCTGCGCTTCGCCGCTGGACAGCGACGGCGAATCCCGGTCCAGCGTCAGGTAATCCACGCCCATCGCCAGCACGCGCCGGACGCGCTCGTGCAGGTCGTCCAGGATGGGCCGGGCGATGTTCAGCTCGCCTTCGCGCAGCGCGGCGGGCAGATCGTCCAGCCACGCCGCCACCCCGGTGAGGGGCTGCCGGACCAGGTCGATGATCGTCCGCCCGGCCACCGTCACGGCGCGGCTCTCGGCTTTCAGGCGCGTGCCGCCGCAGTCGGGACAGATCTGCGTCACGATCAGTTCGTCTAGCTTCTGGCGGTACTCGGTGTCCTGAATCCGCTCGGCGTAGCGGCGCAGCAGGCTGCTGGCGACCCCTTCGAAGCGCCCCCGGCCTACGGTGTCCGGCGGCTCGATCCGCGGGAAATGCTGCCGGAACTGCGGACTCGCGGCTCCGTAGTAGAGCAGATCGCGCAGGAAGGGCGGATAGTCCCGCACCGGCAGATCGGGATCGAAGTCGAAGCCGTAGTGCTCGCCTGCCGCGTGCAAAATAGGGACATTGTACCGGAGGTAGACCTGCTCCCAGCCGAGCACCGCGCCCGCGTTGAGGCTGAGATCCTCGTTCACCAGGCGGGCCAGGTTGGCTTGATGCACGGTGCCCAGCCCGGTGCAGGTCGGGCACGCGCCCGCCGGTTTGTTGAACGAGAAATTCGCCATGCCGATCTCCGGCAGCGCCGTCCCACAGTGCGGGCACAGCACCGCCGCGCCGGATTCGTCGTCGGCCTCCTCGTCTTCCCACGCGGCAGGCGACTCGTCGTAGGGCGGTGGGACGTCCGCGCCGCAGGCCGGGCAGACGCGGTGCCCTAACCGGGCGAACAGCACGCGCAGATAGGTGTAGATCTCGGTGGTCGTGCCGACGGTAGAGCGCGGGCTGCGATTGGTCAGGTATTGGTCGATGCTGACCGAGGGCGATAGGCCGCTGATCGCATCGACCGGCGGCGTGCTGAACCCCATCGCGACGTAGCCCAACGCTTCGAGGTACTGCCGCTGCCCTTCGTTGAACAGGATGTCGAAAGCCAGGGTCGATTTGCCCGATCCGGACACACCGGTCAGGACGACGAACTGCCCTTTCGGGATGTTCAGCGAGACGTTTTTCAGGTTGTGCAGCCGCGCATTGCTAATCGTAATCCAGGATGGCATTCCGGTGACCTCCAGGGCCTGTTGGTGGATACTCTTCCATTGTACAGCCCTGGTGTGCGGAATGGAGGGTTGATCCCTGCCCCGCCTGCGGGAACTACCCGCGGATCGCCGGTTCCCGCGCGCGGGAGACGCTGCCGGATGTAACCCTGGTGTGCAACTGGAGGGTTTGCTGCGCCGGTCGATGACGCGCGGTGACCTATCACCATCTCCGGCAGTTTTTGATCGCGCAGGGAGTGAAAAGCATTGAGTACGCGAAAATCCGCTGCGTTTTACCTCACCCCCCCGC
>CAYRWY010000302.1:0-7322 GCA_964427955.1 uncultured Anaerolineaceae bacterium
AGGGGTGAGGGCGCTTTTACCTTACTACCCCGCCGTCTCCGGCGCGGCGACTGGCTCCAGCGGCTCGCCGATCCCACGGATCGCGTAAGTGCCCTTCAGCGTGGTGGTCTGGTCCAGCAGCGTGCCCTTGGCCGTCTGCGGCGAGATGGCGTTGAGGTCGAAGCCCGTCCAGATCACGCTCGCGTCCGCCGTGAAGGCGACGATCTGATCCTGGTCGTTCAGACTGAAAGTCATGATCCACGACGACTGATCCAGATCGATGCTGCCGTAATAGACCGCCGTCGTGGGAGCGGGATCTTTGGCCGTCATGTAATCGCCCAGCCCGCGCCGCAGGTCGTGCCCGGTCAGCGTCAGGGTGATCACCGTCACCGGCGTGCCGTCGTCCAGGGTGCCGTCGGCCTGGGTGGCGCTGGTAGCGTCCTTCAAGAGCTGCGGCACGTTGGGATCGAACAGGTCCGGGCTGTCCAGATTGAGCAGATCATCGCCCAACTGCAAGATCCGCAGGGCGGGCCAGTCGCTCGCATTCCGCACGACGACCCAGCCGTCCGGCATCGGGGGCAGGCTGGCCTCGGTCGTGGTCTCGCGCTGGGCATTCACGTACAGCACGCCGTCTACGACGCGCGTCTCCGCGTGCAGCGTGTACTGTTCCGGCGCGGCGGCGCCGAACGCCTGGCTGGACACGTCCGCGGTGGCCGTCGTGCTGATGTTCGGCTGGCCGTCGGCGGTCGTGTAGTGCGTCGTCTGCTGGATCGTGTAGGAATCGGCGGAGGTGGACGGCGTGCCGCCCAACTGGACCGACATGGCATTGCTCGTCGTCTCCGTCAGATCGGAGACGAAGCTGGCGTAGCTTTCGGTCGCGGCGATGGCCGCCAGCACGCGATCCACTAACGCCTGCTGATCGTCGGGCAGACGTCCGCCCTGGGCGCTGACCGGCAGCGCGACGGCGAAGATCAGGCAACATACGAGCGCAAAAGCGGCGATTCTGGACATGATCATTCTTCCTTAGGGTGAGGTTATTTCCGCCCAATCAGCATGAACTGGTGGATCGAGAAGCGCGCATCGGCGGTGGTGGGGTGATCGGGCATCATCCACGCGGCGGCGGGATCGGGGGCCTGTTGCAGCATGGCCCGCAGGCGCAGGATCGTCGCCGGATCGCAGCCCATCGTCTCGGCCCAGGACACTAGATTCTGCTGGACCTCGAACGTCTCGTAATGCTGCATCTCCAGCCCGGCGGCGGTAAAAAAGCCCTGCCACTCGATGGCGTTGTAGGCCCACACATGGCTGGGATCGCGCAGGCGCTCGAAGGCGTTGATGTAGCGCGCGACCTGGGGTTCGTCCGGCGACAGTTGGTCGATCACGGCCACCAGCCCGCCGGGACGGGTGACGCGGGCACTTTCGCGCACGAACTGCGCCACGTTGGGGAAGTGGTGCGGCGCGATCCGGCAGGTCACGACGTCGAAGGCGTCCGCCGGGAAGGGCAGCGCCTCCGCGTCCAGTTGGGTGAAGCGCACCCGGTCGCCGATCTGGCCGGTGATGTGCTCGCGCGCGGCGTGCAGCATGGGCCGCGTCAGATCCCCGGCGATGGTGTGCGCCTCGCGGCGGGCCAGTGCCAGCGCCGTATGTCCGCCCCCGGTCGCGAGATCGAGCGCGCGCCAGCCCGGCTGGGGATCGAGCAGCTCGATCAGGCGGGGCAGGCTGTAGCCTTTGGCGTGCGTCGGGGAGGTGACATAGCCCCCGGCGTGCGCCCCAAACTGCTGTTGGACGAGCGACTTGGCATCGTCAGTCATGAGTTATCCTGAAGTACAGAGCACCTGGCCATCGACATTCCCAATCGGGACGCAGCCGAGCGGCGGCACGTCCGGTTGGTAGGCGGCGTTGAAGGTCAGCGTTCCCGCGCCGCCTTCGAAGACGCGTGAGGAGATCATAACATAAACGCTCTCCCGGTCGAGGGTGACTTCGAGGGCCGACGTCACCCCGGAGGCATCGTTGTTGCAGCCTACCAGGACCAGCGCTCCGATATTGCCCCGGTACACCGACAGTACGGTGTCATACGTGCTGCCCAGCGTGTTGACCCGCAGCGTGCCCGGCAGCGGGGATGTGAAGCGGTACCAGACGGTGCGGTTGGTGGCTCCCGCGCAGGGTGTCGGATCGGTGTTCCAGGATGTCGCGTGCGAAATGTCGATCACGTCCTGGTATGTGCCCGTAACCCCCTGGGCGATCAGGCGGGCGTTTTGGATCCGGTCGTGCGCGACGTGGGGCAGGCAGGCATTCGTCCCCGGCAGGTAATTCACGGCGGCATCCGCCTGGATCAGGCCCCAGCCGTAATACTGGTCCCAACCGCTCGATCCCAGGTCCTGGGTCGAGCACAGCAGCGCCTCGTTGATCTGGTCGAGGGTGGTAGCGTGCCCGGCGGAGCGCACCAGGGCGGCCACGCCCGCCACCTGCGGGGAGGCCATCGACGTGCCGTCCAGCGAGCCGTAGGTGTTGTCGTAGAGCGTGCTGTAGATGGCCGAGCCGGGCGCGGCGACGTCGATGTAGTCGCCGAAATTCGAGAACGACGACCGGCTGTTGCTGCTGGTCGTGCTGGCGACGCTGAGCACGTGATCGTAGGAGGCCGGGTAGTCCGGCGTGGACGAGTCCTCGTTCCCCGCCGAAGCCACCACCAGCACACCGTGCGCGGCGGCATAGTTCACCGCGTCGCGCTCGATCTTCACCCAGCCGGGACCGCCCAGGCTCAGGTTGATGACCGTCGCGCCGTGATCGGTGGCGTAAAGGATGCCCAGCGCGATATTCGTCGAGCTGGCGCCGGTGGAGCTGATGATGCGCAGCGGCAGCGTCCGGGCGTCCCAGGCGACGCCTGCGATCCCCACGCCGTTGTTCGTGACGGCATTCGCGATCCCGGCGACGTGCGTGCCGTGCGCCGCATTGCCTGCCGCCGGATCGGGTGAGGGATCGGCGTCCCCGCTGACATAGTCGTATCCGGCCAGCAGGTGCGCGGCCAGGTCCGGGTGGTTGAGGTCCACGCCGGTATCCAGCACCGCGATCACCTGCCCGGTGCCGCGCGTCACGTCCCAGGCAGTGTAGGCGTCGATTTTGCCGAGCGCCCACTGGCTGGTTCGCCCCGGATCGTTAGGGGTGATGGTCGGCTGGCGCAGCAGGTTGGGTTCCAGGGCCGTGACGCCGTCCCGCGCGCTCAGGGCCGTGGCGCGCGCCTGCGTGGGGATCTCTACCAGCACCGCGTTCAGCGCCGGTATCGCTTGCAGCAGCGTCCCGCCGCTGGACGCGATCAGGGCGTCGATCTCGGCTTGCGAGGCGCCCGGCTCGTAAAACATGACATACTGGTGGGGGATGATTTCGGGCGTGCCCCCCTGCGCCTGGACCGGGACTTGATGCAAGGCCGCTACGGCCAGCCCAAGCACGAGCACTACCACGATGAATCTATGAGGCCGCATGATCGCCGCTCTCCTCGGCATGATGGGAGGATGAACACTCTGCCCATTATACCGCGCTCAGGGAGCGGATGTCGCACGAAAGGGCGGATCGGCTACGGCAGCCCTTTGCTCTCCACGACGGCGGAGAGGTGGATGCGCTGGATGGCGTTCGTATTCATGGGCATGGCGGCCTGGAGCGTCATGGGCAGGTGGACGGTGAACTCGCTGCCCTTGTCCAACTCGCTGGTGACGGTGACGGTCCCGCCGTGCGCTTCGACGAACGCCTTGACCAGGCTCAGCCCCAGCCCCGTGCCCGGCGTCTGCTGGGTGCGGGGATCGCGGATGCGGACGAAAGGCTCGAAGATATCCTCCAGCCGGTCGGCGGGGATGCCATAGCCGGTGTCCTTCACCCGGATCACGGCGTAATCGCCCTCGACGGAGCTGATCACATCGACCCGCCCGCCGTTCGGCGTGTATTTCACTGCGTTGCTGACCAGGTTGTCGATGGTCTGCATGATCAGGACGGCGTGCCCCTTCAACGACTGCGGGGGTTTGCTGATCTCCTGGTATTCGAGTGTGATCGAGCGGCTCTTGGCCCGCTCCTGGTTGCGCCGGACGGCCTGCTGCGCCAGCGACGTCAGGTGATAGGGCGTCATGGTGGCATGGCCCAGCGAATCGGCCATTTCCAGGTCCATCACGTCGCGGATGAGGGCTTCCATGCGTTCGAGACTGCCGCTCATCATGCTTTTCAGCGAATTGCGCTGCTCGGTCGTCAGGTCCGTTTCGTTCAGCATGTCGAGCGGGCTGCGGGCCAGCATGATCAGGTTGCCCAGGTCGTGGGTCAGGATGCGGTGCAAGTTGGCCTTCATGCGGTCCCCGTGCCGCAGCTCGGTGACGTCCTGGGCGACGGCGACGTAGCCCCCGATCGTCTGCTGGGACGTCGTGATCGGGGCGATGTGCACCAGGTATTCGCCCGCCTTGCCCAGCGACATTTCCAGCGCGTTTTTGATGTCCCGTAGATCGTTCTGAAGGTCCGGCGAGACGTCCTTCACGATGTCCCGCACGTGCCGCCCGACGATCCCCGCCAGCGACAGGCCCACCAGCTTCAGCAGGCGCTCGGCTTCGGGGTTGGCCATCTGGACGTGTCCCTCGGCGTCGCAGACGACGACCGCCGCCGGAATGCGCGTCAGGATGGTGCGCAGCCGCTGTTCCTCCTGGCGGACCGTCTCGTGCAGTTGAGCTTTGGCGATGGCGACGGCGGCCTGGGGCGCGAACATCATCAAGACGTCCTGCACGTCTTGCAGGTCGCCGGACATATCATTGCCCCGGATCACTTGCAGCACGCCCAGTACCTCGCCGCGGTAGATCAGCGGGACGCCGACCAGGACCGACGCGTCGGGAAACGATGCCTTGAGGTCCGGGTTGGCGAACGTCCAGCCCTGGTAATCCTCGACGATGATCGGATGGGCGCTCTCGACGATTTTGCCCACCTGTCCTACGCCAGAGGATACCTGGTGACCGACCAGGATGTCGGTCAGGTTGTGCACGGCGCTGATGATCAGGTTGCCGTCGGGCTGGCACAGCAGCACCAGGCCGTGCCGCGCCTGGACGATGCGCGTCGATTCCTGCACGATGCGCTGCAAGACGGTGTCGAGCGCCAGGTCTTCGGTGATCAGTTGGGCGATTTCGTTCACGGCGTTCTGCCGCTGTTCGGCCCGGCTCAAGCGCTGGTAGAGACGGGTATTGCGCACGACCGAGGCCACCTGCGCGGCGAACAGTCGCCCCAATTGCAGGTGCGCGCCGTTGAACTGGCGGGGGCGCTGCGAAAACATCGCCACGAAGCCCATCACGCCGCTGGAGGTGTTCACCGGCACCCGCATGTACGAGCCGGCCCCGGCGGCGGCGGCCTCGCGCACCCGGAGCAGTTGGGTGGACATATCGGGCAGCCGCTCGCGCAGCAGCACTTCATCGCCCAGGTATTCCTGGCGCTTGTCCGGCGACAGCGATCGCAGCGTTGCCTGGCAGACGTCCAGGTAGGTCCCCGGCACGCCCAGATTCAGGACGTCGGAGAGGCTGTCGCCTTCTTCGGAGAGGATCAGCACGGCGACGTCGTCCGCATCCACGGTCATGCGCCCCACTTCGCGCAGGCTCGCCAGGATGCCCTCGACTTCGATGGTTTCGGAGAGGGTGACGGTGCCCAGCGCCAGGCGTTCGAGGCGGCGGGCGCGTTCTTCGAGACGTTCATAATCGCTGTCGCCGGGGTGGGTGGCGGTTTGTTCGACCAACTGGCACAGCCGGTCGGCCAAAGCCCCAACCTCGACATGGCGGGGGAGGGCGCAGTCTACGTCCAGCGGGTCTTCGGTGGAGAGTTCTCCCAGGAGCAGGAGGCCCACGTGGGGCCAACGCTGCCGGATCGTCTTGACGAGCTGCTCGGCGTTCAAGCCGGGCAGGGCCTGGTCGATCAGCAGACAGGCGGCCACGCCATGCTGCACGGCTCGCAGGGCCATGTCGGCAGTCTGGACATGGCAGAGTTCAAGGTGTGACCAGGCTTTTTCAAGCAGTGGTGTATCCGGCCCCAGCCAGATCACACCACAGAACTGATTTTCTTGGCTCATGAACCGTCTCTATCCCCAACCGTTTGCATCTTAGTATATCATACTCGTTTCTCTGATGCCTGCTCGCATTCTACCTTCTTATTTCATGTTGGCATGAGGGGTGAGTTAAGTTAAGACTCAGTATCAAAGTGGTGGAGGATAAAACAGATGAACGATACGACGGGAACGCCCCAACCCTGGCATGTCGCGGCCTGGCCGCCGCTGGCCTGGCTTGAAACCGTGATCAAACTGATCGCGCTCGCCATCGGGATCGTCACCCTGATCGGGGCGCTGTCCGACGGTGCCTTCGAACTGCCGTCCGGCATCCGGCTGGGGCAGTGGATCGTGCTGGCGCTGCTGTCGTTGGGACTGGTGGCGGCGATTGCGGACCGGATCATCGAGCGCGAGATCGTGGCGATGGTGTTCGTGATCGTCAACAACCTGGGCCACTGGGGCATGGTGATCGCGCTGGCCGCGGTGCCAGGGCCGGGCGCGGCGCTGGTAGCATTCTGCGCCTTGATGCTGACCGGCGACCTGGTGAAGGTGGCCTTCCTGCGCGTCCACCACTATACCACGCGCGACACGCCGCCCGCGGTGATGCTCGGCCTGACGCTGTTCTATGCCGCCGGGTACGGGGTGATCCTGGTACTGGAGCTTGTCCGGTGAGTCTTATCTAACTTTAATGGAACGCAGGGATGTCGGGCGAGCCTCGGCGCTGTTCCTGGTCTTCGCGGCCATGATGGGCATGACGCTGTCCGCCATCTTCTACTGGGCGAATCTGGCCGACATTTACCTGTCGCTGTTTGCCACGGGCGCGATGTTCGCCGCGATGAGCATTATCGGCTACACCACGCAGATGGATCTGACGCGGCTGGGCGGCCTGCTGTTCATGGCGCTGATCGGGCTGATCGTGGCCAGCATCGTGAATATCTTCGTGGCCAGCTCGGCGCTGTACTGGCTGGTCAGCTACGCCGGGGTGTTGATTTTCACCGGGCTGACGGCCTACGACACCCAGAAGATTAAGCGTATGGCCGAGCACGTCTCGTTCCAGGGGATGGGCAGCGAGAGCGCGCTCGTGCAGCGCGTGGCGATCATCGGGGCGCTGAATCTCTACCTGGACTTCATCAACCTGTTCCTGTACATCCTGCGCATCACGAGTGGCCGCCGCAACTAAGCCCGGCAGCGCGGTCCCTATCTCCCGACAATGCGAGGGGCGGGTGTGTGATGGCCCGCCCCTGTTTGTATTCCGGTGACGCGCGGTCGGTCTTTTCCCCGCAAGCGATGCTGTTGGCGAATT
>CAYRWY010000303.1:0-7320 GCA_964427955.1 uncultured Anaerolineaceae bacterium
ACAGGCTCGCCAACAGGCTACCAAACTCTGCGCCGGGCAGATTAAGGAAATTTTGTTGCCTCCCGGCGCCGCGCGGGTTATTATGGGCCAGCGCGTAGTTATATTGTTTCTTGCGACCCACAAGGGGGATTTTCATGTCTCGAGCACCTTTCCAATCGGCGGCGCGTCGTCTGGGTGCGCCGGTACGCCTGGTTTTCGTCCTGCTGCTGGTCCTGGGGATTCTCCCCCTGTACAGGACGCTCGCCCCGCAAACGGCTCACGCCGCACCACCCACCGATCTGTTCTTCTCGGAATACATCGAAGGCTCCAGCAACAACAAGGCGCTGGAAATCTACAACGGCACCGGAGCCGCCATTAACCTGGCGACGGGCAGCTACCGGATTCAGATGTACTTCAATGGTAGCAGCACACCGGGAGCCGCCAGCTTCGACCTGACCGGGACCGTGGCCGATGGGGATGTGTATGTCGTCGCGCACGGCTCCGCCAATGCGACCATTCTGGCGCAAGCCGACCAGGTGTCACCCACGGCTGCGGGCTGGTATAACGGTGATGATGCGATTGCCCTGCTACACAATGGCGTTATCATCGACGTGATCGGGCAGATCGGCGTCGACCCCGGCAGCGAATGGGGCACCGGGCTGACCTCGACCGCCGACAACACCCTGACGCGCAACGACACGGTGTGCGGCGGCGATCCGGACGGCACGAACGCCTTCGATCCCTCCGTCCAGTGGACCGGCTACGCGACCGACACCTTCAGCTACCTGGGCAGCTATACGGCCTCCTGCGGAAGTGCGGACACCGCCCCGACCGTGAGCGGCGTCACCCCGGCCAACGGCGCGACCGACGTCCCGCTGGACAGCAATCTCACCATCAGTTTCTCGGAAGCCGTCACGCCGTCCGGCGACTGGGTGACGGTGGACTGCACCAGCAGCGGCAGCCGCGTCCCTGCCGATTTCAACATTACCGGCGGCCCGCAGAATTTCACGCTCGATCCCGCCACCAACTTCGCCTACGGCGACGTGTGCACCATCACCATCCACGCGGCGCTGGTCGCCGATCAGGACACGAACGATCCGCCGGATGCGATGGCCGCCAACTACACGTCCAGCTTCTACCCGCTGGCTTCCAATCCCTGCACCGATCCCTACACTGCGATCTACGACATCCAGGGCAGCGGAGCGGCCAGCCCGCTGGTCGGCAACATCGTCACCACGATGGGCATCGTGACCGCCGACTTCCAGAACACCAGTGAACGCAGCGGGTTCTTCCTGCAAGAACCGAGCAGCGACGGCAACCCGGCGACCTCGGACGGCGTCTTCGTCTTCAATACCAGTTTTGCCGTGAATACCGGCGACCTGGTGCGGCTGCGCGGGCGGGTATCCGAGTATTACAACCTGACCGAGATCGGCAGCGTCACCAGCGTGCTGACGTGCGCCACCGCCCAATCCCTCGGCTCGACCACGGTCCACCTGCCGGTGCCCGACAGCATGACCGCCGCCGACTTCTGGGAGCAGTACGAAGGGATGCTCGTCACCATTCCTGAGACCCTGACCGTCGCCCAGTCGTACAACCTGGGGCGCTACGGCCAGGTCATGCTCTCGACCGAGCGGCTCTACCAGTTCACCCACACCGACGCCCCGGACGTCGCCGGTTACACCGACTTCCTGGAGTACGTCGCGCGGCATTCGATCATCCTGGACGATCACAGCGGCGCGCAGAACCCGACGCCGGTTATCCATCCCGCGCCCGAACTGACCTTCACCAACACCCTGCGCGGGGGCGACCTCACCGCGGCGGCGCTCACCGGGGTGGTGAACTACACCTTCGACGATTGGGTGATCGACGCGCTGGCCTCGGTCCCGTTCACGCACGCCAACCCGCGGCCCAGCACGACGCCCAACGTGGGGGGCACCCTGCGCGTCGTCGGCACCAACCTGCTGAACTACTTCACGACCATCGACCGGGGCACCGGCTTCTGGATCTGCGGCCCGTCGGGCGACATGGAATGCCGTGGGGCCGACAGCGATGCCGAATTCACCCGCCAGCGCGCCAAAGCGTTGAACGCCCTGGCCACGCTCGACGCGGATGTCTACGGGTTGGTCGAGATCGAGAACAACGAGACCGCCTCGCTGCAAGACCTCGTCGATGGCCTGAACGCCATGCTGGGCGCCGGAACCTATGCCTACATCGACACCGGCACGATTGGCACTGACGCCATCAAGACCGGCCTGATCTACAAACCCGGCAGTGTCACCCCGATGGGCAACTTCGCGATCCTCGATTCGTCGGTCGATCCCGCCTTCAACAGCGACGCGAATCGGCCCGCGCTGGCCCAGACCTTCCAGGACAACGCGACCGGCGAACTCTTCACGGTCGTGGTCAACCACCTGAAGTCGAAAGGCTCCGCGTGCAGCGGCGATCCTGACCTGGGCGACGGCCAGGGGAACTGCAACGTCACCCGCACCCAGGCGGTGAAAGCCCTCGTCAACTGGCTCAACAGCGATCCAACCGGCAGCGGCGATTCGGACTTCTTGCTGCTGGGCGACATGAACTCGTATTCGAAGGAAGACCCGATCCGGGCCTTCGAGAAGGGCAGCTTCACCAACCTGGTCAAAGCCTTCGGTGGACGGGAAGCCTATTCCTACGTCTTCGACGGCCAATGGGGCTACCTCGACTACGCACTGGCGAGCAAGAGCCTGGTGTCGCAGGTGACGGGCGTCGGCGAATGGCACATCAACACCGACGAACCGACCGCGATGGACTACAACGACTACAACCAGGCCTACCTGTATGATCCCGCCCCCATCCGCGTCTCGGATCACGATCCGGTCGTGGTCGGGCTGAAGCTCAAGGCGCGTTCCGAGGATGGCGGCACCAGCAACCCGGCAGGTAACCCGGACACCGGCATCTTCGACCCAGCCATGAGCAAGATCGGCGAACTGCCTGCGGGTGGCATCGGTCTGCCCGGTGAGCAGCTCACCTGGGTGATCACCGTCACCAACCGGGGCACGGGCACCGGGACGAACCTCGTCATCACCGACACGCTGCGCAGCGAACTGCGGATCGACAGCGTAGACACGCCGCGCGGCTCGGCCAGCGTCGCGGGCCAGATCGTGACCTTCACGATCCCCAGCCTCGCGCCGGGCGAATCGCTCGTGCTGCGCATCATCACTACCGTGCTCGAAAGCCCGCTGGATGGCGTGATCACCAACACGGTGTCACTGAGCGGCCAGGCGCCGGATGGGGCGACCGCCACGGCGACGGCCCAGGGCATCGTCTCCACCATTGGGTCGCTGCCCTCGACCGGCTATCCGCCCGCCGAAAAGACGTCCCATCCGCAGCCCGCGCTGTGGATGCTGCTGGCGCTGGTCCTGGTCGCCCTGGCGGGCGGCTGGGCGCTGCGCAAAGCGACGAAATAGCCCTCACCCCCTACCCTCTCTCCCATAGAGAACATGGGAGAGGGGAGACAACAAAACAGGGATGGCGATTGACCATCCCTGTCATTTTCGAAGAGCAAAAAAGTGCCTCATCCCGTAAATAACAGGGAAATCCGGTAGGGGCAGGGCAAGCCCTGCCCAATAGGCATCAAGTTAGGCATCTGATCGGGTGTCATAGGGAAAAAACGGCCTCACCCCTAAATCCCCTCTCCAACAGAGTTGGCGAGGGGACTTTTCCGGCGCGGCAATCGCCCCCTCTCCATTGTGTTTTTCGAATGGAGAGGGGGTTGGGGGGTGAGGCCGGGACAAGCCCCTACAGAACCCGATGTTACTTTATCAAATGTGGGACGGGGCATTTAGTGCGGATGCTGGTGGCCCCCGGTGGGCAGTTGGGGTTCCTCACCCACAAACTCCGCGGCGTATTCGGCCAACCCGCGCAGGCGCTCGGCCACGTCCGGCTGTTCGCTCTCGTCCAGGTCGTCGGCCAGCGCATCCATCAGGTCGAGCAGCTCAGGGCCGAAGCTGGGCGCGCGCTCCTCGATCATGGCGCGGGCATCGTCGTCGTTATCCAGCGACAGCACATCGTTGATCAGCCGGATCTGCGGCGGCGCGCTCTCGCGCAGGATCTCAAGCACCCGTTGCAGCACTTCCTTCAGCCGCTCCGCCGTGCGCGTATCGCCGTTCTGCTCCGCCACGCGAATATTCGTCTGCAAGACGGTCATGAACATGTCGTCGATCAGTTCCAGGCGGGGACGGATGGCGGCGTCGAGGTCTTCGGCGCTGATGATGGCGCGCAGGGTATCCGCCGCGCGCTGCAAGACCGCCTGCGTCTGCTGATCGATCACCCCGGTCAGTTCCACCAACCGGGTGCGCAGCGCCGTCAACTGATCCTTCCGGGCACCCTGCGCCGCGTCGATCTGGGCGGTCAGGTCCTGGAAGAACTGGTAATCCATCGCCGGGCGCATCAGGCCGACCAACGCCTGCACGCGCTGATCGTCGTCCGCCGAGTTCAGCACGATCTCGAAGAATTCCTCACGGCTGAGCTGATCGCCGCGGGCCTGCAATTCCTCGGCGACTTCCTGCACAGTCTGTTCCTGCTGCTCGGCAGCGGCGACCATCTCCTGACCGGCGGGCGTGTTTTGCAGCAGGTAGTTGTAGAGCCGCAGCAGCGCCTGGGCCATGTCTTCTCTGCCGGTCTCGGCGGCATTCTCCGCCGTGACGAGCATCATCTGGAAGAATTCGCGGTCGATCACCGCGGCCTGCTGCTCCGCCAGGGTCACCCATTCCTGAGGGTGAACCTGCAAGAACATTTCCATCACGCGCATTTTCTCGCGCTGGGCTTCGCGCATTTCGGCGGTGACGCCGTCCGCATCCAGGATGGTATCGATCATGCCGGGCAGCGTGAGCGCCTGGCGCGGGGTGAGCAGGTACGCGCGGCGCTGCTCCTGGGGGATGCTGTTGGTCAGGCGGCGGGTGAGATCGCCGACGATCTTCTCGCGATCCGCCGCGGAGACGTTCAGTTCCATCGGGACGTAGATCATCAGCAGTTGTTTGGCAGGATCGTGGTACAGCAGCGGCGTGCCGACGGCGATGGTGTGGCCGCAGTTCGGGCACGCGACCATATTCACCCGCCCGGACAAGAAGCGCGCTTTCGCCTGGGGGTCCTGCCCCACGTCAATAATCTGCTCGACAATGGCCGGGAAAGACGTGCCGCAGCGTGGGCAGTTCAACGTTGTTCGAACCAATTGTGACATGCAGCAATGCTCCTCTAATTCGATTACCACCGGCCAGGGCCGATACATGAACTCGTGTAGTATACCGCCAGCACTCCCTGGTGACGAGTGCTAACTTGGCGGGGACGATCATTCCGCGCAGGGCAGCGTGAAGGTGAAGGTAGAACCGCCGCCGGGATTGTTCTCGGCCCAGATCTGCCCGCCGTGGGCCTTGATCACGGCATCCGCCAGGTACAGGCCCAGCCCGGTCCCCTGCGTGGTCTGGGTCAGGCTGCTGCCCACGCGATAGAAGCGCTCGAAAACCCGCTGAAGCTGATCGGGCGGCAGGCCGATGCCGTGATCGCTGACCGACACCCGCACGCAGTCCGGCTCCACGGTGCCGCGCAGGGTGATCGCGCCGCCGTTGGGGGAGTATTTGATCGCGTTGCTGAGCAGGTTGTCGAAGACCTGCCGCAGCCGGGTTTGATCGCCCTGGATGATGGGAAAATCCGCCGGAAAATCCGCGCTCAGCGTGTGCCGGGTGGTCTGCGTCTGGAAGCGTTCGACCGCCTGTTTAGCCATCGAGGCCAGGTTCACGTCGTCCAGGTTCAGGTGCATCCCCTCGGCTTGCAGCTTGGAAGCCGCCAGCAGATTCTCGATCAGTTCGGTCAGGCGGTCGGCCTCTTCTTCGATGACGTTCAGCCCGTTCTGGATCGTCGCGTGATCCCAGTCGGCATCTTCGCGGTTGAGCGCGTCGGCATAGCCCTTGATCAACGCCACCGGGGTTTTGAGTTCGTGCGACACGACCGAAATGAAGGTCGATTTGAGCCGCTCGGCCTCGCGAAAGTGCGTGATGTCGCGCACGTTGGCGATCACGTTTTGCAGCCCGCCGCCCGATTTGCTGAGCGGGGCATAGGTGATCCCGACGCTCAGGGTCGAGCCGTCCAGCCGTTCCAGATCGCCCTCGACGTAGAGCGTATCCACGGGGGCGTCCCCATTGTAGTGGCGCGGCCAGCCTGCCGTGACCGCCTGCTCCAGCGACGATCCCATCTCGCGGCGCTTCCAGCGAATCACCACCTCGTGCGGGCGACCGGTAGCCTGGTCGGCAGGCAGGCCGGTCATGCGGCTGAGCGCCCGATTCCACCGCTCGACGCGGAGCTGCGCGTCCAGGATCATCACGCCGTCGGCACTGTAATCCAGGATCGCGGCGAGGCGCTGGCGCTCCTGGTTGGCAAACTCGTACATGCGCGCGTTATGCACAGCGATGGCGGCCTGATCGGCGAAGCTTTGCAGCAGCAGATAGTCATTCTGGGCGGGCGTCCCTGCATAGGAGCGGAAGATCAGCATGATGCCGAGCATGTTGTCCGCCACCGACAGCGGCAGCGACACCACCTGCCGCAGGTTGACGTCCAGCTCCCGCGCGAGACGGCGCATCTTGGCTTGCAGCAGCGTCAGATCGACTTCGGCGGTCGGATCGGGCCGCAGGTCTTCCAACAGCGAATCGACCAGCGGTGCCTGCTCCGCCGCGATCCCGGTGATGGCCTGCGTGCGGAAGCTGTCGCCGTCGCGCAGCGCGATCACGCCGATGTCGCCGGACAGCATCGCGGTCGCCGCTTGCAGCACCATGCGCAGCACTTCGCTCAGGTCGAGCTGGGCCGTGATGGCCCGGCTGATGTTCAGCAAATAGTCACGCTGCCGGACGCGATAATCAGGGAGCAGGAACATAGGCGTCTAAACTCCGCTAGACAGGCTGGTAGAGGTCTGAATGTAGTTTAACACGCCCGGCAGGCGCGGAGCGGACTTCTGATGATCCTCTAGGGTATTTCTTGTGGGATTCTTACGCGTCTTCGAACGGCCAGTCGGGCAGCGGTTCCCGGCTGGATCGCCAGGCGGCGGGGAGACCGTCCAGGCCGGTGGACATGGCGACGATCCCGCCGACCATCGCGCCGGTGGTGTTCACATCTCCCTGCCCGCTGATCGTCAGCCAGATCGCGTCTTCGTAATGATCCAACTGCTCTCCGGCACACCACAGCGCATAGGGGACGGTATCTTGGGCCATCACACGGCTGCCGTTGCCCAGCACGGCCACCACGGTTTCGATGGGCGTCCCGGCATACTTGATTTGTGTCCGGAAAGAAGCATTCATTCATGGTGTAAGCGGAGGCTAA
>CAYRWY010000304.1:0-1910 GCA_964427955.1 uncultured Anaerolineaceae bacterium
TCTCCGCGTGCTCTGCGGCCTCGGCGTTGAATCGCTCTTTTATCGCGGCTGCTTCCTCCGCCGCGCGAGCACGACCTCTCCCAGCACGTACCCCACGACGGCGATCAGCGCCAGCGCCGAGATCACGCCGCCCAGCATGACCGAGCGCGGCATAAAGTGCAGCGTCACCTTTTGGTTTGTGCCCGCCGGGATCGGGATGCCGATCAGCCCGGCGTACGTGTCGAGGATGTCTACTTTGTGCCCGTTGACCTCCGCCTGCCAGCCGGGATAATTCGCGACCGCCACCGTCAGCAGGGCGTTGGCGCTGGTCGTGACGGACATTTCCATGTATTCCGGCATGACCATCTTGAAGGCGTCCACGCGCGCGTCGGCGGGGCGCTGGCCGGGCAGCTCGAAGGGCAGGGCGTGCTCGGTGACGCCGATCTCGCGCAGGTCGAGAATCGGCTCCTTCATGATCTCCCGCTCGCCGTCCAGCCCGTCCTCCGAGACGCGCACCTGGTAGACGAGGTGGGCGAATGGGCGCGGGTTGGTCAACTCGTAGAGCGTGTAGTCTTCGCCATCGTAGTTGACCCCGTCGCCCACGACCTGGACCGGCACGTTATCCGGCACCTCGGCGGTCATCATGGCGTAGCGCACCGCGAACACTTCCCAGCGCCGGTCCACGCGAATCTGGCGCAGCTTTTCGGTCGTCGCCAGGCTGAACGGGATCGTCCCGTAGATGTCGGGCACCTGCCAGTACACCCCGTTGCCCTGGAGGCCCGCCGCGCCATCGACGTGCCATTGGATGTCGTCCAGCGGTGGGCTGAGCAGGTCCAGGTTCGCGGGCGGCTGGATGCGGTTGTACTCGTTGTCCGGCACGAAGTTCGGCGAATCCATGCCCACGCTGAACAGGTCCAGCACCAACAGCGCCAGCAGCGCGCCGGAGAGGATCTGCCGCGGGCGGACCTTCTCGGCGGCGGACAGGACGCGCTGCCGCCCGATCAGCCAGACGTTGAACATCAGGCTGATCAGCACGACGTGCCCGGCGGCGTTGGCGGTGGGATCGTTCGGCGCTTTCTCGCGGATCAGCAGCACCAGCGTCAGCACGGCGAACACGATCCCGGTCAGCGCCAGGTGCCCGCGCGCCAACCACGCCAGCCGCCGCCACTCCCCCTCGCCATTTTCAATGGAGAGGGGGCTGGGGGGTGAGGCCGGGAAACTGAGCAGCCGGTCTAACTGGTACGTCGCCAGCACGACCAGCGCGAACACCAGCACCGACGCGATCCGCTCCTGGTCGCGAAAGACGCTGAAGCCCGGCGCGAGCAGGTAGAAGGCGTCGTACACGCTGCTCCGTCCGCCCAGCGACAGCCAGACGCCGACCACGATCACGCCGATCCAGAAAACAACCTCGCGGCGCGGGCGCAGCAGGGCGCTGAGCGCCAGCAGCCCGCCGATCACGCCGGTATACAGCGGCCACCATTCCGCCTTGAACAGCCTCGGCCAGACGAACTGGATCAGTTCCGGCAGGGTGAAGCCGTTGGCTTTGTCCGCGAAGTGATAGCTTTCGGAGCGATACGCCAGCAGCGTGAATTCGGTCGTGGGCAGCAGTTGCACGGCGGAGATCGCCGCCCCGCACAGCCCGAACAGCGCGATCCGCCCGATGATCCCCTTCCAACTGATCCCATTCTGCCAGCCGATCACGGCTACGTAGCCCGCCGTGAGATAGGTCATTTCCAGCGTCGTCTGCGTGTGCCCGCCCAGGAAGGAGAGGCCCATCATCGCCCCGGCCAGCAGCATCCCACGTACCCGCCAGCGGGAACGGGTCAGGCTCAGGTGCGCGCCCAGCAGCATCAGCGGCAGCCAGGTGATCGCCTCGGCGATGCTCGGTTGCAGCATGGGATAGCCGGTCAAATAGCCGCCATACGTCCACA
>CAYRWY010000304.1:2010-7314 GCA_964427955.1 uncultured Anaerolineaceae bacterium
AAAAGTGCTGGGTGAAGTCCCCCTGGGTGAAGATGACGCGGTCGCCCGTGCTGGGCGTCAGCAGCCGCCAGAAAAAGAACGCCCACAGGACGGTGAGCACCACCACCGTGATCACGGTCGGGGAATGAGAGAGCCGCTTGATCAAAATTCGTAACCTTGTGCTGTCCAGTAATGCCAATCTTCAATCGCTTGTTGGGTATCGGCATCGACTCCGATGCCTTCCAGTTGGGATAACGGCACGCCGAAGGTCCTGCCCGACCAGCGCACGATCACCAGCATTTCGCGCTCACAGTCTTTTTGCTCGGCCATGTGCAGGACTTCAACTTCTTCTCCTACCTTGAGCGGTGAGAGGCTTCTGGCGGCAATGCACCTGGCTCTGAAAGGGAAGCTCATTTTGTCATCAAGCGTGCACCACCAACCCGCTGCCCGTTCGTATTCGCCATAGCAGTCCACAATGATTTCCATCATGATACGCTCTTCGCATTCCGGGTCTTTGTCGGTCATGATAACCTCCCTGTCAATTGACTGTCACCGTCTGCGGCAGCAGGATCGCCCCCGGCAGCGTCTCGTTGTCCGTCTCGACCGGCAGCCGGGTGAAATCCGCCGGACGGTAGAAGCCCACCGCGATCCGGTAGGTGCCCGGCGGCAGATCGGCGGGCAGGGCGATGGTGTGTTCGTCCACGAACGAATCGCCCGGCTCCCAGGCGGACGTCGGCCAGCGCCCATCGAGCGGCGGTGCGTCCCCCTGCGCCAGCGGTTGGTCGCCCCCCGCCGGATCGATCAGGTGCACCAGGATCGTGAAATCTTCCGGCACGCGGGCGGATGCTTCCCATTCTAGCGCAACCGTCACGCTTCCGCCCGGCTCGGCAGTGGTCGGATCGACGCGGCTCCGGTTCAGGCGCAGTGCTCCATTGAACACCGCCCCCGGTCCGACGCCGTCCGCCAGCGTCTGATCCGCCCCGATCACACGTCCGCCGTCCACCGTCACGGCGTCACGCGGGTCGCCGCCGAAGGTTTGCGGCGCGAATTCCTCGCCGGTCACGAAGTCGCGCCAGCCGATTTTCAGCCGGGGCCGCACCGGGGTGATCGCCCCCGCCGTGATCGGCAGCCGGTAATGGTCGGCGTAGATCACGTTCAGGTCCCAGGTGGTGGTGCGCAGCAGCCCGCCGCCCGGATACGTGTCGATTTTGCCGATCTCCTGCAAACCGGACTCGGCTTCCGCATCCGGCAGACCGAACACCTGCACGTACAGGCTCATATCGACGTCCGTGTGCGCCAGCGGACGCCAGTACAGCGTCACGTTCAGCCCGTCGTCCTCGCGCCCCGGCTCGACGGCATGATCCCCGATCTTCACGCCGAGCAGTTGGATCGGCCCGAACTGCGCCTCGACCGGGATCGCATGGTCAGGAATGGCGTTCACTTCGCGCGGGAGGCGGTAGGCGGGCTGGATCGTGTGAAACGGCAGGATCGCGGCGGCGATCACCAGCGGGATCGCGGCGGCGGGCGTGGCGATCCCCCGGATTTCACGCGGGAACAGGTGCGCGAGGCCCAGCGCCATCAGCGTGGCCAGCGCGCCCAGCGCCGGGAACATCAGCCGCCCCTGCGTGGCCGGAGTCTGCCGCGTCCAGTTGATCAGCGCCGCGAACACGACCCCCGCGTGCAGCGCCAACAGCAGCACCGGAAACACCCGATCCAGCTTCTCACGCGCCGTAGGGGCGCTGCTTGCTGCGCCCTGTTTTTCGTTTTTTGGTCTTGACGGTTGGACCGCCTTTATCACCACCACGATCAGCGCGACCAGCGGCGCCAGCATCAAGGCGTCGCCGTAATCGAACAGGAGGTCCGGCGCGATCACGTTCAATGTCCCGAACACGCCCCAGAACGACTGCCGCAGCCCGGCGAATTCGTCGATCAATTCGCTCGCCGTGACGGTGTGATCGCGCGGGCCGATGATCTCGATCATCCGGTTCATGCCGGTCGGATCGTCGTAGAGCCGCACGTTGCGCGCGTACCACCACCCGGCCAGCACGGCCCAGGCGGTGAACACGATGATCGCCGCCCCGATCAGGTGATACGGCGGCATCCGGTTGCGCCACGCGATCAGCAGCACGGCCAGTCCGGCCACCGGGTAGAGCGCCAGCCCGCTGAGCTTGGAGATCGACGCCAGCGCCAGCAGTACCGCCAGTACGCCGATCCGCTGCGGAGTCAGTCCCGCGCGCCACAGGTACAGTATCCAGGCGATGGTCGCCGCGCTGAGCAGGTTGATCAGGTTGTCGTTGTTGACCGACGACGAGATGAACAGGAACATCGGGTTGAACGCCGCCAGCAGCACCGCCGTGATCTGGATCGCGGTCTGGCCGGGCAGGGCCAGCCGCACCGTCCAGGAGATGGCGATCACGGTGCCCAGGCCGAGCAGGATGCTGAAGAAGCGGACGACGTGCACCGCCAGCGCCGTGTCGTGCCAGGGGAACGCCTCGGCGTCCCAGTCGTGCAGGACCGAGATGTGATTGTCCGTCGCCAGCCCGATCCCGATCCGGGCGTGCGGGTTATGCACCTGCCGCGCGGCCAGGTCATCCCGGTCGATGAGCCGGATCAGCGGGGCGCTCAGCAGATAATAGAGCGGCGGCTGGCTGCCTTCCTGCTGCCAGAGCGTGACCTGGTCCGGGTCCTGGACCGGCAGTTGCCCCGTATCGGCGATGTGGTCGATCACCGGAAAATGGGTCACTTCGTCCGGCGGCTCGAAAATCGGCGTCGAGACGCTGTAGATCACCGCCAGCACGATGTAGCCGATCAGGATCGCAACCAGCCACTTCGGCCAATGACCAGATCGAGTCGGGGCAGCCTTCCCCCCCTCTCTAACTTCGTTGGAGAGGGGGCCGGGGGGTGAGGCCGGGACTCCAGGAATCCCCGCGTTCTCTGCGTTGAACTGCTTTTGCTCTTCCACAGAATGCCGAAAACCGGTTGCGGCAAGCATCGCCCGGCCTGTACTGAAAACTGAAAACTGACGACTGATGACTCGCTTCATCGCGCCTTCACCACGATCCAGCTCAGCCACACGAAATCTTCCGACTGGACGCCTTTGTCCCCACGCACGCGCAGCGTCGCCGCCGGATCGTCCGCCGGATAGACGCGCACCAGCACCCGGTAGCCGGTCGGCACCGTCGCGTCCGTCGTAATCGTCAGCGTGCGCACGTCGGCAACGGTCTGGTGACGCGCCCAGGTGGTCATCGGCGGGGTAGGGGGGCGGTCTTCCTGGGCGGCTTTGGTGAACGTGTTGTAATCGATGATCTGGACTGAGACGACATATTCCTGGTCGATGGCCTTGAGCGCCTCCCAGTACAGGGTGATGGTGGTCTGTTCGCCGGGCGCCAGCGAGCGGTCGCTGACCTCGTAGCCCAGCAGCTTGACCACGCCCCCGAAATTTACGTTGACCGGGTTCGGCACGCCGCCCGGCGGTGCTTCCAGCCGGACCTGGCCCAGGTAGACCCGGTAGGAGGCCGTGTCCACGTCGGGGCCGGTGGCGAACATGCGCTGGCGGGTGGGCAGGTGGTAAAAGCCCAGGTAGACGTCGAGCGTCTGCGGGGTATACAGTCCCTTCGGAATCGAGACCGCGATCAAATTGTTCCAGGTGTCGTCCGGCTTCAGATCGGACGTCGCGATCAGCCCGCCGCCGGGGTAGATGTCGCGCTGTGCTTCGATGGCGCCGTCCTCATCGACCAGGTGCACGAACAGGCTCCAATCGCGCGTCAGCGGTTCCTTGACGGTGAAGGCGGGCGAGAATTCGAGAAACTCGCCGGGCCGGATCGCGCCCGACAACTGCTGGTAGGCCATGCACAGCGCCTCCGGATCGGTCTCTGCTTCGCTGAAGCACGCCGCGTGCTGCGGGCCGGATTCCAGGGTCGGTTCGCTCCAATAGGCCGTGCGATCCAGTGTATACGCCGGGCGAATCGTCGCGAACGGCGTGATCGCCGCCACCCCGACGAAGAATATCCCCGCCGCCGCCAGAATGATTACGCCTGCTCCGGCCTCACCCCATCCTGGATGGAGAGGGGAAGCGCCGCCCGATACCTCCCCCTCTCTAACTTTGTTGGAGAGGGGGCCGGGGGGTGAGGCCAGCCTGAAACTGTGGTGAACTGCCTTTCCCCACCACGCCAGCCCGACCGCCAGCCCGATATTCAGCGGGGCGATGGCGCTGAACCACAGCCGCCCCTGCGAAGCCCAGGTCTGCCGCGTCCACGAGATCAGCGAGACGAAGACGATCACCGGCCAGATCGCCACGCACAGCGCCGCGAGATTCGCCTTTTTCGCTGCCGGATCGGCGCTGCGCCGTGCCGCGACGAGTCCGGCGAGGATCGCCGCGATCAGCCCCACGATCCCGATCCCGGTGATGACGTTGAACACCCGGTAGATGCCGTCGCTCATCGGCACGTTGACGCCGCCGAACAATCCCCAGAACGACATCATGAACGTGTCGCGCTCGGTCCAGAGCTGCGCCAGGTCGGCGGGCACGGCGCGGCGTCCGACGATGTCCAGGAAGACGTTGATCCCGGTCGCGTCGCCGTAGAGATCGTAATTCCGCCAGTACCACCAGCCCGCGATCAGGATCGTCAGCCCGCCGGAGATCGCGCCGCCGATCACCACCGGGCGCCAGTCGCGCACGCGGATCGAGACAATCAGCAGGGCGACGGCGATCAACGGCAGCAGGAAACCGATCTGGAATTTCGCCAGCATCCCCGCGCCCGCCGCCGCGCCGATCACGACGTAGGTCCGCAGGGGCGGAGCGTCGCGCCGCTTGAGCAGCCGCACGATCAGCAGCAGCAGCGCCGTGGCGAGCAGGGTAGAGAGGTTGTCATTGTTGATGACCGCGCTGATGAACAGGAACATCGGGTTGAAGGCGGTGAACGCCGCCGCGCCCAGCGCGATCCACGCCGAACGGGGGAACAACTCGCGCCCCAGGCAGTACGTCAACCAGACCGTGCCCAGCCCCATCAGGATCGACAACCCGCGCACGAGGTGCATGGCGAGCGCCGTCCCCGACCAGGGGAAAGACTCGCGTTCCGCGTGGTGGGCGACCATGTTGGCATTGCCGTCCGGCACGACGATCCCGATGTCGGCGTGCGGGTTGATGCGCCGCACCTGGTCCAGATCGCCCGTATCGATCCAGAAGGTGGCGACGGCGCCGATCATATAATACAGCGGCGGCTGGCCGCCCTCCTGCCGCCAGGGGCCGGGCTGCGCCGGGTCCTGGACCGGAAGGCGCAGTCCGTGCGTCGCCATGTACTGCACCATCGGGTAATGCCATAATTC
>CAYRWY010000305.1:0-7313 GCA_964427955.1 uncultured Anaerolineaceae bacterium
TCTAGACTTTTACATGTTTTACGTCTTGCTGGTTTTAAAATCTCCTAACATTAGCCCCAATATTCACATGAAGACATCCACATTCGTAAAAACTCTCTCTGGATTAGAAAAAGAGCCGTTTAAGGAAAAGGCCAAAACAATATTAACTATATTTCAAAAATATGCGGCTAAGGGGGAATGGATACAGTTACTTAAAGAACTACGTGACAAAATTGCACACCAAGATGTGCTAACGTCTAGCTTTGGAAGCAAAGAAAAAATCGCTTCTATGGGTGGTGGCCCTGTTGTATTTAACTGGCCTACCATACAAGGTAGGACCTATGACCGTTTGTGCCAAGATTTTGAGAATGGAATATTTATCTTGATTTATGATACTTTCCCTATTTTGTTTGACATAGAATGGAAACCTGGTCCTTATATTCCTGGAATGTTTGGTGAATAAATCATCTCGATTGGAAAAAACGCTATGAGTTCTACTCACGCCCTCGTCACCGGCGCTGCCGGGTTCATCGGCAGCCACCTGGTTGAATTCCTGGTGCAACAGGGAGTGCAGGTCCGGGCTTTCGTGCGCTACAACGCCGGGCACCGGGCCGGGAACCTCAGCCTGCTACCGCCCGACGTCCGCGCTAACGTCGAGCTGTATTTCGGCGATCTGCGCGACGTGGAAGCGGTCGCCCAGGCCGTGCGCGGCGTAGACCAGATTTACCACCTCGGCGCGGTGATCACGATCCCCTATTCGTACCAGCACCCGCGCGAAGTGACCGAGGTCAACGTCACCGGGACGCTCAACGTCCTGACCGCCGCCCGCGATCAGGGCACGCCGCACGTGATGGTCACCTCCACCAGCGAGGTTTACGGCTCGGCGCAGTACGAACCCATCGACGAAAAACATCCGCTGCATCCCCAGTCGCCCTACGCCGCCTCGAAGGTCGCCGCCGATGCGCTGGCGATCAGCTTCCACGCGGCATACGGCCTGCCGGTGCGCATCATCCGCCCCTTCAACACCTTCGGCCCGCGCCAGAGCGCCCGCGCCGTGATCCCGGCCATCATCAGCCAGGCGCTCACACGTGACGTGGTCAAGCTGGGCGCGCTGCATCCCACCCGCGACCTGACCTACGTGGGCGACACCGTGCGCGGCTTCTGGCTGTCGTCCCAGACCGAGGCGGGGATCGGGCGTCCGCTCAACCTGGGCACGGGGCGGTCGATCACCATCGGCGAGCTGGCCAAACTGGCGATCACGCTGACCGGGCGCCAGGTCGAGATCGTCACCGACGCGCAGCGCATCCGGCCCGACGCCAGCGAGGTCACGCGCCTGCGCTCGGATTATGCCCTGGCCAAAGACTTGATGGGCTGGGAGCCGCAGGTCTCGCTCGAAGAGGGCCTGCGCCGCACCATCGTCTGGATCGGGGAGCACCTCGACCAGTTCGACCCGGAACGCTACGCCTTCTAGACGCCATGAAACGTAACCTCCTCTTCATCTCAGCCTATACCGGCCTGGGCGGCGGCGAAAGCGTCCAGTTGAACCTGATGGGCGCGCTCGATCCGGATCGCTATGCGCTGCACCTGCTCTGCCCACGCGATGGGCAGTTCCCCGAAGCCGCCCGCGCCATCGGGGTCACCACGCACATCCTGCCTTACCGCGGGATCAATACCTGGTTCGTGCCCGCGATCTGGCAGCGCTTCCCGATCAACCGCCGCATGGCCGATCTCGCCCGCCGGTTGGAGATTCACGCCATCCACAGCGATTACCACTCGCTGCCGTTCGCCGCGTCCGCCGCGCGCGCTAACCGGATTCCGGTGCTGTGGAACGCGATGGGCTGGTGGTTCCCGGCCAAGCCCTGGCAGCGATCCTTTTTCCGCCAGCAGGTGACGCAGATCATCGCCATCACGCAGGCGGTGCGCGACCGCTGGCTGGCGGCGTCCGGCCACTTCATGCCGCCCGGCGCGATCCGGATCGTCGTGCCCGGCGTGGACCCGGATCACTTCCAGCCGGGGATCGATGGATCGCCGGTGCGGGCGAAATTGGGGATCGGGCCGGATGTGCCGCTGGTCGCCATGATCGCGCGCTTCCAGCACGTCAAGGGCCACGACATCTTCCAGGCGATGGCGCAGCGTATCCACGCCCAGATGCCCGGCGCGCGTTTCGCCGTAGCCGGGGAGAATGTGTTCCAGGTGTCGAAAGACGAAACCTACAAGCGCGACATCCTGGCCGCCGGACAAAATGATCCGGTCCTGCGCGAGTGCCTGACCTACCTGGGCTTCTGGGAGGACGTGCGCGAAGTCGTCGCCGCGGCGGACGTGATCGTCTGCCCGTCGCGCTTCGAGTCGCTCGGCATGGGCCACCTGGAAAGCATGGCGATGGCCCGCCCGGTGGTGAGCATGAACAACGGCGGCCCGGCAGAAACGGTGATCGATGGCGAAACCGGCTATCTCGTCCCGCCCGAAGCGCCGGACGCCCTGGCGACGCGCGTGCTGGCCCTGCTGCGCGATCCGGCCCTGCGCAAGCACCTGGGGCAAAATGGGCGGGCGCACGTGCTGGCGCACTTCACGGCAGCCGGGTACGCCGCCCAGGTTTCACAAGTTATCGAAAGTTTGCTATAAATAGGGCACTGTCCCTGTGAAGTGTGGTCCCTATGGATGTCCTGCTGATCTCTCGCTGTCCGCCGTTCCCGCTCTATCGCGGTGACCGGCTGATCCCGTATCACCTCGCCCACGAGTTATCCGCGCGGCGCTACCAGATCGACCTGCTGGCGTTTTACGACCAACCGGCGGATATTGCCGACGTGCCGCGCTATCAAAACCTGTTCCGCAGCGTGACCCTGATCCGCGAGCCGCGCCGCTCGCCGCTGAGCTACTTCCAGCGCGCCCGCCAGGCCAACGCCCGTTTTCCGCGCTCGGCGGAACAAAGCTGGTCGCCCGCCATGTGGCGCGCCATCGCGACGGCGCTGCAAGAACGCACCTACGACGTGGTACACCTGTTCGGCGGGGTGCAGGTCTACGAATACCTGCCGCTGGTGCGCCAGCTTCCCAACGTGATCGTGCCCTACGAGTCGTACAGCCTGTGGCTGGATCGCGCCGTGCAGGAGGATCGCAGTTGGCTGGGGCGCTGGGTCAAGGACTTCCAATACCGGATCGCCAGCGGGTACGAAAGCTGGATGTTCGAGGATTATGATCGGGTCGTGCTGCTGGCCGAACCCGATGCCCGCGCGCTGAAAAGCCTCAACCCACGCACCCCGCTGGTGGTCATCCCCAACGGCGTGGACATGGACTACTTCACCCCGACCGGCTTCGAGCCGGAAGACCCGGTGCTGATGTTCATCGGCAACTACGATTACCAGCCCAACCTGGACGCGGCGCTGCGCCTGGTGCGCGACATCTTCCCGCGCGTCAGGCAGGCGGTCCCCTCGGCGCGGCTGTACCTGGTCGGCGGGAATGCGCCCCCGGAGTTGTGCGCGTATGCCTCGGAGGCGGTCGAGATCACCGGGCGTGTGCCCGATACCCGGCCCTATTTCGAATTCTCGATGATCTTCGTCAGCCCACTGCGCTATGGGGCCGGGATCAAGAACAAGGTGCTCGAAGCGATGGCGATGGAAACACCCGTCGTCGCCACGCCGCTGAGCTGCGATGGCATCCCGGTCAGGCACGGCCAACACGTCCTGCTTGGTCAAACTGACGAAGATCTGGTGAACAGTATCTTCCAACTGCTGCGCGAACCCCGGCTGCGGCTCAACCTGCGCCAGCATGGGCGGCGGCTGATCGAGCAGAGCTTCACCTGGCAGCGGGTGGCCGACCAGTACGAAGACCTCTACCAGCAGGTGATCAAAGAACGCGACGAGCGCGCCCGCGTCGGGCTGTAGCCCTATTGGCCCCATTTGGCCCTATACGTGGTATCATGGTCCTGTTAGGATTGGGATTATGATAAACGCGGTGATGGAAATTCCCCTGTTCAAAGACTCGGTGGAGCCGATCTACCAGCAGTTGGCCCAGCATTTCCGGCTCCAGATCGAGAGCGGGCGCATGGCCCCTGGTGATCGCCTGCCGCCGACGCGCGACCTGGCCCGGCAGTTGAGCGTCGCCCGGATCAGTGTCGTCAACGCTTACGCGCAGTTGCAGGCCGAGGGCTTGATCGCCGCCCACGCGGGCCGCGGCACGTTCGTGACCGGCGGGCGTTCGCATTCCAGCGGCGTGGGATCGGCCTGGCCGCCGCCCGGCGCGATCAACATCAGTATGCGCGAAATGACGCGCCTGGCCCGCCAGCCCGGCGTGATCGCCTTCAGCGGCGGCGCACCGCCGGAGGAATTTTTGCCGGTGGAAGCGCTGCGCAATGCCATCAATACCGTGCTGGACCGCGACGGCGCGTCCGCCGTGACGTATGAGGAGTCCGAGGGGTATCCCCCGCTGCGGGCCGACATCTGCGAGTACGTCGCGTCGATGGGCATCCAGGCGCATCCCGACGAGGTGTTGATCACCGGCGGCGCGCAGCAGGCGCTCGACCTGGTCGTGCAAACGCTGCTGAGCGAAGGCGACCGGCTGTTGGTCAGCAATCCCACCTACCTGGGGCTGCTCGACATCGCCCACGTGCACCGCGTGATCCCGGTGGGCATCCCGCTGGACGCGCAGGGAATGCGCATGGACCTGCTGGAAGACGCTATCCGCGAGCACCAGCCCGGCCTGATCTACGTCTCTCCCACGCACCACAATCCCACCGGGGTGGTGATGCCGCTCTACCGGCGGCGGCAGTTGTTGATGCTGGCCAAACGCTACGGCGTCCCGATCCTGGAAGACGGCGTGTACCACGAACTGAGCTACCGGGAGCCGCCGCCGCCGCCGCTCAAGGCGCTGGACGAGGATGGCGTCGTCCTGCACGCCAGCGGATTCTCCAAGATTCTGCTGCCCGGCACGCGCACCGGCTACCTGATCGCGGACGGATCGCTGCGCGACCGGCTGGCGCGCGTGAAATATGCGGCGGACGTCTGCACGCCGGGGCTGAACCAGCGCGCCATGCACGTCTACCTGGCGAGCGGGGCGCTGATCGGCCACCTGAACCGCGTGCGCTCCGAGCTGCGGACGCGCTGTGCCGCCGCCTGCGCCGCCGCCCGGAAGTATCTGCCGCCCGGATCGGAATGGACCGAACCGACCGGCGGCCTGTACCTGTGGATCAAACTGCCGGACGATGGCCCCACCGCCGCCGAACTGTACGTGACGGCGATCCATCACGGCGTGGCGTATGCTATCGGCACCCTGTTCCACACTGATGGCAGCGGCAACCGGCACATCCGGCTGAATTTCGCGGCCCATTCCCCGGCCCGACTTGAAGAAGGCTTCAAACGGTTGAATGCAGCGTGGCTGGCCTGGCAGGACACGTACCGTCCTTCCGTGCACCGCGCCCCGATTCTGTAACGTTCTTGAGGAGATGTTTTACATGGCAAACGACACAAATCCCACGACCTCCAACAACGGCGCGCAAAAAGGGACCGAAACCCTGAAGCGCGGCCTGGCGCAAATGCTCAAAGGCGGCGTGATCATGGACGTGGTGACCCCCGAACACGCCCGGATCGCCGAAGAGGCGGGCGCGGTGGCGGTGATGGCGCTCGAGCGCGTGCCGGCGGACATCCGCGCCCAGGGCGGCGTGGCCCGCATGAGCGATCCCGACCTGATCGAGTCAATCATGGAGTCGGTGACGATCCCGGTCATGGCGAAATGCCGCATCGGGCACTTCGTCGAAGCGCAGATTTTGGAAGCCATCGGGATCGACTACATCGACGAGAGCGAAGTCCTGACGCCCGCCGACGAGCAGTTCCACATCGACAAGCACGAGTTCAAAGTCCCGTTCGTGTGCGGCTGCCGCAACCTGGGTGAAGCCCTGCGCCGCATCGGCGAAGGCGCGGCCATGATCCGCACCAAAGGCGAAGCCGGGACCGGGGATGTGGTCGAGGCCGTGCGCCATGCCCGCTCGGTGCTGGGCGAAATCCGCCGCTTGCAGGCGATGCGCACTGACGAGATGATGGCCTTCGCCAAAGAGATCGGCGCGCCCTACGACCTGGTGCGCGAAACGGCGGAACTCGGACGCCTGCCGGTCGTCAACTTCGCGGCGGGCGGGGTCGCCACCCCGGCGGATGCCGCACTGATGATGCAGCTCGGCGTGGATGGCGTCTTCGTCGGATCGGGCATCTTCAAGAGCGGCGATCCGGCCAAGCGCGCCAAAGCCATCGTCGAGGCGACGACCCACTTCAACGATCCTGCCATTCTGGCCGCGGTCAGCCGTAATTTGGGCGAAGCGATGGTGGGGATCGGCGTCACCACCATGCCGACGGAAGAACGCATCGCCGGGCGCGGGTGGTAATCGCTCAAGTGTGATCTGAGACGAGGGGGTCGGCGGGAGTCCACCGATCCCCTCGTGTTATGAGAAAAAATCGCCCCAACGGAAGGTTTCGTCCAACAATTTATCGCGGATGCCCTCGAAAACTGCCTTCGCTGTCTTATCCCCTACGCCCTGCTTTAGTGAACAAGCGATATGCCTGTTCTTCTGATGAACCTTCCGTCGTAATGATTTGTAATTCTTCGCTCAGTGCGGCCAGGTCGGCGGTCGTATAGCGTTGAATATCCCGATCTATATCAGGGTGATTCGTTATATCTAGCTGTAGGAAATAGAGGATACTTTTGAAAGGGGTTTCATGATAATCTTGCAACCGGGTAGCAATTTCATCAAGGGTGGAGCGACCGCCACCCGGAGAGAGGAAGGCGCAAGCAGCCCTTCTTAAAAAAGTGACCAGCACTTCATCAGGGGACGATGCCGCCCTAATACGATCAATCTCATCCAGAACCTGGGCAATTTTTTCTGGATAACTTATTGCATAGCCAGAGATGCTTTCCTCAAAACCATCCTCTGGAACACTCAAAAATTGCCCGCACAAGAAAATCAAGTTTGGGTAGTCTTGGGGATCAAAACATTCTGTCATAGCCGTTTGTATCCCAATCCCCACAAATCAGGGCAGCGATCATCGAGCATGAGCAGGGCTTCCAGGAAGAAGTAATCCCCGCAGATAAAGTAGGCGTCTACGCCCAACCCCTTGTGCGCGTGGTAGGTGCCGCCGCGCAGCAAGCCCTGGGCGTCGGGATCGGTTTCCAGTTGGTGCGCGATCAGGGTGCCCAGCAGCAGGCGGGCATCCGATCGGAGCACAGCCGCCCGGTCATCCTCGACCAGCCGGGCGAGCCGCAGCATCCCGGCAGCGGCAATCGCGGCGGCGGATGTGTCGGGATAGGCGGGCGGACCGGGTGGTAAGCGCCGGTCCCGGGTCGGCAGGTGGAGATGG
>CAYRWY010000306.1:0-7301 GCA_964427955.1 uncultured Anaerolineaceae bacterium
GGAGAGGGGGTCGGGAGGTGAGGTCCGCTACGTCCCCAAGGCGCGGGTCAACTGGTGGATACCGCTGCTGAACGGGCAGTCGGGCAGCGCCGACACCAGCGGGATGCCGCGCCGGATCGCCGCCGACTGCTTCGGCTCGAAGGGCAGCTCAGCGGCCAGCGGACGCCGCAGCGCCTTCTGGATCGCGTCGGCGGGCAGTTCGGTCAGGGGCCGCGGATGGTTGAGCACCAGCCGCACGCGCCCCGCATCGACGCCCAGGGTATTGAGCATCAGCAAAAACTGGTTGGTGGTGTGCACCGAGGCCGGATCGTCGGCCATCACGACGACCACCACGCTCGACAGTTGGAGCGCGGCGGAAGCCGCCGTATCCAGACTGCGCGCATCGACGATCACCGGGTTCAGCGTCGTCACGACCTGGCGCAGCATACTCTGCGCCGCCGGGGCGCTCAGCGCCTCGCGGGTGGGCTGGACCGGCGCGGCCAGCACCGACACACCGGACGCCGAGTGCGGGATCAGCATCTGGCTGACGGTGCGCGCGTCGGGCGCATCGCCCATGACGAGCAGTTGGCCCCAATGCTGCGGCGGCGTGAGGTGCAGGTAGAGCGAGACGTGCCCGCTGGTCGGGCTGAGATCGACCAGCCCCACGCGGCGCGACTGGCCGCCCAGCGCAAAGGCCAGGTTGATGGCGACGGTCGTCGTCCCGACCCCGCCGCGCAGACTGATGACCGTGATCACCGGCAGGCGTACCGCCGGGAGAGCGCCCATCGGCTGAGTATCCTCCAACCCAATCGGGCGGCGCGGCGCTTCGACCACGCCCGCCGACGAAGCCAGCGCCTCATCCAGGCCAATCGGACGGCGGGGCTGGGAATCGGTCACCGCCGGGGTCAGCGCCTCGGCCCCAATCGGACGGCGGGGCGACGAATCCGACGGTGAGGGCGGCAGGTCGTCCACGCCAATCGGGCGGCGGCTCGACCGGCCCGGGGGCGCTGCCGGGCGCGGGGCCATTGGCTCCGAGGCCGCCGGACTGCCAAAGCCGGGCGGCGGGCTGGACGGAGACGGCAGCGGCGACGGGACCGAGGGTTCGCTCCCCAGCGAGGCCGGAGGCACCGGCTCGGTCAGGAGGCCGGTATGGACGCGGAAATTCACCCCGGCTTTCAGGACAGCATCCACCCGGTCGATCAATTCCTGGGCGGTCACCGGCTTGGACAGGAAGGCATTCGCGCCCGCCTCCAACGCCATCTGCTTGTCCATCGGCTGGCTGCGCGCCGTCAGGATGATGATCGGAATCCGGGCGGTGAGGGGATCGTTGCGCAGCTTGCGCACCACGTCGTACCCGCTCAGGCCCGGCATCATCACGTCGATGATCGCCAGGTCCGGCTGGTTTTGCGCGGCCATCATGATCCCTTTTTCGCCGTCCTTGGCGATTTCGACCTGGTGTCCGACCCGCTCCAGCATCAGTTTGACCATCTGAAGCAGGTTAAAGTCGTCGTCGATCAGCAGTAAGTGCGACATGTTACGCTCAACTTTCTGTGATGCAGAAGACCTCAATCCGGCTGCGGTTGACCAGCACCGCGCCGCCTTTGAACACAATTTCGCGCCGGGCGGTGACCGTCGCCGTGGCATTGAAGACCGGGATGAACTGCTCCGGCGTGGTCCGGACGAAGTTCGCCACGTTGACCGACGGATGCAGCCGGATCACCCCGCGCACCTCGAAGCCCGCCACCACGACCAGCAGCGGCTTATCGACGTGATCGCGGCCCATGTAGCGCCCCTCGCGCTGGGGCAGGCCGTCTTTCAACTGGGTGAGCACCACGATCCCCAGGTTCTCTTTGCGGATCTCGCCCACCGCATAGTTGCCGGTCAGCACGGCGGGATCGAGCAGCGGCGAAATATACAGCCGTTCCAGCGTGACGAACTGGGCGTTCCCATCGTTGAGTTGATCGAGCAGCGGAATCCCGCGCAGCTCCGTTTCGCCGCTCATGCGGTAGGTGCGGGTCATGAATTCGCCGGCGACGAATCCCTTCCGAATACTGGCCTGGCCTTGTACTGGTGTCGGTTGCATTCTCACCCCCCGGCTGGTTGACGAGCAGATGTTGCGAGTTGATAGTTGTTAGTTATTAGTCGTTAGTTTTTAGTTTTTAGTTGACAGTTCTCAGTTGACAGTGGTCAGTGGTCAATTTTCAATTCCCCGTGAGCCACAGCACCTCACCCCTGGCCCCCTCCAGAGGGAGTGGCGTGGTGGAAACGTCTGGGTAGGGGCGCCGCTTGCTGCGCCCGGCTTTTAGACGCCCCTATCCCCGGCCCTTCCCCCGCAAGCGGAGGAAGGGAGCAGCGGTTCTTAAGTCCCTCTCCGCTTGCGGGGAGGGATTTAGGGAGGGGCTTGAGCCTCTTAAGAATGGACAACAGCGCCCCAGGTGCCTTTGCTGATAACTGATCACTGTCTACTGTAAACTGTCCACTGTCCGCCCTACGGCGTCTGCGCGCTCAAGAACTGCGAGACGGCGTCGAAAGTCGTCTGGTCGAGCGTCTGTAAGCCCGGCTCGGCGGGAATGTCCGTATTCCAATCGGCGCTGCGCTGGATCGCCGCCCCATCGCGCAGCGACTGCACCCACGTCTTGAAATAGCCATCGCGAGCGTCGGCCAGCTCGTTCTCGCTGAGCGCCTGCGATTCGCGCTCCAGCACTTCGATCAGGTGGAAGCCGAACTGCGTCTCGACCGGGCCGATCAACGTATTCAGCGGCGCATCGCGCACCGCATCGGCGTAGCTCTGGACGAGGTAGGACAGCCGCACCGTGCCCACGTCCCCGCCCTGGCTGGCGCTGGCGGAGTCATCCGACAGATCGGCGGCGACCGACTCGAACGCCTCACCCGACTGGAGCCGGGCCTGCGCCGCCTGAATGCAGCCCTGCGCCGCGACCCGCACATCCGGGGCGGGCGTCGCGCCGTCAGCGGGCATCGGATCGAAGGCGCACAGGATATGCCGGGTATGGACGGCGATTTCCTCGGTCGGCACGTTGGTCGCGACGTAATCGTACAGCTTGGAGCGCCCCACGTCGTTGGCAAACAGGGTGCGCAGTTGGTCCTGCGTCAACCCGGAGACGGCGGTCGCGTTGGCATACCAGGTGCTGATGAATGCCTGGGCCGTGCTGCTCTGCGCCAGGTCGGATACGGCCACATCGGTCCACAGGCTGAAAAACCGGGCTTCCTGGGCCTGGGTCTCTTCGGCGGTCGGCAGCCGCCCCAACTCGGTCGCTTTTTGCCAGAGCAGGCGTTCCTCTTCCATCTGGCTCAGCACGGCATCGCCCAGGCTGGCCGCGTCTTGCAGGCTGGACACCAGGTGATTGACGTACTGCGGCGACAGCCCCATGTTGCCGCCGGTCAGTTCATAAAACTTCGCCAGTTCTTGAAGATACTGCCAGCGCACCAGACGCACCCGCGCCTGAAAGTCAGCGCGCGTGATCGACTCGCCGTTGACGGTGGAGACGACCGCGCTGTCCTGGGCAAAGCCGGGCAGCGTCCCGGCCAGGAGGGCGACCAGCACCCCCACGACTAACAAACGGCGCAGTGAAGAACTCATACACGACCTTTCGATCCTGACAGGCGCGTCTGGACGATATCCCCCGGAACAAGCATAACTCGTGTTTATGATAGCCCAATCCGGGCGCTGGGGAAAATCAGGAATGCGGAGGCAGAGACAGCCGGACCGTCGTACCCTGGCCGACGGTGCTCTCGACTTCGATCAGGCCGTGATGCAGTTCGACGATCTTGCGCGCGATGGCTAATCCCAGCCCGGCCCCACCCGTATCGGAGGAGCGGGCCCGATCCACGCGATAGAAGCGGTCGAAGACATGAGGCAGATCGGTCCCCGGAATGCCGATCCCGCGGTCCTGCACGTCGATCACGCTCCAACCGTCGCGGAAGTACGTGCGCAGGATGACCGTTCCGCCCACGGGACTGTAGTGGAGCGCATTCTCCACGACTTTGAAGAGGGCCAGTCCCAGCCGGTCGTGGCGCGCCAGCACCGCCGGGACGTCCGAGCCAAGTTCGAGGCGCACCGTCAGCGACCGGGCCGCCGCCAGCGATTCCACCTGCTCGCCGATCTCCTGTACCAGGGCGTTGAGATGCAGGGGCGAGAGATCGAGCGTGGCTTCGCTGTCGAGCTGCGTCATCATCAACATCCCCTCGATCAGCCGGGTGATGCGCTCGACCTGCCGCCCGATCACCTGGGCCCGCCGCCGCCGCACGTCCGGATCGTCGGATTTTTCCAGCAGATACAGGCTGGCGGAAATCGTCGCCAGCGGCGTCCGGAAATCGTGCGAGGCGTCTTTGACGAACTCGGCCAGGATGTGCAGCCGTTCCTTTTCGATGGCGAGTTCCAGCGCGTGGCGCTCGACCTGCTGGCGCTCGGTAATGTCCCGCGAGAGGCCAAACAGCACCGGCTGGTGATCCCAAATGCCGCGCGTGAAGCGGGTTTCCAGGGGGATCGACGATCCGTCGCGCGTCCGGAGCGGGAACGGGGAGTTCGACGGCCCGCCGGTCAGAATCTCGTCCAGCAGCGCGACCGCTTCGTCGCGCCGGTCGGGCGGAAGCAGATCGAGCACGTTCATCTGGCGCAGCTCGTCGGCGGTGTAACCCAGGCGCAGTTCGGCGACCCGGTTGACGGTCACGACCTGGCCTTGCAGATCGAAGATGAACACCAGATCATCGACGGTGTTGAACAGCATTTTCAGGTTGGCTTCGCTCTCCCGCAGGGCCGTCTCCGCCCGGAGGCGGGTCAGCGTGCCCCCGATCTGCGTGGCGATGCTTTCCAGGGCCGTGCGTGTGTGGGGCGGGATCGAGTCGTGCGTGTGGGACGCCAGGTTGAGCACGGCCAATGGCTGCCCCTCATACTGAATAGGAATGATGGCCGCCGCGTGCAGATTCTCCGCCAGGCGAACGGGATCAGTCGTCACCCGGATGCTGTCGTAATCGCCATAGAGGGGCTGACCTTTGCGCACCAGGACCGCGTTGGGCGTATCTGCCCCGTAATACCGCGATCGCTCGACAAATTCCGGCGACAGGCCGCGGTGGGAGATCAGGGTCAGATCGCCCGATCCCTGGCCCACCAGATAGATCCCCCCGGAATCGATCGCTTCGAACTGGCAGACGGTGTCGAGCACCTGATCCAGCGCCTTCGACAGCCCCGCGGTCGAACTGAGCATCAACCCCAGGTCGCGCTGGATGGTGTTGAGCCGTTCGGACTGCCGCCGGGCAGTGACATCGTGGCAGAGCGCGGCCACCAGGTAGCCATCTTCCGTCCGGATCGGCATGATCTGTTCCTGAAGGATCAGGGTTCTCCCGTCAGGATGCCGGTATTCATTTTCGGACTCGACGCCATCCCAGACATTCCGCCCGTTCTGCAAGACCTCGGTCAGCCGGGTTTTGAGGCGATCCAGCGCCTCCGGGGTTCGGCGCTCCGAGGGGAGCATGGCATGACGCACGTCCCAAATTGTGCGTCCCAACACCTGCTGCGCCGGGAACCCGGTGTTCTGCTCCATCGCCGGATTGAAGACGACGATCTCACCCTGCTCGTTGACCAGGGTGATGCCCTCGTACGAGTGCTCCAAAATGCTGCGCAGGCGGCGCTCGCTGTGGCGCAGCGCCCGTTCGGCCACTTCACGCTCGGCAACCTGCTGCGCCAATCGCCCGGTCAGATCGTGTAGCTGCCCGACGACATAGCCGACAAACACCAGCACCACCAGCGCGAAACCTTCCCAGATCACCAGGTGGGTCTGGGTCCCGGTCAGTGCGAGCATCAGCACCGCCAAGGGGATCATCACCACGCCAGCGAGGACGCCCGCCCGCGTGCCGAAGGAGGCGCCAGCAACCACGACAGGCAGCACCGAAAACATCGCGGCAGTGGACTGGTCATCCAGGGCATGAGCCGTGAAGAACACGACCAGGTAGGCCGTGAGCGTCCCCGTGACCCGCAGGTGGGGGAACCAACGGGCGGGGATGGGGATAATCCTCCTCAGGGCAGCGCGCATGAGGGTTTCCTCAATAGATAGCGTACAGTTGGCCCTATCATATTACCTTGAACAGGCAAGACTGACAAACACTCTGTTCTTCACTGTAATATATTAATAATAAATATATTACATTCTATCTGTACAGGGAGGATAATGGGCCGGTGTCGCAGTGTAAGGTCAGGACAGAAGCTGTTGCGGCCCCGTCGGCAACAACTCGCGGTGGCGATGGTTCGGGGTGCCCATTTCGTTAATTCTTCACACTATCGCAATGTTATCTTAATTATATACACGCCGCGCAGGCACCGTCAAGCAGCCAGCCCTTCTCCCGCCTACGATCCTGTTGGCGAATTCGATCACGGCCTGTTCCGGGGGCGGACAGACGTGTCCGCCCCTACAAACAACAATACCGCCTGCGGGGAGCGACTTTTCAAACGGCCCCTGCGCGGGGCAAGAGGGTGATCCGGCCTACGGCACGATCTGGGTGCCCAGCACTTTCAGGAAGGCAGCGATCCACTTCGGATGCGCGGGCCAGGCGGGGGCCGTGACGAGGGTACCATCGACGACCGCTTCCGTGACCGCGACGGGCTGGAACTTGCCCCCGGCGGTCGTGACGTCCGGGCCGACGGCGGGGTAGGCCGTGGCTTTTTTGCCCTGCAAGACGCCCGCCGCGGCGAGCACCTGCGGGCCGTGGCAGATGGCGGCAATGGGCTTACCGGTTTCGGCAAAGTGGCACGTGATTTGCAGCACCCGGCTGTTCAGGCGGATATATTCCGGGGCGCGTCCGCCGGGGATCACCAGGGCGTCGTAATCCGCCGGATCGATCTCGGCGAACGTGGCGTTCAGGGTGAAGTTGTGGCCGCGCTTTTCGCTGTACGTCTGGTCGCCTTCGAAATCATGCACCGCGGTTGCGACGTGATCCCCGGCTTTTTTGTCCGGGCAGACGGCGTGCACGGTGTGGCCGACCATTTCGAGCATTTGGAACGGAACCATGACCTCATAATCTTCTACGAAATCACCGACGAGGAACAAGATCTTTTTAGCTGCCATCGTCAAGCTCCTTCCGACTCAAACTGAACGAATTTTTCACAGGCGGAGCGAGTCCGCCTGGTCTAACCCACTCTACTGAGGCTCGCATAAAAACTAAACTTTTGATGCCACTGTTTACCTCCCCCCCCACCTCCTCTCTGCTTTTTTGGGAGAGGGGATTGAGGGGTGAGGTAAATCTCCCAGGCAAAAGTAGGGGCAGAGCAAGCTCTGCCCAGGGCGCAGCAAGCTGACGCCCCTACGAAAAAC
>CAYRWY010000307.1:0-7270 GCA_964427955.1 uncultured Anaerolineaceae bacterium
GCGCGCATTTCCAGGTCATCCACATCGCCAGGGCGCGCACCTCGTCGATATCGACCCTGGGCGCGTAGCGAATGCCGCCTTTCGACGGGCCAAGCACGGTGTTGTGGTGCACACGATAGCCGGTGAAAACCTGGATATCGCCGTTGTCCATGCGCACCGGAAAGTTGACATGTAACTCACGTTTCGGGACTCGCAGAAAATTTCTAATACCTTTCGGTAAATCTAAGTAAGCCACGGCCCGGTCATACTGGGCCAGCGCCACTTCATAGGGGTTGATATGGCGGGTTGTATCAGTAGGGAGTGTCATAACAGCTCCTTCGGGTCTACACCCAAACTGGCGAGATCGAATATTGGTAAGACCAGGACACGAAACATCGCGTCACGCCCCCAGCGTAAAGACAAAAACCGCCTCATCTGAGGCGGGCCGTTCACGAACTCACCCTAACCGGGCGTCGTGGTCGATGGGTTGACCGTAAAGTGAAGCTGCTTCTCACGCGCGTCATCGACGTAGACATCCACCGTCCACTTTCCGGCATCCCAGAGCACGGAATTGCGGGACTCCCAGTCCAGACCCAGGAGCACTTCGCCGACCGTTTCATCGGCCTCCAGGGTGTCGGTATTGAAGACATCGCCCAGCGGCGACGTGAAGATCGCCGATACGTTCAGGGACCGGTTGTGCGTATTGAGTTTCACCACGACATTGAGGTCGTCATTATCGGCGAACGTGCTGGTTTTCGTCAGCTCGGCGGGCTTGGTCCCGTCGCCCGTCGCCGTATAGACTTCTTTGACCGGCGCCGAACTGCACGCCGTCAGCAGCATGGCGAGCAGCAGCACCGCCCCTCCAACCCAAAACACTCGTTTCATGCCTTCAAAAACTCCTTCGATAACCTCTATCCTCTGGATGATACACCAGGACTACGCCATTTCATCATAGCGGATTTTGACAAATTGTACACCTTGACCACATGCGCCGTCCCAGGCCCTCATCTCGCTGTGCAACCTGCTGCCCGGCGGCCCGGTTCTTTGTTCAGGTCATCCAAATTCATCATCGATTTGTCATGTTTTTTATAAGGGTTTATCATCAAAACTATGGGTGGACGTTGGATTATGGAGGTTCGAATGGCAAACTACAGTCTGGTAAAACTCCCCAAAGAGCCGATTGTGATCCTCACCCCGCACGCTGATCACGACGTAATCCAGGATGGCCCGGAAGCGGCTGATCAGACGATCCGGCTCATCGAAGCTCAATCGACCCCGGTCGGTCTGATCCTCGATCTGACCCACCTCAAGATGGATTTCTCCGAGATCATGTCCGGTTCGAGCATGGTCGCGCGCGGTCCAAGCGCCCTCTTTCACCATCCGAACGTGAAGATCATCGCGACCGTCTCGCAGGATACAACCATCGAGCTGGTCAACGAAGGGCTTTCGGATGAGTTGTACGGCCATTTGCTCGTGATCACCGTGGACAGCCTGGATAAAGCCCTGGCCTACCTTCGCGCCCAGTTGACCTGATGGCTCAGGCGTATGGCGATACGCCCCATGTGCGTCAATTCAAGGCTTTATGAGGCTATCAGGGTCTTGTCCCGGCCTCACCCCCCGACCCCCTAAAACACAATGGAGAGGGGTGAGGCCGGACACCCGATCAGATGCTTAACTTGACGCCGATGGGCGCAGCAAGCAGGCACCCCAGGAGCAGCGCGAACAAAAAGGGCGCTGCAAGCAGCACCCTCGTATGACAAGCCAGCCTGACGGCGGGTCGCTTACTGCGTCATCCGCCAGGTTCCGCCCAGGCAGTCGCCGCGCACGTCACTTTCGAAGAACGAGATGCTGTCACCGTAGAGCGTCGTCAGGCGGTGCTCCCCGGCCCCCGGATAGTACGTGCCGTCCTGCACGTAGCCCCCGGCGAGATAGGTGTAGCTGCTGGTCAGCTCGAATTCCGGCGTGGTCCCCCACCCCAGCGCGTCGTGCAGATCCATGTGGGTGCGCCACAGCTTGCCAAAGCCGCGCCGGGGCTGGTACATGCCTTCCGGGGGCACGAGCGAGGAATCGATCTCCTCTTCGCCGTCCAGGAAGGTGTCGTTATAGCAGTACCAGTCGCCGCCGCTGCTGTCGGGCGGATTGTTGACCATGACCCAGATCTGCCGGTTGTGGCGCAGCCAGAACATCCGCCCGTGCTCGAAGACTTCTTCGACAGCCTGGACCTGGGCCACGACACTGGTCGGGAACAGTTCGGGCAGCGGGGTCGCGGTCGGCACGTCGGTCGGCTCCGGCTTTTTCGTCTTTTCGGGCTTCGGCGACGGCGTCACCGACGGGGCCTGCGTGGGGAGCGTGGTTGCCGTCACGGCGGGCTGCGTGGCCACCGCGGGCGTTTCGGAGCCGGGAACATCCGTCGCGGTCACGACGAGCACGATCTGAGTCGGCGGCGGTTCGTCGTTACAGGCCGCCAGCGCCAGCGCCAGGATGCCCAAGATGATTACCAGTTTGCGCATGATCTACTCCAGTCGTGAATGCCCCCTACGGTCTAGCGGAAGAGATTGTAGCAGAGCGAACAAGGGATGCAAAGCCCCGTCAGCGATCAGTCCGGTAATCGTGGGGATGGGCTAGAAAGGCTCCTCGATCACCACCGCCTGGTAGGTCTCGACCTGAAGGTGAGGATTGCGCCAGGCATCACCCGCGTGGCCCATCTTCTGGCACAGCAGGCTCAAGAACACGCGCGGATCGGGATAGCTCTCCCAGACCTGGGGGAGAAAGGTCGCCCGCCGGTGGTCGAGCTTGAGGGTCACGCCATCGATACCGGGGCGCAGCTTGTGCAGCAGATCGGTCGGATCGGCGAAGGTGAGCGGCTCAGATGGCGTCAGCACGCTGATTTCGAGGTGAATATCCTCGACTTCGTCGGCGCGCACCGGGTGGAAGCGCGGATCGTTGAGAGCGGTCTGGATGGTCATCTCGATCACTTCATTCGCCAGGGCACGCCGCGCTACCAGCGTCCCGGTGCAGCCGCGCAGCGATCCGTCGGAGTGCAGGCGCATCGTGACGAAGCAGGCCCGCGGGGCGACCAGCGCCGGGGGCAGCGCCTCCAGATCGCCCGCCGGAGGGGGCTGACGGTGGGTGATCGCCTCCAGGGTCTGGCGTGCCAGGCCCAGCAAGAGAGTCCGTTCTTCGGGCGTATAGTCCTCAGCCATATGAACTGTCTTTCTCTGCCACGGCAGCAACATGATCACCTCTATTATACCGGGATTCCGCCCTGCACAGCGTTAACAAGGTTAAATTTTGTTAAAATTTCTCTCCCCTATCTTGACTTAAAAGGTTAAATGTAGTTTAATCTCATTTAACTAATCAGGAGAGAACAAGATGCCCTACCAATTCAAACAACTCACCCCCAGCGTTACCCTTTGTTCTCACCACGGACCAGTCACGCTTCAGGACAGCCGCCAGCTTCAAGAAACGCTGCGGCACCTGGACGGTAAGCTGCTGGTCGATTTGACGGACACGCCGACCGCGGAGATCTCGCGCGAATTCCTGCGCGTGCGCTCCATGCTGCCCCAGACGGCCTTCTTCGGCGGGGCGCTTTCGCCGATCCTGTTCATGAACCTGCCCGGCAGTCATTACTACATGCACGAGGCGCGCCAGTTCGAAACCGAGGTCGAGGCGCTGGCCTGGCTGAACGGCGAAGAAGCGGCGTACTTCATGATCGATCCGGCCCTGCTGGCCGCGCGGCGCGCGTCTTAAGCCGATTCGGAATGAGAAAAAAAGCGATCTCCGGGCGGAGATCGCTTTTTATTTGGGGTGGGCAGAGCACGGAACAGGCGAACATTCGTCGTTTCTTACCTCACCCCCCGACCCCCTCTCCACGCGGTGGCGAGGGGGAGTGGCAACGAGGAAACGTCGGTGTAAGGGGCGTATGGCCATACGCCCCATGTGCGTCAAGTTAAGGTTTTGTGAGGCCATCACGGCCTTGTCCCGGCCTCACCCCCCGGCCCCCTCTCCATTCAAAAGCGCAATGGAGAGGGGGAAAAAACCGAGGCTGTGATGCCCCTCTCCATCGTTTTCTGATGGAGAGGGGTAAGGGGTGAGGCCGTTTTTTCCCTTTGAGAGGAGCGCAGACGCTTAAGTTGACGCTATTCGTCGCGCAAGACGATCAACGGGCGCAGGCGGACCGGCTGCCAGGCGACCAGGCCCGCGCTCAGCATGGCCAGCAGCGTCGAGGCCGCGACCACGATCAGGCCGGGCACGACCTCGAACTCCAGCCCGGCGCGCGCTTCGGCCATGTTGATCCCGGCAATGGCGACCGCCACGCCGATGATCCCCAGGAAGCCCGCCAGGAAGCCCAGCAAGCCATGTTCCAGCAGCAGGGTGCCGAGCACGTCCCGGCTGCTGAAGCCTACGGCTTTGAGAATCCCCATTTCACGGCGGCGCTCGTACATCGCCAGCCCGACTGAGTTCGCGATCAGCGCGACGCCCGCCGCCAGCGCCAGTCCGGCGACCACGACCGCGAAGATCAGCAGATTCTTGAGCATCCGCGTGACCATATCGCGCAGGTCGGCGGCGCTGAACACGATGGCATCCGGCAGAGCACGGCCTAACCGGGTCGTGACATCGCGCAGACGGTCGGTCGACACCTCGCCGAGCAGGGTCACCGCCGTATCCGTGCCGCCGATCTCCACCAGCAGGTCCTTGCTCACGACCGCGCCCTGAGAGACGGACAGCAGCCCGCTGTCGTCCTTGAGGGTGTACGTTCCGGCCAGGGTGAGAGGGCGCGACTCGCCCTGCGGCGTGGTGATCGTGATCGTCGATCCGACCGGGAGCGAGTCGGGAACCCCATAGTATGGCAGGTAAACGCTATCAGGCATGCTGCCCCAGGGATCGCCGCTCAGATCCAGGTCCCAGGGCGTCTCGCGACCCTCCAGCCGCAGCAGGTCGAGCGTCAGCGCCGCGCCGTCCGATCCGGTGGCCCGGACCGACAGCAGCGGAAGCTGGTAGCGCGCCTGCACCTTCTGGACCGGGTAGCCCGCCAGCGCCGCATTGACTTGATCGAGTTGGCCCGTGCTGGCGAAAATGGCCAGGTTGGTGCCGTCGATGGAGCCGCTCCGGCTGGTGAACTGGTTCTGCGCGTTCAGGATGGTGTTGGCCGAAAAGCCAATCGCGAACACCCCGACGAACAGCGCGCACAGGGCGAAGATGGTCCGGATCTGCTGGCGGCGCAGGTTGTTGCGTGCCAACCCGATCCGGCCCAGGCGCGGCAGCGGCAAGCGCACCATGACGAACAACGCCACACCCAGCACCAGGCCCAACACGATCAGCCCGGCGATGGCGACCCCGATCACCCCTGCACCCAGCACCGGCGATCCCATGATCGTGCTGGTCAGCAGCCAGAACGGGATCACCAGCAGCAGCCCCGTTGCCAGCGAATGCCAGCGCGCATGGCGGAACGGCAGATCGCGCAGCAGCGCCGAGGGACGAATCCCGCTGGCGCGCAGGATGGCATACACCCCGAAAATCAGCGTCGTGCCGATCCCGGCCAGCATCCCCTCCACCAGCAGCACCGGATCGATGGACCAGTCGAACAACATCGATCCCATCCGTTCCAGCGATTGGGTCAGCGGGATCGAGAACAGGATCGCAGCCCCGGCGCCCAGCAGGCTGCCCGCCAACCCCAACAGGGCGGTTTCCACGCCAAACAGAGCGATCAGATCGCGCTGGCGGTAACCCATCGTCTTCAGCATGGCGATCTCGGTGGTGCGGCGTGCCAGCAAGACCTGCATGGTATTCGCCACGCCGATCCCGCCGACCAGCAGGCCGAGAATCCCCGCGCCCTTGAGCATGAAATCGAAGACGTCATGCACTTTTTGGTTATCGACCCGCACAGTCTCCGGGGTGGAGACGAACCAGCCGGTATTCACCAGTTCGTCCACAGTCTCCGGGCTGACGCCGATCAGCGTCGCGCCGGTGGCCGCGTCGGGCCGCCGCGTGATCTGGCTGGCGGTTTGCAGGCTGTAGACGACCTTGTCGCCCAACAGATCCGGCGTCGATTGGATCACCGCCGCGACGTACAGGCGGGTCGGCACGCCGCCCACTTCGTCGGTCAGGGTGAAACTGTCGCCCATGTCCAGGCCGAGCTTGCGCGACAGATCGCGGGTAATCGCGGCGGTGCCGGGATGAGCGAGCGCCTCGGCCAGTGTCATATCTTTCGGCTCGCGCAGGGTTACCTGCCCAACCATCGGGTAATGGTCGGGATCGACGCCCTGGGTGCGGACTACGAAATAGGCATGGCCGGTGTCGTCCGGCTTGATAATCTGCCAAAGCCGGGTCGCCGTCAGGCTGTATTCGCGAATTTTCCCTTCGGCCCGGAGTTGATCGAGCTGGGCGATTTGCTCGGCGGTCAGGTAGGCGTCCTCGCGCTCGACGGTGGCATCGCCGCCCAGTACCACGCGCGGGTCCAGCAGTATGGTCTCGGAGATGATCTCGGTCAGGATTTGCATGGAGACCAGCGACATCACCCCGAACGCCACGCAGATCATCGCCAGCAGGGTGCGCTGGCCGCTGCGCCACAGTGAACGCAGCGCGTAATGGAGGTAAAAGCGCGTCTTCATCGCCGACTCTCCACCGGGACGGCTTGAAGCTGGTACGACAGCGGATCATCGGGGGGCTGAACCAGCCGCCCATCCACCAGGTGCAGAATGCGGTCGGCCTGCTGCGCCACTTTCGGATCGTGGGTGGCGACGATCAGTGTCACGCCCAATTCATCGCGCAGACGGTTGAACAGATCGAGCACCTGCACGCCGGTCTTGCTGTCGAGATTGCCGGTTGGCTCGTCGGCCAGCAGCAGGGAGGGCTGCGTCACCAGCGCCCGCGCGATGGCGACGCGCTGCTGCTCCCCGCCCGACAGTTGGTGCGGACGATGGCGCATCCGTTCGCCCAACCCGACCAGTTCCAACATCCGGCGTGCGAGGCTGCTGGCCTGGCGGCGCTGATCGCTGACGTAGAGCGGCACTTCGACATTTTCCTGCGCGGTCAGCGTCGGAATCAGGTTGAACGACTGGAAGACGATGCCGATTTTCTGGTTGCGAATGCGCGCCAGTTTGTGTTCGGGCAGCCGGGTAATGTCGATGCCATCGATCGCGATCTGCCCGCCGGATACGCTGTCGATCCCGGCCAGGATGCCGAGCAGGGTCGATTTGCCGGAGCCGGACGGCCCGGTGAGCGCGATCCATTCGCCGCGCGCGATCTCGAACGAAATCCCATTCAAGATCGGGACCTGCTGACCGGCCAG
>CAYRWY010000308.1:0-7243 GCA_964427955.1 uncultured Anaerolineaceae bacterium
CACCACCACGGAAGTCACCTTCCCGGAAGGGACCGGCATTCCGGGGCTGGTCGTCAACAATGTGAACATGCGCACCGGGCCGGGCACCACTTACCCGGTGATCACGACCGTCGCGACGAATACCACGCTGCTCGCCAAAGGGCGCGATGCCGCCATCGACTGGGTCTTCGTGAGCGTGGGCGGTCAGGACGGCTGGGTGTATTACTCCTACGTTCAACTGACCTCCGGGGCGCTCAGCGCGCTGCCGGTTGTGAACACCATCGTCACGCCGGGCGCGGCCCCCGCGGCTGAGTCGGCTCAGGCCGAGCCAGGAACGTCGGCCAGCGTGCCCGCCCCGGTCGCCGGGGGAGCCGGTCTGGCCGGATTCGGCTACGGCGGCCACGTGGACAGTTTCGCCTATCCGCAGCTCATGGCGCAGGCCGGGATGACCTGGGCCAAGCGCCAGATCCGCTTCACGCGCGGCTCGTCGGGCAGCGTGGCGGCGGGTGCCATCAGCCAGGCGCACGGCAGCGGCTTCAAGATTCTGCTCGGCATCGTGGGCAGCAACCCCGGTGACGTGGTCCAGCCGGGTTACTTCGAGGATTACGCGCGCTTCGTGGGCGAAGTGGCCGCGCTCGGCCCGGACGCCATCGAAGTCTGGAACGAACAGAATATCGACCGCGAGTGGCAGAACGGCGCCATCGATCCGGGCAGCTATACGCGGCTGCTGGCGCTGGCCTACAACGCGATCAAAGGCGCTAATCCCGGCGTTGCCGTGATCAGCGGGGCTCCCGCGCCGACCGGCGCCGAAGGGGCTTTCGGCACAGCCGCCGTCTGGAACGACGACCGCTACGTGCGCGGCATGGCCGCCGCCGGAGCCGCCCAATACATGGACTGCATCGGCGCGCACTACAACGAAGGAATCGTCAGCCCCAACCAGACCAGCGGCGACCCGCGCGGCGACTACTATACGCGCTATTTCTGGGGCATGGTCAACACCTACTCCAGCGCCTTCGGCGGCGCGCGCCCGGTGTGCTTCACCGAACTGGGCTACGTCTCGCCCGAAGGTCTAGGCCCGCTGCCTGGCTCGTTCGCCTGGGGATCGAATACCACCGTGGCCCAGCAGGCCCAGTGGTTGGCGAGCGCCGTCCAACTCGCGCGCAGCAGTGGGCGGGTCAAACTGGTGATCATCTGGAACGTCGACTTTACTAATTATGGGGCCGATCCGATGGCGGGCTACGCCATCATCCGGCCCGGTGGAGGCTGTCCGGCCTGCGATGCGCTGGCACGGATCGGCTGACGACCGCGCACCCGTTGATTCAGGCAGGGGCGGCCCGCCGGGTCGCTCCTGCTGGTTCTCGTTCGTGACCGCAATAAAAAAGTTCCTTCGTCCTGCGTGATCGAGGCGCGGGAAGAGATCGGGGTAAAGAGCAGGACCATCCCCCACTGCGTGCAGAGAAAGACACGGAGACTTTTATGAGTGTAAAACCACCCGGCGAGCGGCCTGACAGAGGTTCTCAGCGTCAACCGGATTTGCCGCCCAATGCCGCCCGCCATCCGATCCCTAAGTCGCGAGTTCTGCCGCAGTTTGCGGATCAGCCCCCGGCGCGCCCGCCTCACCCCCCCGAAAAGTCCCCCAGCCGCCCGTCCCAACCCCCGCCCCCGCGCCGCCGGGGATGCAGTCCACTGGTGGGGTTTGCCGTCGCGATGCTGCTGCCGCTGATCATCCTGGCCCTGTTTTTGCCGCCCATCTCGCTGTGGGGTGTGATAAAAAAAGAGACCCATAAGCCAACGAAAACTCCCGTCGTCACCGGCCCGCAGGTCGTGACCATCGACGGCCTGGATTTTCAACCGCTCAGCGCGGATTCGCCCAGCCTCCAGGCGGGGGAGCTGTCGATTTCGGCCCCGTCCCGCGCCCTGACGCTGCCCTTTGCCGTGCACGTCGAGACGCTGCCGCCTGCCGACTACCTGGCGGGCCAGTTCCCGGCCCAGGGCTGGAACTGCGACTCGCAGCTCCCGGCCAATCATTCGTTGGCCAGCCCGGTGTACAGCCTGTCCCAGACCGGCAGCCCTCCGGCGTCCTTCACCCTTCAGCTCACCGCCGAGGCGGAAGTGAGTGACGATCCGGCGGCGCTGGAACTCCACCTGTGGAACGCCACGACGCACGCCTGGGAGTTTTATGCCGCCGGGGCCGACGCGACCGGCACCCTGACCGTCCAGATCGGCTACCTGCCCCGCTGCGTGGTCCTGCTGCGCCAGGCCGCTTCGGCACGCGAAGTCGGTCTCACGCTGGACGTGTCCGACACCTTCTCGCCGGAGATCACCGCCATCAACGCGCGGCTCTACCCCGGCAGCCTGCATCCCACCGCCAGCGGCGCGCTCCAGGTGATTCTCGCGCCCGGCTTCGAGACCGGCCAGGGTTACGACGTGATTCCGCTGATCACCAACTACGACGAAGCCGAGGTGATCGACGTCACCACGGTCGAGCGGATTCTCGAAAATGCCGCCGTGCGCTCGGAACATGCCCGCCAGATCGCCGCCTTCATCCTCAGCGACAGCGGGTACAGCGGCGCGGCCATCGATTACCGCGAGATCCCGGCGGACCGGCGCGACGATTTCACCGCGTTCGTGCGCGAACTGGCGACGCTGCTGCACAGCCAGGGCCGGACGCTGACCATCGTCCTGCCCAGCCCTACCTACAGTCTTGACGCCCAGACCTGGAATACGGGCGCCTACGACTGGGGTGCCATTGGCCGCGCTGCCGACGAGGTGATCATCACCATGCCGATCGATCCCCGGGCGTATGTGCCGGGTTCGACGGTCGATAATCTGCTGAGTTGGGCCACCACTCAGATCAGCCGGGGCAACCTGCTGATGGGAGTGAGCGCGCTCAGCGTCGAGGAGCAGGACAACGGCACGAAAGCCACGATCGCTTCTCGCCAGGCCATCAGCTACCTGAGCAACATCCGCGTCGAAGACGCCAGCGACCAGCTTCTGGACACGCTCCAGCCCGGCGACAGTGCCCTGGCCCACCTGGCGGCCCCGGAGGGTCTCCAGGCCGAAACGGGCTGTGACGATACCTACCAGACCTGTTATGTCCGCTACCTGGATTTGAACGGGAATCCGCTGCGCACCATGTGGCTGACCGATGCGGCGACACTGTACGAGCGATCCGAGTTCGCGGCAGCCCACCACCTCAACGGCATCTATGTGACTGACATGATGTCAGAAGGCGCGGCGCCCGGCCTGGCCACGGCTCTGTTGGGTTATCACCTCGATCAGCCCATCCAGCCCGCCACCGATCTGATGGTGGAGTGGGTGCTGCGGCAGGACGACCGCGAGATTGCGCGCGAGACAAAGCCCTTCAACACGCCGTTCTCGTTCCTCGCCGGAGACGAGGTCGGGACGTTCACTCTCGAAGCGCGGCTGTACGGCGAAGTTATCGCCACCCAGACGATCCAGGTGGCGCTGCCGGTCGAGACGCCCACACCGGCACCGACGGCGACGCCGACCCTGGAACCCACCATCCCACCGACCGACACGCCAATCCCGACCAACACGCCGGTCGTGCTGGCAACGCCGGTCCCCGCCGCCACGGCTACCCCGAAAGCGGTGGAAGTCACCCCGCTGCCGGACACGCCGACGGCCAGCGAGATCACCTCCGGAATCGACCTCAACCAACCGCTGCCCACCGTCGATCCGCTGGTTCTGGCGGCGGTCTCACTGGGGACAGAGTTCGAGGCCGGGGTGCACCTGGGAGAGCTTGGCCCGGCGCTGATTGAAGCCAACAAAGCCCACCTGACGTGGATCAAAATGGAAGTCACCTTCCGGATCGGCTCTACGCCAGGCGCGCAGCAGCACAACATCGAGGATTTGCAGGCGAGCGGCTTCAAAGTGCTGATCAGCGTCACCGGCGATCCGGATGAGTTTGCGGCCATCAACCGCGCTGATTACATCGAACAATACGCGGCCTACGTCGGCGGGCTGGCGCTGTCCGGCGTGGATGGGATCGAAATCTGGGAGGCGATGAATATGCAGATGCTTCCCGCCGAGTATGTGCAACTGCTGGCCTATTCGTACGTGGCGATCAAGTCCGCCAACGCCAGCACAATGGTGATCTCCGGGGCGCTGCTGCCGACCCCCTCCGCCGACACCCCGGATCAATCCGACAGCGTTTATTATGACGAACTGGCGGCGGCGGGCGCGGCGCAATATGCGGACTGCATCGGGGAAGAGTACCTGCTCGGCACGGTCCCACCGACCGGCACCAGCGGTGATCCGCGCGGGGACAACCCGGTCTATTACCTGCCCAGCGCGACGGATCGCGCCCTGCACGGCTTCGGCCCGGGACGGCAGGTGTGTTACACCCGCTTTGGCTACCTGTCGCCGGAAGGCTATCCGGCGCTGCCCGAAGGCTACACCTGGGCACAGGCCACTACCGCCGCCCAGCAGGCCCAATGGCTGGCCGAAGCCATCCAGCTCAGCCGCGAAGGCTCCCAGATCCGTTTGTTGATCATCTGGACGCTAGATACGACGGCCTATTCGCCGGACAGCCCGGAAGCAGGCTATGCGATCATCCGGCCCGACGGCGCGTGCCCGGCCTGCGACACGCTGGCCGAGCTGCTCAAGCCGGGGGCGTAGCAGCAACAACGGTTCGGGCGACCCGGCGGGTCGCCCCTACAACCACCACGCTGGGGTAAGGACCGTCGCTTTTTTCTGACAACTGAAAACCGAGAACTGATCGCTCCCTATGCGCTACGAAGATCGCCTGTACGGCCCGGTGGAGTTCGACGAGCCGGTGCTGATCGCCCTGCTGCACAGCCGCGCCATGCAGCGCCTGCACGGCGTGTTGCAGCACGGCATCTCCGGCCTGATCGGCGTCACCGCGCCGGTCAGCCGCTACGAGCACTCGCTGGGCGTGTGGGTGTTGGTGCGCCGCCTGGGTGGGCCCCTGGCCGAGCAGATCGCCGCCCTGCTCCACGACGTGAGCCATACCACCTTCGGCCACACCATCGATCATGTGCTGGGCAGCCCGGCGCAGCAGAGCTATCACGAGCTGGTCAAAGCGTCCTACGTCGCGACGACCGACCTGCCGGACGTGCTGGCCGCGCACGGTTATGACTGGCACGCCTTTCTGGACGAGGACGATTATCCCCTGCTGGAGCAGCCCGCCCCGGCGTTGTGCGCCGACCGGCTGGATTATTTTCTGCGGGACAGCCTCGACCTGAAACTCGGCACGCTGCCCGACCTCCGGCGGGTGCTGGATCACCTGGTTGTGGCCGAGGGCCGGATCGGGACCGACGACCGGGACGTGGCGCGCTGGCTGGGGCTGACGTATCTCGCCGCCGACGAGGCCAGTTGGGCTAATTTCCGCGAGGTGGGCCTGTACGAAGTTGCCGCGCGAGCGATCCGGCTGGCATTGGAGCGCGGCATCCTCACCGAAAACGACTTTTGGGGCGAGGATCGGGCGGTGTGGGATCGCCTGCTGGCCGCCGACGATTCCGACCTGCGCGCGCGGCTGGCCCTGGTGTCGCCGGACACACAGTTCGTGTGGGACGAGACCGCCCCGGATTTCCGCGTGCGCACCAAGCTGCGCACCATCGACCCGGACGTGCTGGTCGAGGGCGCCTTCCAGCCGCTCTCGACTCTCGATCCGGACTTCGCCGCCCAGCGCGCCGCCTATCTGCGCCGCAAGGACGGCGTATGGCCGATGCGCGTGGCTTTTGAAAAACACTAAAAAGAGGTTATATTGTTTAAGCGTAGGCTGATCGTTGCCTACTGGAGGGAATGTTGGCGTTAGAATTGAAAACAGAATGACATCGAATACGGAGGAAAACGTTATGCAACATTCCGCTGTAATGGTTCGCCAGCGCCAACTGCGCGGCTTCGTGATCGCGTGGTTGGGGATCACCCTGCTGATGGGCGCGCTGACGTTTGTCGGGGTGTATTACGCCACCGGACTGGTGAACAAGGACAATAACGAAGAGGCCAGCGTCGCGGCGCTGCCGAATGCCGAAATGGAAAAAACCGCGTTTGACCCCGCCCTGATCGAAGCCACTCCGGTCAGCCAGGCGGAAGTTCCCACCGGTGCTCAGGCCAAAGTTGAAGCGATCCCGGCCAGCCAGGGCGATGCCCCTCAGCCAGTTGTCGCCGCCCAGGCCGCCACTCCGATCCCGACGATCACCCCGGTTTCTGCCCCGGTCGATCCGACGGCGTTCCAGGTGGGCATTCAGGTCGAGCCGAATCCCGATCCCGAAGTTTACCGCCTGTGGATGGGAGAAGTCCGCGATAAGTTGAAATTGAACTGGATCAAGCAGCAGGTGCGCTGGAAAGATGTCGAGCCGCAGCCCGGACAGTATGACTGGACCGCGCTGGATGTCTCGCTCAAGCTGGCCCAGGAATATGGCATCAAGGTCATGCTCAGCGTGGTGACCGCGCCGGACTGGGCGCGCGAGCAGGGCAACCAGCGCCTTGAAGAAGTCGGCCCGCCCGGCGATCCGAATACCTTTGCGAATTTCCTGACCGTGCTGCTGTACCGCTATCCCGGCCAGGTCCAGGCCATCGAAGTCTGGAACGAGATGAACATCGACCGTGAATGGGCGTCGGTGTCCGGGCTGAGCGCCGCCAACTATGTCGCCCTGCTGCGCACCGCCTATACCGCGATCAAGGCCGTCGATCCCAACATCATCGTCATCAGCGGCGCGCTTTCGCCGGCGGCCACCTGGTCGGACGGCAGCGCCATCGACGATTTCACCTACATGGAGCAAATGATCCAGGCCGGACTGCTCGATACCACCGACTGCGTGGGCGCGCACCACAACGGCTACAACATCGGGCCGAACGTGGCCTGGAACAGCGTGCCCAACGATCCGAGCGCCACCTTCCGCGGGCCGTTCGACAACCCGCACCACAGTTGGTCGTTCTACAGCACGCTCAACGGCTATGCCCAGCGCATCCAGCAGGTGGGCAGCGACAAGAAGCTGTGCATCACCGAATTCGGCTGGGCGTCCACCGAAGGGCTGGGCGGTTACCCGGCGGGCTTCGAGTTTGCCAACGATAACACGCTGGACGAACAGGCGCAGTTCCTCGGCGAAGCGATCCAGTCGATGGACGATTGGGGCTTCGTGTGGCTGGCCTTCATCTGGAACCTGAACTACGGTCCCCAGGCAGGCTGGAATGCCACCAACGACAACGTGCCCTACTCGCTGCTGCGTCCGAACTGGGTACCGGCCCCGGCTTACGAGGCGATTGCCAAGTTCAACTT
>CAYRWY010000309.1:0-7173 GCA_964427955.1 uncultured Anaerolineaceae bacterium
CTTCATCCTGCCGTTCCAGGATCGGGGCGCGGACTTCTTCCGCATAACTCAGCAGGGTGCTGTAGACCGGCAGGCTGTTTTCTTCCTGCACGATCAGCACCGGGCCGGAAACAAAGATGTGCGACACATCCACATCGTCGATCTTCTGGGCCGCGTCACGGGCGGCCTGCGGGGTGTCGAACTGGAAGACGCCGATCCGGTAAGCGTTGTCGGTCAGTTCAAGCCGCACGCCCTCAGCGTCAAGTCCCGCGTAGCGGGCGGGATCGTCTTCGACTACGGTCACTTCGAGGTTCTCGATGGCGCGCAGCCGGTCGATGAATTCCTCCGCCGAGGTGTTCCCCGGCGGCGGGGCACAAAACTGCACGCGGTCGCCGGTCGCATCGGTGTGATATTCGTAGGTGACGCCGTCCAGCACGTAGGTCAGGCGGTAGCCTTCGATGTGGGCCGGGATCGGGGTCGGATCGTCCGGGGTGACGCGGCAGCCCAACGCTTCGTCCGGCCAGGTCGCCGGGACGATGTTGGCAAACGTGCCGTGCTCCGCGTCGATCCCGCGCGCTTGCAGATCGGTTTTCACTTTTTCCACGAGGTCCAGGCGCGCATCGGGCGTCGGCACGTAGAGCACGTCCTGATCTTCCAGCACGTCCTCACACGGCTCGACGACGAGTTCACCGCCGTTGGCCGGGGTGTAGAACTGGTAAGGGTAGAGAAAACGATCGTGCTCCACGTACAGGTAAAACGGGTTCACCCCTTCCTCGGGGAGATCCGGGCATTGCAGCGGCATCGGCAGCAGCAGCGCCGTATCCGGCTCGAGGACTGTGATCTCGGCAATGCTGAGATTCAGACGGGTCGCCAGTTCAACCTGGGCGCGGCTGCTGGCCTCCTGAAACAGCGGTTCCGAGGGCAGCAGGTATGGCGTCACGGTGACGACCGTGGCCACAGGTGATGGGTGGAGCGGCTCGAACGTTTCCCCGGCCTCCGGCGTGGCGGCGGGCGGAGTCGCCGTCGGCTTCGGCTTGTTGTCTCCTTTGCACGCGGCCAGCAGCAGCACTAAGGTCGCGCCGACGAGCACGGTTTTTTTTCGGATCATACCCTGTCACTCCTTAAAAGTTCGCCTTCACTATCTGTATCACCGCAGGACCGGGCGAGATGTTGCGCTGGAAAGAACGAGCGGGCTGTTCCGCCCGCCCGATCTGTCTACTGCTCGCCGCCGTCTTCGTAGTCCAAAATCTCGGTATAGTCATCGGTGCCGCCGCGCTGCCAGTAGATGCGCGGGACAATCGAGTCGGCAATAATGCGGTCCTTGTACTGCACCACGCGCCCGATCACGCTCTCGACCAGCGTATCGCTCAGCAGGTGCGGCTTGAGACCCAGTTCGAAGAGTTCCTTGTGGTCGGGATTGTAGTAATGTTCTTCGGCTTCCACGCGCGGATTCTGGTAGTGCGCGATCTTCACGTCGATCCCCAACTGTTTGGCGGCACGCTTGACGTGCAGCGCCAGGTCCAGCACCGAGAAATGCTCCACCCACTGGTTGAAGACGCGCATCCTGCCGGGGGCGGGGGGATTGAGCGTGGTCAGCTCGACGCATTGCAGCGTATCCAGGATGTTGAGGTAACCCCGCGTCTGCTGCCCCTTGCCAAACACCGTCAGCGGGATTCCGGCGACGGCCTGCACGCAGAAGCGGTTGAGCGCCGTGCCGAACGATTCGTCGTAATCGAAGCGCGTGATCAGCCGGTCGTCCAGCTTGCTTTCTTCCGTCTCGATGCCATAGACCACGCCTTGATTCAGATCGGTGGCGCGCAGGCCCCACACTTTGCAGGCGAACATGATGTTATTGCTGTCGTGCACTTTGGTCAGGTGGTAGAACGAGCCGGGCTGGCGCGGGAAGGGCAGTACGTCCTTCCGCCCGCGATACTCGACCTCGAAATAGCCTTCGGGGATGTCTACGTTCGGCGTGCCATACTCGCCCATCGTCCCCAGCTTGACCAGGTGGGCCTGGGGCGCAAATTCGTGCATGGCAAACAGCACGTTCAGCGTGCCGTTGACGTTGTTTTCGTGCACGTGCACGGCGTGGTGCACGTCGATCATCGAATACGGCGCGCTGGGCACCTCGCCGTAGTGGATGATGGTGTCCGGCTGGAAGTCCCGGATCACGCGGCTGATGAAGAACCAGTCCTGAATATCGCCGACGAAGGGTTCGATGTCGCGGTTGGCTACTTCTTTCCAGGCGCCAACGCGGGCTTGCAGGCTTTGGATCGGCGTCAGGCTGTCCGTCCCGCGCTCCAGGTGCATCATGCGGCGCAGGAAATTATCGACGACGGCCACCGTATGGCCGCGTTGGCTAAAATACATCGCGGTAGACCAGCCCAGGTAGCCGTCTCCACCGAGCACTAAGATACGCATCGTCCGGTCTATCTCCTCAAGCTGTTAACCCATGCCGGGTTTGAAAGTTACCGCGTCCCATTATACCGTGCCGGAGAGGTGCCGGAAATGTCAGGTCTGGTATAATGAAGGCAAATCCTTTGAGGCGAGGGGCAAGGGCATGATAGGTCCGGTTGGCTTTCTGCATGGCATCATTGCCGGCAATGTCTATGACGCGCTCAGGCCATTTGTCCGGGTGTACCGGTTGGGCTACCTGCTGGGACATGGGGTGCTCTTCACCCTGAGCCATGACGACGTGACTCCTCCCACGGTCCTGGTTCCCGACGTGTCGTTCATCCGCAAAGGGCGTATCCCCGACGGTTTTGACTTGAGCCAGCCGTTCCCCCTGGCGCCGGATCTGGCGGTGGAGGTCATCTCGGCCAACGATACCGCCGCCGATGTGCTGGCGACCATCGACATTTACCTGGAATGCGGGGCGTCCCAGGTGTGGGTGTTGTATCCGCAGCGCCATGAGCTGTACCAGTATGCGCGCTCGTCCGGCAAGAACGCTGTCAACCTGTACAGCGGCAAGGATCGCATGTCGGTCGAGGGTCTGTTCCCCGGCCTGGAATTGGTCGTCGAAAAATTTTTTGCGATGCCCCTTTTAGGAACCGAACAAAAAGAAGCGTGATGAAATATTCCCTTATTGGATTGTGTTGGCTGCTGCTCCTTTTTCCCTCTTTCCCTGCCTTTGCCCAGGATGGCGGTGCTGCTGTGGGCTGGCCTGTGGTCCAGCAGTGTTTGACTCCCACGCCACCCCCGGAAGGCTGGGCCTTTGACGGGACGATTCTGCTGAAGGGCTACGCCGGGATTCACGGGGTCAATGATGCCTGGGCCACGCCGAGGGTCCTGGCGTTTTTCAGAGAAGACTCAGCTGACAATGAATCAATTTTTGATGGTGTTTTATCCCCGGATGGGCACTGGTATGTCCAGACCAGGGGCCGCTTTATTGACAGTGAAGCAGGGACGTTTGCGACTATAGAAGTCAACAAAATCAACTTCTACAGTACCTTGAATTCTGATGAGAGCCGATCTATTTCCTGGCACAACGTCTATGCCGTCAACAACTATGGTGGTGGCCGTAGCTTGCGTTGGTGGGGCAGCGATCAGGTCGTGTATGAAGCGGTGGAAGATTCCAGACTCGGTGAGTCCAAGTTCAGGCCGGAATCCACTTTTTTGATCGACCCATCTACGGGGGAAACGGTGGCATGGACGAGTCCGGTTGATCCCATGTCAGACTACTTTTTTGCTGCTCCTGATCGCGAACACATTGTCTTAAACAGTTTGCCAGGGACTTACGATGGGGATGCCTGGGGTCTCTACTCTATCGACAACGAGTTATTGCGATCTTTACCGCTCGTCTATTCAGTAGTATGGACACCCGACTCGGCTTTTTTTGCGGCGGGAATGTACGAAAACACCGGCGTTGCGAAACCCTCAGTCACCGTTTTTGATCGGGAGGGCGAACCAGTCGATACTTTGCTCAGTTTCTCCGAAACGGAATGGATAGGCGATACCGCCTGGTCGCCAAATGCTCGTTATCTGGCGTTCACTCTCGTAAACACTGATAGTGGAAATTACGGCCTTTATCACCGTTCGCTGTACATTGTCGATCTGGATAATCACCAGATTGTAGACCCTTGCCTTCAAATCAGCGGTGGATTAGGGTGGTCACCTACCGGCTCCCAACTGGCGGTTATGGCCGGGGGTAATGACCAGCGGCCCATTTATGTCTTCGATCTCGAACGCGATGGACTCTACCCCGCGGCCTACCACAGCGGCACAATCATCGGCTGGCGCGCGGACTGACTATTGACACTCCCCTTATCGCCTATTATACTTTCCGCGTCATTATCCGTAATTCTCTTAGTCCTCAAGAAAGGAGGGGCGTCCTGTGAACGGGCAAGTCAAACTAGCGCAAGTCGAACAACACTCGCCGGACTTATCCGTCGCCGGGGCGCGCCTCTAGCCTGAGCGTTTTGCGCCGCGCGATCTGGGGATGCCGTGAGTGTTGAGACAGCACATTCACGGCATTTTTATTTCCAGTCATCAGTAAGTAGTTGTCAGTTAACAGTAAAAAACGACCTTCAACCACGAAGCGTCAAAACTGATCACTGATGACTGACGACCATTGACACACCGGTAACCCACTAAGATCACACAGGACACCCGACCCATGAACGACAAATCGGCGCATATTCTTGAACTGCCGAAAATTCTCGAACAACTCGCGCGGTATACCGCGTTTTCGGCCAGCCGTGACCTGGCCCTCGACCTCAAGCCGACGCCCTACCTCGACGAAGCGCAGGATCGCCAGCAGGAGACGACCGAAGCCCGCCTGCTGATCAACACGCACGATCACATCACCGTCGGCGGCGCGCGCGACGTGCGGCCCGACGTGCTCTCGGCTCAGCGCGGGATCACGCTGGAACCGCAGGCGCTGCTCGACATCCGGGGCACGCTGCGCCAGGCCAGCACGCTGAAGCGCATCATTGGCCGCCTGGGCAGCCAGTTCCCGCGGATGGCTTCGGTAGCGGAGCGGTTGGAAGAATGCACCGCGCTGCAAAACGAGATCAGCCGCGTATTGGACGATACCGGCGAAGTCATGGACTCGGCCAGCCCCAAGCTGGCGACGGTCCGGCGCGAGATGCGCGTCGCGTTCGAGCGGCTGCAAGGCAAGCTAAACAATATCATCAACAACATCAACAACGCGCCCTACCTGCAAGAGAAGCTGATCACGACCCGGCATGGCCGCTACGTGATCCCCCTGCGCGCGGAGTTCAAGGGCCGCATCCCCGGCATCGTGCATGACCAGAGTTCGAGCGGCGCGACGCTGTTCATCGAGCCGCTGACCTGCGTCGAGATGAACAACACCTGGCGCGAATTGCAGCTCGAAGAAGAGAACGAGATCCGGCGCATCCTGCGCGAGTTGTGCGAGATGGTCGGTAGCGAGGCCAAATACATCGTCCACACTGTCGAAACGCTGGCCGCGCTGGACCTGATCTTCGCCAAAGCCAAATACGCCGAGGCGCTGTTGGCCAACGCGCCGGAGCTGGTCGGCTTCCGCGACGCGCCGCACCCGCACCCCGGCAGCACGATCTACCTGCGGCAGGCCCGCCATCCGCTGCTCGATCAGCGAAAAGTCGTCCCGATCGACGTCGAACTGGACGAAGAAACCTACGTGCTGGTCATCACCGGCCCGAACACGGGCGGCAAAACCGTCGCGCTCAAGACCGTCGCGTTGATGGTGCTGATGGCGCAGTGCGGGCTGCACCTGCCGGTGGACGTCAACTCGCGGCTGTCGGTGTTCAAGGAAGTCTTCGCCGACATCGGCGACGAGCAGAGCATCGAGCAGTCGCTCTCGACCTTTTCGGCGCACATGACCAACATCATCGACATCCTGGACGAATCCGATCACGAGTGCCTGGTCGTGCTGGACGAACTGGGCGCGGGCACGGACCCGGCGGAAGGCTCCGCGCTGGCCCGCTCGCTGCTGGATGATCTCGTCGCGCGCGGCGTGACCACGCTGGTCACGACACACCACCCGGAACTGAAAGTCTACAGCCACGAAAAACCGGGCGTGAGCAATGCCAGCGTCGAGTTCAGCCTGAAGACACTCGCCCCGACCTACCGGCTGATCGTCGGCCTGCCGGGTCGTTCCAACGCCCTGGCGATTGCCGAGCGGCTGGGGCTGCCCAAGCGCATCATCGAACACGCGCGCGGCATGGTCACGCAGGAAGATTTGCTGGCCGACGACCTGCTGGGCGACATCCACAAGAAGCGCGACGAAACCCGCCGTGCCGCCGAAGCCAGCGTCAAGTCGTTCGCGGCGGCAGAAGAACTGCGCGCCCAGTTGCGCGGTCGGCTGGAAAATATCGAAACCGAGCGCCGCGACGTCCTGGCCATGGCCCGGGGCGAAGCGGATCGAGAACTTGAGGCGCTGCGGGCCGAGATCCGGCGCATCCGCAAGCAGCTCAGCGCCGCCGGGCAGCCGCTCGACGTGATCCGGCAGGTGGAGCAGGATGCCAAGTCCATCGACGACGATCTGCTGATCCTGCCCAAGCCGACCACGGCCCCGCTCCCCGGCGACAGCGACGAAGAACGCCGCTTCCGGCTGGGGGACCTGGTGTGGGTCGAGACGCTGAACACCGAAGGCCAGATCACCGAACTGACCGCGCAGGATGCCGAGGTCGCCGTGGGGCGGCTGCGGCTGCGTGCCCGGCTGGAAGACCTGGCCTACCGCTCGAAGACCGAGAGCAAGCGCGACAAGAAGAAATCCGCGCGGACCGGCGGGCGGGCGATTTCGGCCCCGGCGGTGGACGTGGCGATTCGTCCGGCCTCGCCCGGCCTGGAACTCGATCTGCGCGGCGAAACGATTGAAGACGCGATCCCGCGGATGGAAGACTATCTCGACGCCGGGTACATGGCGGGGATGCCCTTCGTGCGGATCATTCACGGCAAAGGCACCGGCGCGCTGCGCACTGCGATTCGCGACCGGCTGCACGGTCACCCGCTGGTGCGCAAGTACGAGCGCGGGGAGGAAAAAGAGGGCGGTGACGGCGTCACCATCGTCAATTTCGTGCCCATGCACTGAGTTTTCCGCCGCTCATCCTGACATCTGATGGCCCTGTTTCCTCGCCGGAGACGGGGCCATTTGTCTTTTGCAAGCAATTGTGTTAAATGACATCTAGATTGGTATAGTGTTCGAAGGATAAGGACCGATGTTCTCCACCGCATGGCGCAAGAATCCACTCG
>CAYRWY010000310.1:0-7151 GCA_964427955.1 uncultured Anaerolineaceae bacterium
CAGGACGGGATCGACTACTACCAGCTCGACTGTATGGGCCTGACCGGCTGGGTCAGCGGGGATCAGATCGCCGGGGCCAGCCGGGACGATTAAGTACATCCAGGTGGATTCTTTCGTAGGGGCGCCAGCTTGCTGCGTCCTGGGCAGAGCAAGCTCTGCCCCCTTCCCATCCCGAATTATCAATTTGTCTGTACTTGGACCGACAAGTGTTTGGAGAGCGATAAATGTCCGGGAACCTTGAGGTGATCGCAAGCGCGTTGAAGCGCATTCAAACCGAAGGCGGCAGTGGCAATTACGTGATCTTCACGCCGTCCGGCAGCACTCCTTATTACGCCCAGTTGACCGGGGAACCCGGCTCTCCGGCGCTCTACGCGGAAGTGGTGAGCAACGCCTTTCTAAATAAGCAGGCACAACTGGCCGATGTCCAGATCGCGCGGCTGCGCGCGTTGGGCTGGATCGAACCGGCGCGTGGCGAAAAGAGCAATTTTCACCGGGAGTGGACGGCAGCGAACGACGACGAACGACGCGCCATCGCGCAGATAATCCTGAATACCCTGGTCGAAGTCTACCAGGTCGATATCTACTCCCCGTTGGGCGTCGAGTTCGAGTTCGGCGCCTGAAAGGACAGCTTCATGGACTACTGATCACGCGGCAGCGCCGAGCCGGTTTGCGGTGCTGCCGGATCAACGGACAGGGGGTAGCGGGCGTCAGGGTATTGTCTGGCGCGACGATCTTTGATTCTGTGATCCGTCTTTCAGCCTGTGAGGTTTGTCATGGTTACCATTCGTTCGTTTGACCCCGCCGCCGACGTGCCGCGCCTGCTCCGGCTGTTCAACACCCTGGAAGCGCTCGACGGCGATCCGAATCCCTCGACCGAAGCTCATATCCGCTCGCAACTGGCCTGGCATGGCCACGATCCCGCCCGGGATCGCTGGGTAGCCGAACACGACCCGGCCACCCTGATCGGGCACGCCTGGATCTTCCAGCAGAGCGCCACGCGCGCGGCGCTCAAAGTGGCCGTTCACCCCCAGTGGCAGCGCCAGGGGATCGGCAGCGCCCTGCTGGCACACGCCCTGGCCCGCGGGCACGATCTGCGCGTTCTGACCGTGATCAGCGGCGCGGATGCGCGCGACACAGTCGCCTGCCGGTTCTTGCAGCGCCATGCTTTTGTCCCGGTCTCGTCGAACTGGTTCCTGCGCGCGAGGGCCGATCTGCCCCTGCCCGCGCCGGTCTGGCCAGCCGGTTACACCGTCCGCCGCTATCCAGAGATCGACGATCCGGCGGCGCTGGCGCGGGTGCTGGATCGCGGCTACGGCGATCTATACGGCCATGCCCAGGCCACGCAGCGCACCACCGCGATCACCGTGGCCGAACGGCTGGTGACGAGTTGGAATCCGGAGCATATCTTCCTGGTCAGTGCGCCGGACGGCAATCTGGTGGGCGTCAGCCTGGTGAAATTCGACGGCGAGCGCGACAATTTCAGCGGCGTGGACATTCTCGAAGCGCCGGGTATCGCGCCGGAACACCGCCGGGCGGGGCTGATCCGGCCTCTGGTGCTGGCCATGATGCACTGGCAGCGCGCGCACGGCCAGGGAGATCTGCGGCTGGAAGCGTACGGCGACCCCGCGGAACACGTGGCCGTGTACCAGGATCTCGGCTTCGTGCTGGAAGAACATTTCCTCGAATTCGAGCGCCGACTCGCGCCGTGATTCGAATCTCGTGCTTGACACTATTCCGTTAACGATGTATAGTTAACCTCGTTAACGGAATAAATCAAGGAGCGGGAGATGCCCCGCCAACGCGACGACGAACAACATGACCGCCTGCGCCAGGCCATCAAAGAGGCCGCGCGCCGCCAGATGGCCGACTTGGGCACGGCAGGCATCACCATGCGGGGCATTGCCCGCGAGATGGACCTGACCGCCCCGGCGTTGTACCGCTACTTTCCCAGCCTGGACGCGTTGATCACGGCGCTGATCGTGGACAACTTCAACGCCCTGGCCGACGCCCTGGAACAGGCGCGCGCCGCCCGCGCCGGGGCGTCGATCTCGGCGCAGATGGAAGCGGTCATGCTGGCCTACCGGGACTGGGCGCTCGCGCACCCGGTCGATTTCCAGCTCATCTACGGCAACCCGATCCCCGGCTACGTCGCGCCGGGCGAGATCACCGTCCCGGCGGCGCAGCGCGGGCTGGCGGTGATCGTGGACCTGCTGGCGACAGCCCTGGCGACCGGGGAACTGACCGCCGAAGCCACGATCCCACCGGAAACCGACGCCCACCTCCAACACCTGATCGCGCGCGACGGGTACGCGGCGCCCGTGCTGGCGCTGTACCTCGCGGTGGTGGGTTGGCCCGTGATTCACGGGTTGATCATGCTGGAAATGTTCGACCACCTGCCGCCGGTCGTGGGCGATCCGGCAGTCTTCTACCAGGCTCAGGTTCGCGACCTCTTCCAGCGGATCGGGCTGAAGCCGTAATTTTCTCCCTTTCGGGATCATCATCTCAACCCAGGAGTGTTCGCCATGAGTGCTGACTCAGAGTTACACGTCGTGTTTGGAACCGGCCCGGTGGGGCTGGCGGTGCTGGACGAACTGGTGGCGCGCGGGCGGCGGGTGCGGATGGTCAACCGCCGCGGCCAGGCGATTGTGCCCCCAGGGGTCGAGGTTTACGCCGGGGATGCGCGCGACCCGGAGACCACGCGCCGCCTCTGCCAGGGCGCCGCCGTCGTCTACCAGTGCGTGAACGCGCCCTACGACCGCTGGCCGGAGCTGTTCCCGCCGCTGCAAGCCGCCATCCTGGACGGGGCGGCCACCAACGGGGCCAAGCTGGTCGTGATGGAAAATCTGTACATGTACGGTCCTACCGGGGGCCAGCCGCTCACCGAAGACCTGCCCTACGCGGCGGCGTTCGACAAAGGGATCGCGCGGGCCAGGATGGCGGAAGCCGTGCTGGACGCGCACCGCAACGGCAAAGTCCGGGCGGTCAGCGCGCGCGCCGCAGATTTCTTCGGGCCGCGAGTGCTGGAATCGGCGCTGGGCGAGCGGGTCTTTGCGCGGGCGCTGGCCGGGCAGGCCGTGCAGGTGATGGGCAACATCGACCTGCCGCACACCTATACCTACATGCCGGACATCGGCAAAGCCCTGGTGATCCTGGGCGAACGGGACGAGGCGCTCGGTCAGGCGTGGCACATCCCCAGCGCGCCCACCGTCACCACCCGCGCCTTCGTGAACGACATCTTTCACGCCGTGGGGCGCCCCCCGAAGATCATGGTCGCGCGCAAGCCGCTGCTGTGGGGCATGGGGCTGTTCATGCCGATGATGCGCGAGATGCTCAAGACGTATTACCAGTTCGACGCGCCGTTCGTGGTCGATCACCACCGCTTCGCCCAGGCTTTCGGCGACATCGCCACCCCACGGGATCAGGCGATCCACGCCACGGTGGAGTGGTACCGGGCGCGCGCGGCGGCGCAGTAACGGTCTTCACGGAGTATGTGCGTCAATCAAAACCCCACCCCCTACCCCTCCCCAGGCAAGCGATGCCGTTGGCGAACGACGTGCCAGAGCTTACCTCACCCCCCGACCCCCTCTCCACCCGGTGGCGAGGGGGAGCGGCGCGGGGGAAACGTTGGTGTAGGGAAGCGGCGCCGCCGCGCCCTGCTTTGAAAAATGAGAATTGTCCCTCAAAAAACTCCCCATCTCAACACCTGTCCGCCCCTGAAGTCCCCTCTCCAGACCTGGAGAGGGGATTTAGGGGTGAGGTATGAATTCGCCAACAGCATCGCAAGCTGGAGAGGAGAGACTGCGGGATTGTTCCCCTCTCCAAGCAAGTTGGAGAGCGGCCAGGGATGGGGAACCCCGGCTTAAGGCGGCGCCGCTACTTCGCCAGCACGTTCGCCAGGTCGAACAGCTTCGGATCGATGATCTTCTTCTTGGCGATCACCTCGTCGTGTGGGGTAGTCGTGATCTCGCCCTTGATCTGCCCCGCCAGCACGCCGAAATGGCCCTGCACGATCTGCTCGACGGCTTTGGCGCCGAGCCGCGTGCCGAGCAGCCGGTCGAAAGCGCCGGGCGCGCCGCCGCGCTGGATGTGGCCGAGCGTGGTCGCCCGCAAATCGAAGCCCAGCCGCTCGGTGTGGGCTTTGAAGTAATCGACCAACTCCTGCGCGTTGTATTTCGCGCCTTCGGCCACCACGATCAGCGCGTGCTTTTTGCCGTGCTGGTAGGCCGCTTCGATCTGCTGGGCGATCACTTCGGGATCGGTCTCGATTTCGGGGATGCAGACCGCTTCCGCGCCGCCCGCGATGCCCGCCATCAGCGCCAGGTAGCCGCAGTCACGCCCCATCACCTCGACCAGAAAGGCGCGCTCGTGCGACGAGGCGGTGACCTTGAGGCGGTCGATGGCTTCCAGGGCGATGTTGAGCGCCGTATCGACGCCGATGGTGATGTCCGAGCCGTACAGGTCGTTGTCGATGGTCGAGGCCACGCCCACCACCGGGTAACCCAGCGCGTGCAGGGCGTGCGCGCCGGTCTGCGAGCCGTTGCCGCCGATCACCACCAGCGCCTCGATCCCGCGCTTGTTCAGCTCGTGGACCGCCTTTTCACGGCCTTCGGGGGTCTTGAACTCCAGGCTGCGCGCGCTGCCCAGCATCGTCCCGCCAAGCTGGATGATCCCGCTGACGTCCCGCGCGCCCATCGGCACGAATTCGCCGCCCAGCAGCCCCTGGTAGCCGTGCTCGACGCCGTACACCTCCAAGCCCTGATCGATCCCGGTCCGGACCACGGCCCGGATCGCCGCGTTCATGCCCGGCGCATCGCCGCCGCTGGTCAACACTGCTATACGTTTTACCATCGATCCTCCTCCGTCGGAAATCAGTCGAAGACCAGTGTACAGCCGGACGGGGCGCGCATCAAATTATCGCCAGCGGGGGCCACTTGCCTTTTGTTAGGCCAGCACTTAGACTCTAATAAAGAGAGAGGATTGAGCGATGTCCAAACGACTCCTTGTGTGTGCGCTGCTGGTGGTCCTGGTGCTGACCGCGTGCGGCGGCCAATCAAAATCGAAGTCCGGCGCGACGCAGCCCGCCGATGCGACCCTGAGCGTCCAGACCAATCGCGTCGAATGGCAGAGCGGCAGCACCGGCGTCTGGACGGCGGTCACCGCGACGCAGTCGGTCCACAACCAGGACTCGATCCGCACCGACGTGAGCGGCGCGGCGGTGCTCAATTTTTACACCGGGACGCAGGCCGACATCCTGCCCGGCAGCCAGATCACCGTCTCGTCCTACGAGCAAACGTCGAGCGGCGGAGCCGTGATCACCCTCAACCAGATCGTGGGCGACACCCGGCACCGCGTCCAGATGGTGGCCGACACCGACAGCCGCTACGAAATCGACACCCCGGTCGCGCAGCTCACGGTGCGCGGGACCGAGTTCAGCGTCAGCGTGGCGTCGGACGGCGCGACGAGCCTGGAAGTGACCAGCGGCGTGGTGCGGGCCAAAGTCGGCTTGCAGCAGTACGACGTCAACCCCGGCCAGGGATTGAAGGTGGATGCCAACCAGAGCACGACCGGCCCGGCGCAGCTCAACCCGATTCTGCCGCCCAACGTGACCATGACGCCCACTCCGGCCCAGGGCGCCGCCGGTCCGACGTCCACCATCACACCCTTCGGCTACGCGGGCGTGCCGAGCAGCACGCCGTTCCCAACCCTGCCGCCCGTAGCCGCCGTGCCGACCATCGGGATCACGCCGCTGCCCCAGCCGACCGCCGCCCCGACCCTGACACCGCTGCCGACGCTGACACCGGTACCCACCACCCCGCCGCAGTCCGCGCCCCCGATCGATACCAGCGGGCAAACCGTGCCACAGGTTTCGGCACCGCCCGCGGGCAGTCTGCCGGGCGAGATCGCCTTCACCTCGTACCGCGAAGGCAGCCCGCAGGTTTACCTGATGGCCGCGGATGGCACCAACGTGCGCCGCCTGACCGATCCGGCACTGGGCGGATCGTGGCCGAGCTTCTCGCCGGACGGATCGCAGATCGCGTTCGAGATCGCGCGCGAGGGCTTCCCCTATCCCTACCTGATGCTGGCCGATGGCAGCCAGGTCTGGCCGCTGGGGAAGATGAACGGTTCGCGCCCGGTCTGGTCGCCCGACAGCCGCCTGATCGTGTTCATCGGCAATGGCGACGGCGCGTCGATCCTGTACTACACCGACCCCAGCGGGCAGAAGACTGCCCCCTTCAGCCAGGTTCCGGTGACGCTGTCGCCCGCAAGCTGGTCGCCGGACGGGCTGCGGCTGGCCTTCACGTCCAGCGCCACCGGCTACAACGAAATCTACGTGATGGACGTGCGATCCGGCGCCGTGCAGCAGGTGACGCAGCTCCAATCAGTGGCAATGGACGCCGCCTGGTCGCCGGACGGATCGCAGATCGCGTTCGAGTCGTCGTTCGGCGGGACGTCGAAGATCTACCTGATGAATCCCGATGGCAGCGGCCTCTACGCGCTGAGTTATGGCGACGGATCGGACAGCAACCCGACGTGGTCGCCGGATGGGCGGTGGATCGCGTATACGTCGTACTGGAACGGGAATTCAGATATTTACGCGATCAGCCGCGACGGACAGCAGCGCTACCGCCTGACCGACGATCCGGCGCCCGACACCATGCCCGCGTGGCGTCCGGTGGCGACCGGAGCACAGGTCGCGCCGGTGGCGATCCCGCTGGACGTCGTGCCATTGGAGGTCCAGCCGGAGCCGACCGCCGTCCCTACCATCGGGATCGAGATCGTCCCGCTCCAGCCGCTGGAGGTCCAACCAGAGCCGACCGCCGTCCCCACCCTGGGACTCCAGATCGTGCCGGTGGGGCCACTCGTGCCCATCGCGACGGATACGCCGGTCGTGATCCGGTAACCAATGGCCCTCACCCCTGGCCCCTCTCCCATAGACAACGATGGGAGAGGGGAAAAAGCGTGCGGCTCCCCCTCTCCATTGTGCTTTTTGAATGGAGAGGGGGTGGGGGGTGAGGCCGGGACAGTTGACCTCAAAAAATGTGGGTAACAGATAGCCACCCCGTGGCGAGGGGGAGTGGCGCCGTGGAAACGTCGTGGTAGGGAAGCGGCGCCGCCGCGCCCGGCTTTGAAAAAATGAGAATTGTCTCTCA
>CAYRWY010000311.1:0-2159 GCA_964427955.1 uncultured Anaerolineaceae bacterium
GTCCAGATTGGGCCGAGCGGGGCCAGGTCTTTTTGCAGCCGGTCGATGATGTACTCGCTGGGGGCGGCCTGGTCGGTCTGCTCCTGCCCCAGGATCAGGGTAATGGCGGTCTGGGCGTTGATGTACTTGCCCAGATCAGTTACGAAGGTATGGGCGCGCTGCATGACATGATTAGCGTAGCCCAGGAAGCTGGAATACTCCCCCGCGTCTTCGTTGGGTAGCGGGTTGTGGTCGCCGTACTCGAAGCGCTTATCGGCCACCTGGGTGATCTTCTGGAACCCGGCCGGGTCGATCTCCAAAGGCTGGATCCGGTTTTGCCGGATGAAGTCCGGGTTCATCAGTTCCCAGACCCAATACTCGCCCTGGGTGTTGGGCCGCCGGCTGCCGATGACGTGATGCCCGCCCAGGCTGGGGGTGTAGTTCAGCAGCAGCTGGTCGTCCTGGTCGCCGCCGCCCAGGCGGGCCGCCACCGCCGGGTAGTCGTCCGGGTGGACGAAGGCCGAAGCCCGCTCCCAATCCAGGTAGACCTGGCCGGGTTTCATCTGGTTGAGGAACTCGTCGCCCAGGGCCACCGCGTTGGTCAGGTAGAGCGAGAAGGCGGTCGGCATGGGCAGCGAGTAATGGCCGGTCTTCTTGGACAGCTTCTCCTGGTACATCCCGACGAAGCGTTTCATCATCTCCGGGGAGCGGCGCAAATCCCCGCCCCGGGCCAGGTACTCGAACAGGGGCAGCTTCATCCGGCTCTGGAACTGCTCTTCGCTGTCGATGCCCTGGAAGAACAGACGCTGGGCGTCTTCGATCCCGACCCCGCTGCGGGCGGTTTCCAGGAAGCGCGCGGTGCGCTCCTCCAACCAGCCCATGAAGGTCTTGTTGGGAACCAGGTAGCGGTACAGGTTGGTGTAGGTCTGCGGGTCGAGGAACAGATCGCCCGACCGGGCGTGCTTGGGACGTAGATCGACGAAGAAGACCGGCTGGCCGTCCACCTGCCGGTCGTAGCTGATCTCCTTCTTCCACGAACCGGCCTGCAGGTTGATCCCCTGGGCCTGCGGGTCTACCAGGAAGTGGCCTTTCCACTGGCCTTCCGGCCCCAGCACGGTGGCCTCGAACCGCCCGGCGTGCAGGTATTCCTCCCGCTGAGCCGGGTCCAGGTTCCCCACCAGGCTGCGCGCCACGTCGGGGCCAATCACGCCCAGGGCGTCCCAGGCTGGATTGTCCGGGTCGAGCAGCTTCCCGTCTTCGTACTGGCCGAACTGGCGCAGCGGCAGGTCGTTGAAGAAGCCGAAGGCATACGACTTGCGGAAGACCCGGCTCAGCCGCTTCATCGTCTTGGCGTTGAAGCGGTTGATCCGCAGCTGCGAGACTCCCAGGAATTGTTCCAGGTTCATGGCCTGGCCCTGGCGATCCCGCAGGGTGATGTCGGTCGTTCCGCCCGAACGGGCGATGCGCAGGGTGGGCGTTTGGGCCAGCAGGAAGGCTTCGCGCTGCTCGCCGGGTTTGCCCAGCAGATAGTCGTAGGTTTCGAGCTTCCAGTTTTTGGCGAAGCTCAGGAAGGGATAGCTCTGCTCGTCGCCATAGCCGCTCACGGCGGTGTAATCCGCCTGGGTCGGCCGGGCGGTCTTGGGGCGGCTCTCGCCGTCCGAGCGGGCCTCCCCGCCCGGCGGCGCGTCGTCCAGATCGGCGGCTTCGTCGCCCCAATCCAGGGGCGGCTCTTCCGGCCGGGGCGGTTCGTAGTTCCCGAAATTCATCCGCGCCTCACAGGCCGGAGCGGCCGGTGGGTCAGCCGCTCCGGTTGGACAGGGAAGCCCATAACTTTTGGTTGCCGCCCTGAATGGCGGCGCATTCCTGGACGCCTTCGAGTATCCAGCGCCGGACGTAGCGGGAATAGAAGTAGGGTTCCCGGATCGGGTCGGCGTACAAGGGGCGCTGGCTGCGCTCCGCTTCCAGAGTCAGGTCGATCAGGATGTCCAGGACGCCATCGCCGCCCAGGTCGGACAGCAGATAATCCTTGACGTAAGCCTCCAGTTCGGCTAAGAAATCGCTGCGGCTGAGGCGTCTTCCGTCTGCTGCGGGTCGGACTGCGGGGGTCTCGGCGGACCCCAAAGAGGGTTTCGCTCACCTAAGGCCACCCACAGCTCGCCCATCATGTCGGTCGGCATCTG
>CAYRWY010000311.1:2259-7139 GCA_964427955.1 uncultured Anaerolineaceae bacterium
GTGAGCGGGTCGTATTCGGGGTTGGGGCTGGCCAGGAACGTGCCGGTCAGTTGGGCGGTGATCTGGCGCTGGGCGCGCGTGCCGACCGGGGCCATTGACCAGGCCAGGTTGGCTTCGTCGCCGGTCTGGCCGTTGGCGGCGATCTGAAGCGAGTACGGACGGCTGTCGGCGGCGTCTCCGACCCGGCGCACGACGGCCGCGTTCTGGTCGGACTTGAGCCGGAACAGCAGCCGGGCTTCGCGGAAAATCTCGGCCGCCCAGGCGCTGCCCAGGTTCGGGTCGTACATCATCTTGCGGTACAGGCTTTCGTTGGGCAGCTTGACCACCAGGTTGAGGCCGAACGAACGGTTGACGATCTCCAACCCTTCGGGGAAATACGAGCCGACCACATACTGCTCGTCCAGCGGGATGGCCGAAGCGGCGGCGAACGAGCCGCCCAGTACGGCCAGGTTGGTCCCTTCGGGCAGTTGGATCCGTTCGCCGACCGAGGTGACGAACTGCGGGCCGCTGTCCACATAGGCCAGGCCGTTCCAGGTGGCCGTGTCCACCGGGGCCGGCTCGCCGCCCAGCAGCGAAGTCGTGCCGCGCGCAAAGCCGGGAGCGCGGAACTCCAGGCCCAGCATATTGACCCGCACATCCTTGAACCGCTCGCCAAAGCGGTTGGCCTGGCCGATGGCAAGCTGCGAGCGCACCGTCCAGAACGGGGCTGAGAACATATCTGCGTTGTTCAGCTTGAAGACGTGGGTATACGAGCCGTCGTACCAGCCGACTTCGGCGGTCTGCCCGGCGGCGTCCGAGAAGGTCAGCGAGGCGATCTCGGAGAACAGCTTGCCGCCTTCGACAATATTGGCTCCGTTGAGCGCCAGGACTTCGCTGGCGGGCGCGCCGTCGGCCGTCCCGGCAATCGTGACCTGGCCGCTGGCCCCGGCATTGCCCCGCGCTGTGAGGCGGGTCGGTCGGTCGGGCTGACCGGCCAGGGCGGTCACGGTCGAGCCGTCCAGCGGGTGGGCCGGCAGAAGCGCGTCCGGGCGATGGTTGCGGGTCGAAGTAGCCTGCCCGGTCACGCCGTACAGGAACATCCCCAGGGTTTCGGGGCGGGGGGTCAGGTTGATCGCCCCGCCGGTGTTGACGGCCACCTTGACCACCGAGCGCAGCAGCGCCCCGCCGCCCACTTCGGGGTCTAAGGGCAGGATGACGTTATTCGGGGCCACCTGGGCCTCGTTATAGAGCAGGTACTTGAACTGGTCGTCGCGGTTTTCTTCGATCCCCTCCGCGCTCTGAATCGCCAGTCCAAGCAGCGATCCTTCCGCAGCAGTCATGGCAGTTCTCCCAACGACTGCGCCGGCGCGCCCGTCGAACCTGGCTAAAAACTTCCGGTGGTCGTCCGCAGCGTGAACCTGATCTTAATCAGGAAATCATAGCTGTCGGGCGGCCCGCCCGCTTCGAGCATCTCGCCGTGCATCTCGGCGGCGACGATGCGCATGGATACGTACTCGCCGTCCACCTTGATCCCAGAGAAGGATACCTGCGGCAGCAGGTGTTCGATCCGGGTGCGGACGGCCGAGGCCAGCCTTCGGGCCTCGCTCTCGTTCTCGCGCGTGCTTTCCAGCAGCAGCCTGGCCTTGACGACGAAGCGCCGGTTCCAGGTCTGGACGGGATAGTCTTCGACCGTCCCGATCTCGGCCTCTTCGATGCTGTCGGCCCACGTCCCCTGCATCTGGGTCACCGCGCCCTGGATGAAGGCGTCCGGGTCGTTCTCAAACAGGGTGATGAAAATCCTGGCTTCGTCCGGGTCTGGATCGCCCTGCAAGGGGCCGGACTTAACCAGCCGCACCCAGGCCGGGTCGCCCGGCTGCAGCCCGTCGTTCAGGTGGGCTTCCAGGTGGGCCTGAAGGTGGGTCAGGATGGCGGCGTGGATGCCGCTCATGGCCGGTACAGATGGATCGCCCGGCCGCCGAAGCGTTCGGCGATCTTCAGGCGGTACTCGGCCATCAGGTTGGCCGCTTCCGGCGCGACCGGGTTATCGTCCCGCCGCCCGGAGCCAACGTCGAAGCGATCCAGGCGGCTCTGCTTGCCGCGCATCTGAACGTGAGCCTTGCCGCCCACGTACAGCCGGATCAGTTCGATGTCCCGGTCGGGGACGGTGCAGACCCACCCGGCGTCCATTTCCGACGCCGGAATTGGATGCACGGCGTAATAGGTCAGGAGCGGGCTGGACGGCTGCGGGCCGTAGATGTACAGCCCACCGGCGTCCAGGGCGTAGCAGCGGGGCTGGGCCAGGTTGGTATAGCTGGCTCCGGGAACCGGGGAGCGCCGGGAGAGATACACGCCTGGGCTGGTTTCGACCTGGATCGCTTCGATGAAGTCGGGCGGCAAGGCCCAGGCTGCGCCCGCCGGGGCCAGGGCGGCCCGGTCGATCCGGCGGGGGAACCAGGTCGAGTAATCCCGGATGGCGTCCTTGATGAAGACGTACAGGACCGCATCCGACCAGCGCGGGCTGGCCCCAGTGTCCTGCAGATCGGCGCGCAGATCGGCGATCAGTTCCCGGAGCATGGTCATGGCTATACCGATCCGGCCGAGTAGTGGACGTGATAGTAGACCGGGTTCCAGAGTTGGAAGCGGAACATGCCCCGCCAGCCGATCCGGTTGACCAGCAGCACGTCGTCGATCTTGGGCGGCACGATCACGTTGGGCCGCTCGGCCACCGCGTACACCACCCCCGGCCCGCCCATGAACAGGCTGGCGTGGATGTCCAGGGCTTGGGTCACGTAATCGCCCGCGCCGTGGGCCTTGAGCAGCGGCTTGTCGAAGGCCAGGCGCTTGTTGGCCGCATCCACGTTCACGATCCGGCGGGTTTCCTGTGTGCCGTCGGTTTCCAGCACCGCTGCGCCCAGGGCGTTGTCGTGCAGGGTGACATAGTCGCCCGGCTGGAAGCCGGTCGGATCGGCCACGGTCACGTAGCGGATGGCCGTAGCCTGACCAGGGGTCCAGATGGCATCCACCGAAGCGGCCGCCCCCTGGCCTTCGGCGGTCGGGCCGCTCAGGGTAGTCTGGTGCAGGATCGCCCCGGCGTTGCGCAGGCGCAGGCGGTTGGTCATCACGAAGCGCACACCCGCCCAGACCCCGACTTCGCCGCTGAACTTGCGGCCCGTCCCCTGGTAGTTCTGGATGTCCAGCCAGTCCGAACCGGCGGCGGTGCGGATGTCATGGATCACGCGCGGCGTGGTGACGCACACAATCTCGGCGATCTGATCCGGGTTGTTGGTCGCCAGGCCGGGGACTTCGGCTTCTTGCAGCATCACCCGCACGTCTTCGGCCACGTCCGGGTCGAACAGATCGGCCGCCTGCAGAGCGTCGCGCCCGGATTTGCCCCCAGCGTAAGAGGGGGTTGGATGGGTCAGGAACGCGTTACGGGCAAGGATATCCATGGTATCTACCATGCTCTGGCCGAGCTTGTCCCGCACGATGCCTTTGAAATCACCCTGGTTCAGGTAGGTGAAGACATCGTTGTGGTCGTAGTACTTCACAATGTCCCAATACCCTGGCTGTTACGCAAATTCAGGGGTGTCCTGTCATTTGGGAGCAGGCATTTCTGCTGCTCTCTCATGGTTCGTTTCCCATGAGATCGGACTGTCGCTTCACCTGCGGCTTTACCCGGTCAGGGTCCTCTCACTCAGTCTCTGCAACCGATACCCGTAAGCCGGTCACCTTGTTGTGGGTTGGCATCTCAGCTTTTCCCAATTGATCAGAGAGGATGATTGCCCCTATGTTTCCATAGGGCGGAGCAGTATCGGTTTACTCCAGGTTGATGGTCATCTGGCGGCTGTCCAGGTATTGACCCTTCTTCCACAGCGTGGTTTCCGACATGGGGTTCCAGTTCGGTTCCATGTCGTAGATTTCCGAGAAAGTGATCTGCCTGGCGTTCAGGGCGGCGAAGTTCTCGACCACCCGGCAGTACGGAACCAGGATGGACTTCATCCGCAGCGTGTTGAGCAGTTGGCTCTCGTACCAGGCCCGCTGCCAGGCGGGCAGGGTCGGAGCGTTGAAGGCTTGGAACGCGCCGCTTTCGTATGGTTCGGTCATGGTTTACCTTCCTTGTTGAGCCTGACCCCACTTGAACCAGTCCTGCATGGCCTTCTCCCGTTCGGGCGTGCCGAGGTCAAAAGCGTTGACGTATTCCTGCCACTCCTGGATGCTTCCCGGAAGCCGGGCCGCGCCGCCGGGCGCAGCCGGGGGCGGGGGCGTGACCCCGGAGAGCAGCTGGTCTTCCCGCTGGCGCACCAAACTCTGGCCCCAATCCATAAAGGTCTTCATGATCTCTTTCTGGGCGTCGGGGTTGTCCACGTGCGGGATTTTGTCCAGGATGGGATACAGTTGGGGCGCGTTCAGTTCTCTGGCAACATCCAGTTTGGCCTTTAACGCCCGCAGGGGAGAAAGCTCGGCTTCGGCCTGGTTCCTGGCCTGTAGGGCCTGCTCTAACTGAGTCTTGTAGGGTTGGATAGCTGCGTCCTTCTCAACGTCCTTGATCGACAGGCCCGACTTCAACTGCTCGTTCTCGGAGGTTAAAGTCGAGAGCTGGCTTTGCAGGGAGGCGATCTGGGTCATCAGCTCGTTGATCTTGGTCGAAGCGCCTTTGTAGCGCTCCTCCCAGTTAATGGCAGGGGCCGGCTGTGCAGGGGCGGGGCCGGGCTGAACAGGGGCAGGTTGGTCGGACATACTTTACTCCTTATCGACAAAGGCTTGAGCGTAGGCGTAAGCCTTCTCAAGCTCGGTGAGCAGCACTGCAAAACTCCGATCCAGGGCGGAACGGTCTGCGGGTTTCTGGTCGGCGATTTCGGTCATCGCCAGGGCGATCATTTCAGACGGTTTCATCACGGCTC
>CAYRWY010000312.1:0-7116 GCA_964427955.1 uncultured Anaerolineaceae bacterium
GTACAGCAGAAAGAGGGGGTCGTGGTGAGCAGACGTCTGAATACGTCTCCCCGCACGAGCTTGCAAACCAGAATGATCATCCTGACCGGCGCCGTGCTGGTGGTACTGATCGTGCTGCCGTATGCGCTGGCACAACTGATCCTGCTGCACAGTTTCACACGCCTGGAAGATCAGGAGATCGAGCGCAACACGGATCGTTTCCTGAATATCCTGAACGGCCAGCTTGGAAATCTGAACGACCTGGCCTATGATTGGGCGCGCTGGGATGATCTGTACCGGTACATGCAGTCCCCCGATCCGGTTTTCGTCGAGCGCAACCTGGACGACCAGACGCTTGACGCGCAGCGCCTCAACCTGGTGCTGATCCTCGATACCTCCGGGCAGTTAGTCTACGGCAAAGCGTATGACATTATCGCCGGGCAGACGACGATCCTGTCGCCGCAGATCGTGAATGAATTTCTATCCGAGGAGCCTCTGGCGCACTATTCCAGTGCCGACGCGCCGGAAATGGTGTCGGGCGTCGTGATCACGCCGTTTGGCCCGCTCCTGATGGCGATCCAGCCTATCCTGGACAGCGTGAGCCAGGGACCGTCACGCGGGGTTTTCGTCCTGGGCCGCCTGCTGGATCAAGACGAATTTCAGCGGATGGCCGCCACGACGATCCTGACCGTCGATTTCAAGCTGCTGAGCGATCCGAACCTGCCGGATGATTTTCGCCGGGAGTTGGACCAGCTTAAACGCCAGTCCGGCAGCGCCATTTCTGTCCTCGACAGCCACCGGATGGCGGGCTACGCGCTGGTGAACGATATTTCGGGCCAGCCGGTGCTGATCCTGCGGATTACCACGCCGCGCGAGATCTATCACAAGGGGCAGGATGCCGTACACTATTTCGTGCTGATCTTCCTGGCGTCCAGCGGGGTGCTGCTCGTCGCAGTGCTGTGGATTATGAACCACCAGGTGATGGGGCGGGTGCTGCGCCTGTCGGCGGCGGTGCACCGGGTGGCGCAAACGGGTGACCTGACGCGGCATGTGCCCGCCGTGGGGCGTGACGAGCTGGGCGTCCTGGGGGCGAACATCAACGCTCTGCTGGATACCACCGACCAGGCCCAGGCGGCGCTGCGGCGGGCGCACGGGGCCTTATTCGAGAGCCAGGAACGGCTGGAACTGGCCCTGGAGGCGACCGAAGCTGGGCTGCGCGATTGGTCGCTGGAGACGGGCAAGGTCGTGATCAACCAGCGCTGGGCCGAAATGCTGGGCTATACCCAGGAAGAGGTTGACGTGCCCGGCAAGCTGTGGAACGAGTCGATCCATCCTGACGACCAGGCCCGGGTGCAGGAAGTGCTTGACGAGCACCTGGCCGGGCGGCTGCCCTTCTACAAGTCCGAGTACCGGCTGCGGACCAGGTCCGGCGAATACCGGTGGTTCCTGGCGCGCGGCAAGGTCATCCGGCGGGACGAAAACGGCCAACCGCTGCGCATGATGAGTACCATGCTGGACGTGACGGAACAGCACCAGGCCGACGATCAGCGCGAGCACCTGCTGGGACGGCTGCGCGCGCGTACCATCGAGCTGGCGGCAGTGGCGGAGATCAGCCGCCAGATCACGACCATCCTCGACATCGACCCGCTGCTGTGGACCATCTGCCAGTTGATCAAAGACGAATTCGACCTGTACCACGTCCACATCTACCTGCTGGACGACCTGGGCCAGACGCTCAGACTGGCGGCGGGGCAGGGCCAGGTCGGGCGCAAGTTGGTAGCGCACCAGCACGCGATCCCGCTCAACCACCCGCACAGCCTGGTAGCGCGGGCAGCCCGCAGCCGGGACAGCGTGGTGATCAACGACGTCGAACAGTCCCCGGATTTTCTGCCGAATCCACTGCTGCCCGACACCCGGTCGGAACTGGCCCTGCCCATGCTGGTCGGCAGCGTCCTGATCGGGGTGCTGGATGTCCAGGGCGATACCCTCGACCGCTTCACGCTCGAAGACGTGAACATCCAGAGCACGCTGGCGGCCCAGGTGGCCATCGCGATTCACAATGCGCGCCAGTTCACCGACAATGCCCGCCGGTTGGCGATCATCGAGGGCTTCAACGACCTGGTGGCGCTGTCCGATCTGAGCGCGTCGGTCCTGACGCCGATCTACATCAACCCGGCAGGCGTCCGGATGCTCGGCTACGAGCGCGCGGAGGAACTCGCCGAAGTGGCGGTGCGCGACTTCTATCCACCCGAAGATCGCGCCCGGTTGACCAGCGAGATTCGATCCACGGCGCTTGAGCAGGGCATCTGGCGCGGCGAGAACCGGCTGCGGCAGCGGGATGGCACGATCATCCCGGTCGAGCAGGTGGTGTTCCCGATCCGGGACGAACACGGTGCGCCGCGCGACCTGGCGACGATCATCACCGACATCACCGAACGCAAGCTGTCTGAAGAAGCCCTGGCCAAGACTCAGGCGCTGCTGTTCTCGTCGATCACCCAGAATCCCGCCGGGATCATCATCGCCGAAGGACCGGATGTCCAGGTCCGTATCGCCAACAACATGGCCGCCGAGTTGCTAGGGATCTCGCTGGACCACCTGTCTCATCTCACCATGGCTGACCCCGCCGTGCGATCCTGGACGGTCTTTTACCCGGATCGGACCCCGTATCGGCTCGACGAAATACCACTCATCCGGGCGATCCGGCGCGGCGACACTACGCTGAATGTCGAGGTGATCATTCGCCAGGCGTCCGGCGAGGAGCGGTGGGCGCTGACGAATACCGTGCCAGTGCGGAATGCTGGCGGTGAGGTGGTCGCCGGGGTGACCGTGTTCATGGACATCACCGAGCGCAAACGCTCCGAAAAGGCGCTGCGCCGGGCCAACCGGGCCTATCGCGCCCTGAGCGACTGTAACCAGGCGATGGTACGGGCCACGGACGAAGCCGAACTGCTGACCGATATCTGCCAGACCATCGTGACCGCCGGGGGCTACCGGATGGCCTGGGTGGCCTATCTGGACGATGACCCGGCGGTGCTGCGCCCGGTGGCTCATGCCGGTTACGAGGCGGGTTACCTGGCGGAGATTGTCCCCGGCATTTTGCAGGAAGCAGGACCGACTTTCACGGCGCTGCGCACCGGCTCGCCGTATGTCGTGCGCGATATGGAGACCGATGCGGTCTTTCTGCCCTGGCGCGACACGTCGTTGAAACGCGGCTACCACTCGTTGATCGCGCTGCCGCTGTTGATGGACGGGCGGGCGTTTGGCATCCTGAACGTGTACGCTGCCGAGCCGCATGTGTTCGATGTGGCCGAGATCAACCTGCTGTCCGAGCTGGCGAGCGACCTGGCGTACGGCATCACGGCGCTGCGGCTGCGCGCTCAACGTGAGCAAACCGAAGAACGGCTGCGGCGCAGCGAAGAAAACCTGGTCGCGCTGATCGAAAATACCAACGATTCGATCTGGTCGGTGGACAATGACCTGCGCCTCATTACGCTGAACTCGACCCTGAAGCGGGTGTTCTCCGAAGCGTATGGGGTGGATCTGGCGCCGGGGATGCAAGCCACCAACTTCATGCTCCCGGAAGAGCAAGACGAGCGGCGGGCGCATTACCGGCGGGCGCTGCGCGGTGAGCGTTTCACGGTCGAAAAACGCTACACCTACCCGCACGTTGCCCCGGTCGATGTGGAAATCTCGTTCAACCCGATCGTCTCCAACGACGGCACCATCACCGGGGTGTCGGTTTTCAGCCGCGATGTCACGGCGCGCAAGCAGGCCGAGGAACAACTGCGGCAGCTCAACAGCCGGTTGGAACGGCGCACGCGCGAACTGCTGGTGCTGTACGAGGTCGGGCATACCCTGACGGGATTGCTCGACATGCACGAGATCTACCGGGTGATCTATGAAGGGATCGGGCGGCGGCTGCTCGATGCGCCGACCTTCATCATCGGGTTGTATCATGAAGCGTCCCAGCGGATCACGTGCGGCTTCGCGGTGGTGGACGGCCAGGAAGTCGATCCGGCCATTTTGCCATCCATCGCGCTGGGCAGCGGGCCGGACAGCGAGGCGATCCGTGCTCGCCAGCCGAAGATCGTACAGATGCCGGATAGCGCGTGGCGCTCGCTGATGGTCGAGAGCGGACATCCCGAACCGCCGCACGGGGCGCTGGTAGTGCCGCTGATCAGCGGGAACCAGGTGATCGGCGTGCTGGACGTGCAGCATTACGGTCTGAACGCGTTCGCGGACGTCGATCTGACGCTGGTGACGACCTTTGCCAACCAGGCCGCGACCGCGATCCAGAACGCGCGGCTGTTTGCCGCCGAGCGGGAACAACGCCAGTTGTCCGAGGCGCTGCGCAACACCGCCACGACCATCACCCGCACGCTCGACTCGACGGTGGTGATCGACCGCATCCTGGACAACCTGCGCACGGTGATCCCGCATTCGGCGGCGAACCTGATGCTGCTCGACGCCGGGCGCGTCCACGTGGTGGGTTACCGGGGGTATGCCGAGCGCGGACTGGAAGACTGGGTCCGGCAGATCGACGTGCCGGTCGAACGAATGGCCCTGCTCGTCCGGGCGATGGAAACCGGCCAACCGGCGGTCGTTGCGGATATCGATCGGGATTATCCGGATTGGGCGCTGGTGCCCGAAGCCCTGTGGGTCAAGTCTTACGCGGGCGCGCCCATCCAGCGCGAAGGCCGCGTGATCGGTTTCTTGAACCTGTACAGCGACGTGCCGGAGTTCTTCAGCCCTGCCGATGCAGATCGCCTGCAAGCCTTCGCCGACCAGGTGTCGATTGCGCTGCGCAATGCGCAGTTGTTCTCCGCCGAGCGCGAGCAGCGCGCGCTGGCCGAGGCGCTGCGCGATACGGCGGCGGCGATCAGCCAGACGCTCGACTTTGACGACGTGCTCGATCTCATCCTGGAATACATTGGGCGCGTCGTCCCGCACGATGCCGCCAATATCATGCTGATCGAAGACGGGATCGCGCGGGTGGTGCGCGGTCAGGGCTACGCCGAGCACGGCAGCCAGGAATGGATCGACACGCTGCGCTTCGTCGTCAACGAGGTCCCTTCCTGGCAGCCGATGATGGACACCGGGCAGCCGTTTGCCATTCCCGACGTACTCGAGGAACCGAATTGGCTGGTCTTTCCGCCGGAAGCCTGGATTCGCTCGACGGTCAAAGCGCCGATCCGGATCGAGGGGCGGATCGTCGGCGTCCTGCACCTGGACAGCGCCACGCCCGGCGTGTTCCACCAGGTGCACGCCGAGCGCCTGCAAGCCTTCGCCGACCAGGCGGCGATTGCGCTGCGTAACGCGCAGTTGTTCTCGGCGGAGCGCGATCAGCGGGCGTTGGCCGAGGCGCTGCGCGATTCGGCGGCGGCGATCAACAGCACCCTGGATTTCGACGCCGTGGCGGAAGCGATCCTGAGCAACGTGGGGCGCGTGGCCCCCTACGACCAGGCCGACCTGATGCTGGTCGAAGAGGGCGTCGGGCGGGTGGCGCGCAGTTATCCCATGCCCAGCGATCCGGACCGGCTGCGCTGGGGCAAGGAAGCGCGCTTCGTGGTGGACGAAACCGCCAACATGCGGGCAATGGTCGAGACCGGGCGGCCCTACCTCATCGTGGACTGCCACCAGTTTCCGGGTTGGGTGGAACACCCCGAAACCCGCTGGATCCGGTCGAACGTGTCGGCCCCGATTCTGCGCGAGGGGCGGGTGATCGGCTTCGTGATGTTGAACGCGGCGGTACCGGGTTTCTTCACGCAGGAGCACGCCCACCGGTTGCAGGCGTTCGCGGACCAGGTGGCGCTCGCCCTGCACAACGCGCAGTTGTTCGGCGAGGTCGAGCAGCGTGTCCGCGAGCGCACGCTGGAACTTGAGCAGCGCCGGGCGCAGCTTCAGGCTATCCTGGACTCGATTGGCGAAGGCGTTATTTACGACGAAAAACTGCGCGTGCGCTACATCAACCGGGCGCTGACGCAGTTGACCGGCTATTCGTCGGATGAATTCATCACCTACCTGGGGCCGCTGCGCAGCAGCCAGCATACCGAACAGGAATACGCCATCCTGATCCAGCGCATCTACGATGCCATCGACCGGCTGGGCATGTGGCGCGGCGAGATCCGGCTGCGGCGCAAGGAGGGCACCGAGTTCGACGCGGCGCTGTTCGTCACGCCCGTGCGCGATCCGCTGGATCGAGTGATCGGCGCCGTCACGGTGATCCGCGATATCAGCCAGGAAAAGGCCCTGCGCGAGCAGAAGGATCGTTTCATCGCCAGCGCCTCGCACGAGCTGCGCACGCCGCTGGCCAACTTCAAGACGCGGCTGTACCTGCTGAAAAACCAGCCGGAGCGCTTCGATCAGCACGTCGCGATCCTGAACCGGGTGACCGATGGGATGAACGAGCTGGTCGAGAATCTGCTGGACGTGTCGCGCTTCGAGCGCGGCGTGATCCCGATGCACCGCCGCCCCGCCGTGCTGCAAGAGATCATCCACGATGTCGCCTCGATCCAGGTGGCCGAGGCCGAGCATCGCGAACTGACGCTCATCATCGATTTGCACCCTGATCCGCTGACTGCGCTGGTCGATCCGCACCGCCTGTCGCAGGTCGTGACCAACCTGATCAACAATGCGATCAACTACACGCATCCTGGCGGAGAGATCCGGGTCGAACTCGTGCCGGACGACGAGCAGGCGCCGCGCCGGGCGCTGCTGCGGGTGCGCGACACCGGGATCGGCATCGCGCCGGAGATGCTCTCGCAGGTGTTCGAGCCGTTCTTCCGGGGCAGTGAGGAAGTCGGCACCGGGGCCGGGCTGGGGCTGACCATCGCCTGGGAGATCGTGAAGCTGCACGAGGGGCGGCTCTCGGTCGAGAGCGAGGTGGGGCGCGGCAGCGTGTTCACGGTCGTGCTGGATCTGCTGGGGAAGTAAGCCGGCACTGGTAGGGGCCATTCATGAATGGCCCAATAGGCGTCAATTTACTGATCCTTGCATTACTATGTAAACTTCCGTGAAGTTCACCCCCTCCTGCGCCTCCCCCGTGCACGGGGGAGGTGGGGTGGGGGTGCTGTCTCGCGAACTTACTGATCCTTGCATAGAAAACTAAAGTAGCTATGGCGCGAGTGTACCTCACCC
>CAYRWY010000313.1:0-7107 GCA_964427955.1 uncultured Anaerolineaceae bacterium
CCGGGCCTTACTCGTGCAACACTGGCTCTTTCTGGTCTCGTGTTGGCAGCGTCTCGACCGCAGCTTCCACCCCGCCGCCCAGCTCATTCGTAAACACGCCTGCCATCTAGCCTTGACCTTGCCCGATTTACCGGCTTTTATTCAGTCGCTCTCTCTCCTGGCGGACACTCTGCTCTTTACTTCAGGGTTATCCCGCCGCCGCTCCCACCCCCTCACCTTTCAATATTGGTTACTGGAGGTGGAAATTGTCTAAAGTTGGTGCATATGGGGCGTATAGCCATACGCCCCTACGGGTGGCTCGTAGGGGCAATTCATGCATTGCCCCTACCGAAAAATGATCCCGACTTTGATCTTTTTGCCGCCTGTCCGCCCTTGAACCCCCGCCACCGCGTGGGTCGGGGGTTGAGGTAAATGAGTAACCCGCGCAGCTCCCGGCAGTGAGAGCAAAAAAAGCGGGCCAGCGACAGTGCTACACGTCTCTGGCCCGGCTCATTGACCTTCACACCACTTCCGGGTTAATTCACCCGTTCTTTCACGAAGAATTCGATCCGGTCGCCTTCTTCGAAGTCGTGGAAGCCGTCGAGACCGATCCCGCACTCGAAGCCGGTACGGACTTCGCGCACGTCGTCTTCGAAACGCTTCAGGCTGCCGATGGTCGTGCTTTCCACCAGGGTTTTACCGCGCCGCACCACGCGTGCTTTGGCGTTGCGGCGGGCGATACCTTCGAGAATGTAGCACCCGGCGATGTTGCCGATCTTGGGCACGCGGATCACGCGCCGGACTTCGGCCACGCCGATGGTCTTATCTTCGTAGACCGGCTCAAGCATCCCGTGCAGCGCCAGCTCGACGCTCTCGATCAGCTTGTAGATGACGTTGTAGGTGTGGATGCTGACACCCACCGATTCGGCCAGCCGCTCGGACGCGGAGTCCGGCTTGACGTTGAAGCCGATGATGACGGCCTCTGACGCGCTCGCCAGGTTGACGTCGTTTTCGGTGATCTCGCCGACGTCGGCGTGCAGGATGCGGACCTTCAGATCTTCCGCCTTCAGGTTCTCGACCGAGTTGACGACCGGTTCCAGCGAGCCATCGACATCGACCTTGATGATCAGCAGCAGCTCTTTGGTTTCACCGGCCTGGAAACGGCTGAAGATGTCTTCCAGGGTGAGCGCCACGGGCGCGGTGCCGGTGGTGGCATCCTGCCGGGCCTTGCGTTCTTCCACGATGGCCCGCGCGGCTTTCACGCTGTCCACCACTTCGAACATTTCCCCGGCGTGCGGCGGCTGATCCAGCCCCATGACCAGGGCGGGACGCGAAGGCGTCGCTTCGCTCAGGGCGTTGCCTTTTTCGTCGAACATCCGCTTGATACGCCCGCTGGACATCCCGGCGACCACGATGTCTCCGGTGCGCAGCGTGCCGTTCTGGACCAGCAGCGTCGCCAGCGCGCCGCGCGCGTGTTCCATGCGGCCTTCCAGCACGGTCCCGGCGGCTTTGGCGTCGGGATTGGCGCGCACGTCCAGTTCGTCCGTGACCAGCAGGATCGCTTCGAGCAGGTCTTCGATGCCGGTCTTGGTCTTGGCGCTGACCGGGATGATCATCGTGTCGCCGCCCCATTCATCCGACTTCAGGCCGAGATCGGACAGTTGCAGCTTGACCTTTTCGACATTGGCGTTGGGCTTGTCGATCTTGTTCAGCGCCACCACCACCGGCACCTGCGCCGCGCGGACGTGGTTCAGCGCCTCGCGCGTGGTCGGCATGACGCCATCGTCGGCGGCGACCACCAGCACGGCAATATCCGCGCCCTGCGCGCCGCGCAGCCGCATGGCCGTGAACGCCTCGTGGCCGGGCGTGTCGAGGAAGGTGATCAGGCGATCATCGTGCTTGACCTGGTACGCGCCGATGTGCTGCGTGATACCCCCCGCTTCGCCTTCCTGCACGTTGGACTTGCGGATCACGTCGAGCAGCGATGTTTTGCCGTGATCGACGTGTCCCAGCACGGTGACGACCGGCGGGCGGGTCTTGAGCGAGGCGGCATCCTCGTCGGAATACAACCGCCGCCACTGCTGGGTGGACTCGACTTCTTTGACTTCCGGTTCCGGCGGCTTGTAGGGGTGAGCTTCGTAGCCCAGCCCGTCGGCCACAATCGCTGCCGTATCGTAGTCGATCTGCTGGTTGATCGAGGCCATGATCCCGTTGCTGATGAGTTCCTTCATCACCTCAATCGGGCTGGCTCCCATCAGATCGGCCAGTTCGCGCACCGTAAGGAATTCGGGGAGTTCCAAAGCTTGCTTTGTTTTAGGCATAAATTACGCGGTCAGGCCCGCTCCTGTGCGGATTCGAGACCGCTGACCTCCTTTCTTGCTCTGTGTTCAGAGAGTAGGGGCGCGGTGTGCGCCCCTACCTCTCCTGACAACGTTGTTGGGTGTTGTTAACTTGCTGAAGGCGGACGGGCCGCCCGGAGTCGTTCTCGGTCAGCGTCGGTCAGCGTGGTGCGCAGGGCTTTGGCCAGCACCTCGCTCACCAACGCTTTGTCCCAGCATTCGGGCTGATCGCAGAGATAGGCTCCCCGGCCATTCTGTTTGCCGGAGAGGTCGATCTGCACCCCTTCTTCTGGGGTACGGACCAGCCGGGTCAACGCCCGCTTGTCGGCGGTGCTCCGGCAGACCACACAGGTCCGCTGCGGAACATGGCGCCGGCGCGGTGGGTGCTTGCCCTTAGTCATGGCGCGCTTTAGATTTCATCTTCGTCGAGATATTCGTCCCACTCACCCCGGTTGCGGCTGCCTTTGCGCTTGCGCTTGGCCACCACTTCGCCGCGTTTCTCATCAAAGACCAACTCGCGCTGCTTGGACTTCTTGCGCTTGCGATCCACTTCATCGACGGCTACTTCCGGCTCCGGCCCGGCGACCGGCGGCTTGATCGGTTCCCGGCGGACCGGTTTTTCGACCTTGGCGGGCTGCGGAATTTCAGGTTCCGGCTCGACAAAGGCGGGCAGTTCGGCTTCCGCTTCTTCGTCGAGGGCCGTCAGGGCCTCTAACACGGGTTCGGTTTCCAGGTAGGCGGGCATCTTCGGCTCGGGCCTGGGTTCGACCTTCTCCACCGGCTTTTCTTCCGGCTGCGGTTCGGTCTTGGCCTTGCGCTGGCTCAAGATGACCAGGTCTTCCAGCGCGTAGCGGATCGCTTCGAGGGCATCGTCGCCCGCGCCGTTCTGCTTGAGCACCCAGGCGAGATTGTCCTCGTCGGCCAACATGCGAACCATCAGCTCGCCCACGTTTTCGATCCGCGAGAGCGCCTGGTTGATGTCGTCGTCGAGTTCCAGTTCCTCGATCTGCATCCGGTAGGCGTGTTCGGGCACGACCGCGCGTACGGCGTCCATCGCGGCCCGGCGTCCCACGCGCGAGGATTCGCGCTTTTCCAGCAGCTTGCGCTCCGCGATCTTGACGAAATCGGTCAGCGTCTTGAATTCTTCCGGCTGGATCGGGCGGTTGGCCTGCTTCTTATCCATGATGCGGATCGTTTCGGCCATCAGGTCCGGCATGTCGGTCTTGAGCGCGTTCAGCGGCGGCTGGTCCAGGATGGCGAACGCTTCCAGCGCGGCTTCGGACACGCTCTTGATGTCGATGCGCCAGCCGGTCAGCTTGGCGGCCAGCCGGGCATTCTGTCCTTCGCGCCCAATCGCCAGCGAAAGCTGATCGTCGGGCACCACCACCGTCGCGGTACGCCCGGTGTCGAGATCGTCTTCGAGCAGCATGTCGCTGACGCGTGCCGGGCTGAGCGCCTTGCCGATGAATATCCCCGGATCGGCACTCCACTCGATCACGTCGATCTTTTCGTCGCTGAGTTCCTTGACGATGTTCTGAATGCGGATGCCGCGCATCCCCACGCACGCGCCGACGGGATCAACCCCTTCTTGCAGCGCCGCGACGGCCACCTTGGAACGGTGTCCGGCTTCGCGCGCGATGTTTTTGATCTCGACCTGCCCGTTGTAGATTTCGGGTACTTCATATTCGAGCAGGCGGCGCAGCATATTTTTGTGGGCGCGGCTGATCACGATCTGCGGCCCGCGCGTGTTCTTCTTGACTTCGACCACGTACGCGCGCACTTTGTCGTGCGGGCGGTAGCGTTCGCCGGGGATTTGCTGGGCGCGCGGCATCACAGCCTCGGCGCGGCCCAGGCTGAGCGTAATGGCGCCCGCCGTCACGCTCTGGACGGTGCCGGTGATCAGGTCGCCTTCGCGCTCGACGAATTCGCCGTAGAGCGATTCGCGCTCGGCTTCGCGGATGCGCTGCAAGATCACCTGTTTGGCCGTCTGCGCGGCGATGCGCCCAAAGCTGGCCCCCGTCTGCACCGGGACCATGACCGTATCGCCGATCTGGGCGTCGGGCACGTGCTCGCGCGCGTCGTCCAGCGCGACTTCGGTTTGATCGGTCTGGACGGAGTCCACGACCTCTTTTTCGAGATAGATGCGCGCCTGCCCGGTCGGATCGATGCGGGCTTCGACACGCTGGTTGTTGCCGATATTGGCGTCGCGCTTATACGCCGAGACCAGCGCCTGCGACAGGGCTTCGAGCACTACTTCACGGGGCAGGGAGCGCGATTCAACGATTTCGTTAAACGCCAGGGTGAAATCACTTTTCATGGTATTACCTGGTTTAATTGCCTTACCGGGGTCGGATGTTTGCTGGGTATATACAACGAAAAGTGGGGGGGTCCCACTTTCCGCAACGATTACCTCAGCTTCAGTATCTACAGTATATCATGCCCCTTGCCGGGTGACAAGGGGGAGACTCACGCTAGCCCATCTGAAACACCGCCAGGATATTGCCTTATCGACGACGGGTATCATGGGCGCAATGGGCGCAGCACCGAGCATGGCAGTTCTCCCTTTCATGGTTCGATTATTCTGCATATTAAAGATAATTATATGATCAATATGCAAAATGTAAAGCAGGCAAACCAGGAAGGAGTGTTGAGTCGGAGGCCCGCCTCCTTACGGCGCGTTGACCGTCCCCAGCAGGTCCTGCAACGCGGGCTGGAATGTGGCGAACTCGCCTGCCGCCGCATAAGCGACCAGCACGGTGATGTCGCCGCGCCCGTTGTCGATAGCCATCACCAGCCGGTCGTAGCCCGCGGCGTGCGCCAGCGAACTGGATGCGTCCCGCCCGTTCAAGCTCAGCGCGCCCATCGCGCCCTCTTGCACCAGGCCGGAGACGATGCCCATCGAGGCGTAGTAAGACACCACCGTCGCGGCGGTCACGCCCGGTCCGGACTGCCCGGCGGGATAATCGGGATCGTCGGCCAGGGTGGGGTAGAGCAGCACGACCAACTGGCCCGGCGCCAGGGCGTCCAGCGACGCCAGGCTGTAGACGTCCTGGCTGTTCACGACCAGCACCGAGTTATCGTCCAGTTCGGCGGCGATCCAATCCGCCGGGTAATCGAACGAGAACGATCCGTCCGCTGACGTGAAAGTCGTGGTATCCCCGCTGGGCTGCGATGCGCCGAGGGCGGCCCCCAACCCGGAAAGATTGAGTCCGCCGCTGGGGGGCGTCGTGGTGCCCAGCCCGACCAACGACTGCGCCATCGCCAGGGCGGTCGGCACGGCGCTGCTGATCTCGCCCGGCACGGTCAGCGCGGACAGCATGGCGTAGTGGGTGCCAAACTCCGTCTCCACAATGAATTCAATCGTATCCATGCCCAGCGCGGCGGAGGTGGTGTAAGCGTAGGCGGCCATGTAGTCGCCGAATAGGATCGGGACCGGCTCGCTGTAGGTCACATCCTGCTGCGCGCCCGCGGCGGCATCCGCCTGGAGCAGTTCCAGCGCCGTGCCCTGGACGTTGGTCATGCTCCCGACCTGGTGCGCATCCGGATAGACGACCACGATGAAATGCCCTGAGTTGAGCTGGGTGGTCCCCGGTTCGGCCACGAATTGGGCGCCGCCCTGTTCGATCACGTTCCACCCGGCGGGATACTGGTAGCTCACCGCGCCGTCGCTGGTCGTGTACGTCGCGCCCAGGGCGGGCAGCGGCAGCGGCTCCAACCAGTATTCCTGGCCCTCGCCTTCGTCCAGCCAGCCGAGCTGGCCGTTGTAATCTACCCGCCAGCGCGCGGTATCGTTGCCGCAGTCCGGCCCGTACAGCACGAGCATCGCTGCCCCGGCGGGCAGCAGGGTAGGCTGGGCGGGCACGGGGTCGATCTCGCCGTACAGGATCGGCTTGCCCCCGGAAATAGAGTGTGCCATCTGTCCGGCGACCAGCCGGGACGGCATGAAGCCGGGGCAGGTGACCGGCGTCCCCTCCTGGGCGTGGCTGAGGTGGGGTGCAGCTCCCATGATTAAGGCGGCGATCAGCGCAATGGCGGCGAGTGTGCGAAAACTATTCCGTGTCATCATCATCAGTCTCTCCCGAACGTAGCCCCCGACTGGTTGAAGTATCGCTCGCCAGCGTGACCGCAGCGTGATTACCCGTTGATCGCTGGACTGGCCTCCCTTATAATAGACTCCATCATGAGACAAGGGAATTTCATGCTTTTCTAGCGCTGAACGTGCTCGAACAGTATGACCTGGACGTGGCGCGGGTGCGCCTGTTGTCCAATGCCTGTAACGCGATCTTCCGCGTGGACACCGCCGATCACTCCCGCTGGGTGGTGCGCGTCATGCGGCCCGGCGAGCGCAGTAATCAAGAAATCGCGGCGTGGGTAGGGGCGTCAGCTTGCTCTGCCCCATAGGCGTCTGATCTCCTGTGATAGGGAAAAACCGGCCTCACCCCTCACCCCTCTCCATCGTTTTCTGATGGAGAGGGGCACCAGAGCCTCGGTTTTCTCCCCCTCTCCATTGCGCTTTTGAATGGAGAGGGGGTCGGGGGGTGAGGCCAGGACAAGGCTGTGATTGCGTCACAAAACCTTAACTTGACGCACATTGGGCACAGATTATCTGTCCGGCACCATCACCCGCTGCGCTGGACCCAGTCGATCACCTGATCCAGCGGGATCATCGCGCGGTCCGGCTGGTCACGCCGCTTGACCTCGACACTCTGCGTCCCCAGCGACTTTTTGCTGACCGTCAGCCGGATCGGGATGCCGATCAGGTCGGCGTCGGCGAATTTCACCCCGGCGG
>CAYRWY010000314.1:0-7106 GCA_964427955.1 uncultured Anaerolineaceae bacterium
CAGCGCAATGCCCCACCCGATATAGTAGTTGAGCAGCAGCGGACGGTAGCGCCGGATGTCGGCCTCGACTTTGCGCTGGCGGTTCATGTCCGTGCGAATGCGGTAGACAATCGCGCGGGCATCGTCATAGTTCTCGCGCGAGGACATCAGCAGGCTGCTGGCTTGCAGCAGTTCTTTCTGGTAGGTATCCGCCGCGCGCCGGTCGCCGTACACGTTTTGGGCCAGATCCTCTTGCAGCGCCTCGATCTGCTGGCCCAGCTTGCGAATGCGGTCGTCGTCCACCAGCAGGTTGAGCAGACCCTGATCGGCGTGGGTGGTATCGTCAAACAGCGTGCGCGCCGACGGGCGCTTGACCTCTTTGTTGTTGACCAGGAAGGGATCGACCAGCACCGACTCCGGCGCATCCGCAGTCGATGAGCCGCCCGCACCCACTTCAATTGGCGCAGGTTCTGCCGATGCAGCCGCAGGCTCGGGTTCCTCGCCCGACAGCGGTCCGGCCCATTCTTCGGGTTCGTGCGGGATCAGCGCGTCCACTTCCGGGTGAGCCTGGTAAGAGTCGTCGTCTTGAACGCGGCGGACGACCGGTTCGCGCTCGGCCAGCGGCAGCGCATCGACCGTCGGCGCCTCGCTTTCCTCGATCGCGGGGGGTGTCCAGTCTTCCTGCCACGTTGGAGACTCCTCGGCAACGTCCGGCGACCAGACGAACGTGTCCTCCGTCTCAGCCGGTGGTGGTTCATCGGGCACGACCCGCTCCAACGTTCCCGGCACGGAGGGAGCTTCCCATTGGGGCAGTTCCTCCGTTCCCGTCTCATCCTTCATCCAGTTCACCAGCACTTCGTCGGGCGCAAACTCCGGGACCGGGCTGGCCGGGACAGGAACTGGAGCCGTACCGGGAGGCGGAACAGGGGCCGCATAGGCCGGGGAATCCGGCGAGAAATCCAGCAGGGCTTCGGTCTCGTCGGGCGTGAGTTTCAGCGCCGCCGGGTCCACATGGCCCGGCTGCTCCGGGAGAGGCTCGGGCTTGGCGGGCACCGGGACGGCTTCGGCAGGCGGCGCCGACTCGGTCCGCTCGCCGAGCAGGATTTCGCGTCCCTTCCCCCGCAGCGTAGCTCTTGAACGCGGCTCAGGCTTGCTCATTTCGTCCTCGCTCAATCTCTTCTGTTAAGGCCCGGTATCCCACGGCCACGGAATGCCGGGGCAAATATTCGAGTACCGACAGGCCGACGACCGGCGCTTCGGCGACCACATCGTCATAATCGATGATCGTCTTGAACATCTTGGGGCCAAAGACCGCCCGCAGCTCTTCGACCACTTCCTGACTGTGAGCAGAGTCGGCACGGTACATGGTGGCGAACAGACCCGCCAGATGCAGCGCCGGATTCAGATTGTTCTTGACGCGGACGACCGTGTCCATCAGGGCGCGCACCCCACGCATGGCCAGATACTGGCACTGCACGGGCACCAGCAGTTCCTCCCCGGCTACCAGTCCATTCGCCGACAGCAGCCCCAGGCCAGGGGGCGTGTCGATCAGAATGTAATCGAAGGGAATGCGGCTGCGGCGCAGGGCATTGCGCAGCCGGAAGACGCGATCGGGCGCATTGGCCAGTTGAATCTCCGCCGCCGCCAGGTCGATGCTGGCCGGGATGATCACCAGGCGGGAGCGTACCGGGCGCACCAGGCGTGCCAGCGAGATCTGATCCTGGGTGAGCAGGGTATGGGTGCTCAACCGGGTGTGGTAGGAGTCGATCCCGAACGCCGCCGTCAGCCCACCCTGCGGATCGAGATCGATCAACAGCACGCGCAGGCCGCGTTCGGCCAACGCCACCCCCACATTCATCACTGAGGTTGACTTCCCTACTCCACCCTTTTGGTTGGCAACTACCAGCGTTCGTGTCATGCAGCTCCACCCTGTTCGGTCATTCTCCGCGCCATTATAGCATAGGGCTGCTCACAAAAGAACTATTGGCAAAGCCCGGCCATTTGCCTATAATCAATTATATCTGATAAATCCGATTGATCAGATGAATAATATTAAGCACCCAAGCGTGAGGGATTTATGCCCACTACCAGCCTGGACTCACCTATCCTCCATTATATTCTCGAACGCCAGATGAACGCTGGCGAGCGCCTGCCCACCATCACCGAACTGAGCACCGAGCTGGGAATCAGCGTCAGCAAGCTGCGCGAAGACCTGGCGGTCGCCAAGGCCCTCGGAGTGGTCCAGATCAGGCCGCACACGGGCACCCAGGTCCAAAAGTACTGTTTTGAACCCGCCGTCACCCTCAGCATTCTGTACGCGCTGGGACTGGATCGGAACTATTTCCAGGATTTTGCCCAGTTACGGCGAACGGTAGAGCTCGGATTCTGGCACGAGGCCGTGGCCCAGATCACGCCGGATGATATCGCGTCCCTGCGTGATCTGATTACACGCGCCCAGGCCAAGCTCACCTGTATCCCCGTCGTGGTCCCGTTCCAGGAACACCGCGATCTGCACCTGACGTTCTTCAAGCACCTGGAGAATCCATTCGTGCAGGGCCTGTTGGAAGCCTATTGGATCACCTATGAAGCCTTTGGATTGGCCCTTTATGCCGATCTATCCCACCATCGAGAAGTCTGGCAGTATCACGAGCGCATGGTGGACTGCGTGGCCCAGGGCGATTTCGACACCGGGTACCAGGCCCTCAAAGAGCATATGGCGTTGCTGCGCTACGTTCCGGATCAAACCAGTCAGGAGGTAACCACCGAGAATCCCGCTCCAATACATCATTTTTTTGAATAGTTATTTGCGACCACCCGTAAACCCTTAAAGCACAGTTGTAGTCTTGAGGAGTATAACCTTCATGAGTGACGTTCAAGCCTCTCCAGTAGACTCCCTGTTCAGTGACCGGGAGCCTATCATCAATGACTTTCAAATTATGATCGCGACGGCGAACGGGTCTGGCAGCCAAACGGCCAACACCGCGCTGATGCGTGCCATCTTCCGGATGGGTATCCCGATCAATGGCAAGAACATCTTCCCGTCCAACATCCAGGGGCTGCCCACCTGGTTCACGATCCGGGTGAGCAAAGACGGTTACATCGCCCGGCGGCCCGATTATCACATCCTGGTCGCCATGAATATGGACTCGTTCGCCGAGGACATCAAGAACCTGTCGAGCGGCGGGGTGTGCCTGTACCCGGAAGAATGGAAAATCCAGCGCGACCGCAGCGACATTATTTACTACACCATGCCGGTTAAGGCGCTCGTCGACGAGGCTGCCAATATCCCCCCCAATCTAAAACCCTACATTGCCAACATGGTCTACGTCGGCGTCCTGGCAACCCTGCTGGAAATCGACCTCGACCAGGTGGCGTTTGCCCTGGACTTCCACTTCGACGGCAAGCCCAAGCCCGTCAACATGAACATGGGCATCGTCAAAGCGGCTTACGAATGGGCCCAGGATCATCTCGCCAAAGTCGATCCTTACCTCGTGAAGCCCATGACCAAAACCCAGGGAATGCTGCTGCTCGACGGCAACTCTGCCGCCGCGCTGGGGGCCGTGTTTGGCGGCGTCACCGTCGCGGCCTGGTACCCGATCACCCCGTCCACCGGCCTGATCGACGCGCTGCGCGAATATCTGGCCGACTTGCGCAAAGATCCCGAGACGGGCCAGGCGACCTACGCCGTCATCCAGGCGGAAGACGAGATCGCGGCCATTGGCACCCTCATCGGCGCGGGCTGGGCTGGCGCGCGGGCCATGACCGCCACCTCTGGTCCGGGTCTCTCGCTGATGTCCGAATTCGCCGGGTTGGCCTATTACGTCGAGGTTCCGCTCGTGCTGTGGGATGTGCAGCGCGTGGGACCAAGCACCGGGCTGCCGACCCGCACCTCGCAGAGTGACATCCAGCAAGCCTATTTCATGGGACATGGCGATACCAAGCACGTCCTGCTGTTCCCGAACAGCATCGAAGAAACCTTCGAGTTCGGCTGGCGCGCGTTCGACCTGGCCGACCGGCTGCAAACCCTGATCTTCGTGATGCTCGATCTCGACCTGGGCATGAACACCTGGATGGGCAAGCCGTTCGTCTATCCCGATACGCCGATGGATCGCGGCAAAGTGCTGTCCGCCGCAGACCTGGAACGGCTGGGTAGTTTCGCCCGGTATGCCGATGTGGACGGCGATGGCATCGGTTACCGCACGCTGCCCGGCACGGATCATCCGCTGGCCGCCTGGTTCGCGCGGGGAACCGGTCACAACGAAAAGGCCCAATACAGCGAACGCCCTGAAGATTGGGAAAACAATATGGCGCGCATCAGCCGGAAATTCGACACCGCCCGCGGGCTGGTCCCGCAGCCGGTGGTGGATCGCGTGGAAGGCGCCGAGGTCGGCATCATCGCGTATGGCACGACGGACGCCTGCGTCATCGAAAGCCGGGATCAACTCCGCGCGCAGGGCATCGAAACCAGCTACCTGCGGCTGCGCGCCATCCCCTTCAACGATGTCACCCGCGATTTCATCGCCCAGCATGACCGCATTTACGTCGTCGAAAACAACGTCGAGGGCCAGGTTTGCGGCCTGCTGCACATGGAATATCCCGATCTCGCTCCTCGCATCTTCCCGGTCGCCCATCTGGACGGCCTGCCGCTCACGGCGCAATGGATGACGCACGCCGTATTGGAAAAGGAACAATAAAATGGCTACGCGGGTCAACAAGCTCGGACTTCAACGCAACGATTACAAAGGGGCCAATTCGACGCTGTGCCTGGGATGCGGCCATAATTCCATCGCGAACCAGATCATCCAGGTCGCGCACGAACTGTCCCTGGAACCACACCGGGTTATCAAGTTGAGCGGGATTGGATGCTCCAGCAAATCCCCGGCCTATTTCATGAGCCGCTCGCACGGGTTCAACTCGCTGCACGGGCGCATGGCGACCATCGCGACCGGCGCGACCACCGCCAACACCGACCTGATCGCCATCGGTGTCAGCGGTGACGGCGATACCGGCAGCATCGGCCTGGGCAATTTCAAACACATGGTTCGCCGCAATGTGCCCATCCTCTACATCGTGGAAAACAACGGGGTGTACGGCCTGACCAAAGGGCAGTTCTCGGCGACCGCCGATTACGGGCAGGAACTCAAGTACGCCGGAGTCAACGAACTGCCGCCGATTGATATCTGCCTGGAGGCGCTGGCCGCGGACGCGTCCTTCATCGCGCGGTCGTTCGCCGGGGATGCCAACCAGGTGCGGGAGCTGCTCAAGGCGGCGTTTGCGCACCGGGGCACGGCAGTGCTGGACATCATCAGCCCGTGCGTCACCTTCAACAATCACGAGGATTCGACCAAGAGCTATCCTTACGGGAAGGTACACGAAGAGCCGCTGCAAGACATTTCCTACATTCCCGAATACGAACCGATTGAGATCGTCGGCCAGGAACCGGGCAAGATTCAGACGGTGCAGATGCACAATGGCTCGCACGTAGTCTTGAAGCAGCTCGATCCCATCCAGCACGATCCGACCGACAAGCTGGCCGCTTTCCGCCTGTTGGAAGAAGCGCGGCAGCAGAACCAGTTCATCACCGGGCTGATCTACGTGGATCGCAATCGCCCCACCCTGGCGGAGACCAGCCACATGATCAAGGAACCGCTGGTGAGCCTGACCGAGGAGCGCACCCGCCCGCCGCGCGAAAAACTCGACCGTCTGATGAACCGCCTGATCTGCTGCGAGTAGCATCGGGCCGAGAAATACCGAGAAATAAAAAGGGCGCATCGACAGCGCCCTCACGCTTATTCGACCGGGGGGCAGATCACTGCCCCTCGGTGGTTTCCTCCGCAGACTCGGACGTTTCCACGAGCGACGGATCGCTCAAGAACAGGCAGCGGCGGTGAACGCGCACCGATCCCAGCTCGATCCCCATCGCGTCGAGCAGATCATCCGGGCGTGCGTTGCCTTTTTCACCCGTTTTCAGATGAGCCACCAGGGTCTCGCCGCCTTCCAGGTGCAAATCCAGGATCAAGGGGCGCAGATCGTAGGGCTTGTCTTTGCTGTTCAGGCGCTCAATCACTTCTTGAGACAACAGTGCCGCGGCGCGGGATTCGAGCAGTTCCGCTGTCACGGCGTTGTCGCCAGGCGTGATGACATATTCCGAATGCGTGACCAGGGTCGGCAGCGCCGACGACGAGATCGGGACCTCGTCCAGACTGTAAATGGGAATACCTGCCGGACTGGTCGCCGCCAGGCGCGCGATCCATGCTTCGGCGGAGTGGTCGTCCAGACGGGTGGTCAGCCAGGCGTCGAGATATTCGCTTGCGCTGGTCAGCCCCACGGCCAGCGCCGCGGCGAACTGCATACGCGGGCGGGGATTGAAGCCCTGGGTATATTCCAGGGGCAACTGGGCCCGCCGCAAAATTCGCTCCCACGTTTTCGCCATGTCGAGGTGTCCGACGAACCGCAGAGCGCCATACTTGCCATACTTGATCCGGATGCGTTGTTGTGTGAGAGCTTTCATACCTAAAATTATACCAGCCGGCTGGGCGAGCGGCTATGCCGGGCTAGTGAGGTCCGCAGTTGCCTGGTATACTCCCGCGCAGTTCATTAAGGTTTGCGACGCCAGAATATCGTAACCTTTACTCGGACGAGGTGTTAGTACGCATGAGTGAGCTGGACTTTCAAGCGGCGCGCGATTATTTCAGCGCCGAGGATGCTCAACTGGTCGATTGGGCCAAAGACGACTCGGCTGCTTTTGGCGAGTTGTACACGCGCTACGTCAAAAAGATTTACAACTATATCTACTACCGGACCGGAAATCACCATGATGCCGAAGACTTGACCTCACGCGTGTTTTTCCGGGCGATGGCCCATATTCAGGAATATACCGATCGGGGTGTACCCTTCTCGGCCTGGTTGTACCGGATTGCTCACAACCTGGTGGCGAACTGGCACCGGGATCGCGGGCGGCAGCGCGTGGTGCCCCTGGACGATCACGTGACGAGCGGCATGAGCTTCGATGCTCCCGAAGCCACCACCGAAAGTATGCAGGAGGAAGAAAGCCTCCTGGAGTCGATCCGGGAGCTGCCGCCCGAACGCCAACAGCTTTTGATCTTGAAGTTTGTCGAGCGTCTTTC
>CAYRWY010000315.1:0-7092 GCA_964427955.1 uncultured Anaerolineaceae bacterium
CCATCGCGCCCGGCGCTGAGCACCTGCGATCCATCCGGCGACCAGGTGGCGCTGGTGACCCAGCCCTTGTGCCCGGTCAGGACGAGCAGACTTTGCCCGGACACGGCGTCCCAAATGCGCGCGGTACCGTCGGCGCTGGCCGTGACAATGCGCGTGCCGTCCGGCGACCACGCGACGGCGTTGACCAGGTCGGTATGTCCGGCCAGCGTCAGCACCGGATCGCCCGTCGCCGCGTCCCAGACCAGGGCTTTGTCGTCCCAACTTCCGGTGACGAGCTGCGATCCGTCCGGCGACCAGGCGACGCTGGACACGCCGCTTTCATGTCCGAAGAGGGTCATCAACAGGTCGCCGCTGGCCGCGTCCCAGATGCGGGCGGTCTTGTCGCCGCTGGCCGTCGCGAGGCGCGTACCGTCCGGCGAATAGGCCACGGCCTGCACGATCCCTTCGTGACCGCTAAAAATGCGCCGCGCCCGGCTGGTCTGGACCGCCGCGCCCAGCGCGCGATCCGCCTGCCAGACATAGGGGTAATCTTCCAGCGCGGCCAGCGCCAGCAGCACCCCCCGTTCGGGGGCCGCGCCGAACAGCTCCAACTGCGCCTGAGCGGCCAGGCCAATCGCCTCCGAGATCAGGCCCTGGTTCTGGGCATCCTTGCGGGCGGCGTCGGCCTTGCGGCGAGAATCTTCCGCGCGGTAATACTGCACGAGCGACGCGATCAGCAGCAGCACGATCAACGTGAGGACCCCGGCGATCACCCAGGTCAACTGCTGGCGGCGATTCTGTGCCCGGCGGCTTTTGCGGATGAATTCGACGTGGAGATCGGTGGGCGGGTTATGTTCCTTCTTCAGCCCTTCGGCGAGCCATTCCTCGGCCCGCTCCAACTCGTGACCGCGCAGCAGCAGACTGCTGTCGTGCTGGCGCGTCTCCCAACTGCGGGCCAGCACGAGCAGCCGGGCGTGCTGGCGGATGTAGGACAGGTCGGTGTCGAGGGCAGTCAGCAGGGCTTGAAAGGCCGTCGGATAATCGTCCTGCTCGCGGCAAAAAACCCAGTTGTGGATGTTGATGGCGGGATGCAGGCGCTGCTTGTCGGCATCCTCGGTGATCTCGCGCCACAGCACCGGCAGAATCCGCTTGTTGTGTTCGTTGGCGTAATCGATCTCTTTGAAGCACGTCACCGAGCGCGCCGAATCGGGGCTGATCACGAACAGGAAGGCGTTCGCGGCTTCGACCCCGGCGCAGATCTCCTGCCACCAGTCCGCGGTGAGCGGAATATCCTCCCAATCGACCCAGGCATCGCGGCCCGCGCTGAGCAGCGATCCATGCAGGCGGCGCACGAACTCTTTATCGCGGCGTGAATAGGAGATGAATACTTCGCCCGGCATGACGCGCTCCCTATCCCCTGGCAGATGACGTTAGCATTCTATGTCCTATTTTGGACGAAGAGTGAGCTTGATGGCAAATTGATCCGGGTGTTTCCCGGCAGTCCTCTTCTTCCTGCCGCGCGAAGCAAGGGGGCGGACAGGCGTTGAGGATCGGGATTTTGAGGGACAATTCCCAATCTCCAAAAGCCGGGCGCAGCAAGCGGCGCCCCTACAACGACGTTTCCACCGTGCCACTCCCCCTCGCCACCTTCAGGGGCGGACAGACATTGAGAACCGGGACTTTTGAGAGACAATTTTCATTTTTTCAAAGCCGGGCGCAGCAAGCGGCGCCCCTACCACGACATTTCCACCGTGCCACTCCCCCTCGCCACGGGGTGGAGAGGGGGTCGGGGGGTGAGGTAAATCAGAGCGAATCTTCGCGTCCTCCCTACACCATGCGGACCGAAGCGCGCTCGATGAAATCGACCGGCAGCACCACATATTCCGACTCGATAGGGCGCCCTTCGATCAGGTCGTTCAGGAGCTGCGCGGCCATCCGTCCTTTTTCGCTGCTCGGCTGCCGGACGGTGGTCAGCGGCGGGCAGGTGATGTGATCCACATTGGTGTCGTCGTAGCCCACTACCGACACGTCCCGCGGGATCTCGACGCCCAGATCGTGCGCGGCGCGCAGCACGCCCAGCGCCAGCACGTCCGCCATCGCGACCACCGCCGTCGGCTTCCAGTCCGAATGCCAGATTCCGGCGAAGGCTTCGTAGCCCCCTTCATAGGTGGGCTTGCATTCCACCAGCCGGATGTTGTGATGGCTGAGGGTCAGGCCCACTTCGCCCAGCGCGCGCAGATAGCCGTTCAGACGCCGCCCGGTCAGGCCGACGTATTCCCGGTAATCTCCGGCGTAAGCAGCTTCGATGCCGACGATGGCGATCCGCTGGTGATTATGCTGGAGGATGTGCGTCATGGCGGCATAGGCTCCGGCCTCGTCGTCGATATTCACACACGGAATACCCGGCACGGGATCGCTGTCCACCATGACACAGGGAACGTTGCGCTGCTGCAAGACGATCACGACTTCTTTGTAGGCTTCGATGCCCAAGGCCAAAAAACCATCGACGGCGGCGCGCACCACGGCCCGGTGCAGGTTGCCCTGGAGCGGCGGAACCAGCATCAGGGACAGCCCGACCTCATGGCAAACCTCCCCGATCCCTTCGATGAATTCGGCGATGTGAGGATTGCACGCCACGATGGGGATCGGCTGGGGCACGACCAGGCCGATACATCCGGTGCGCCCGGTTTTGAGGTTGCTGGCCAGCGGATCGGGGTTGTAGCCCAGTTCCCCGGCCACCTTCAGGATGCGCTGAAGGGTCGCCTCGGACAGCCGGTCGGGACGGTTGAACGCAAATGACACTGACGTCTTGGACACCCCGGCACGGCGGGCGATCTCATCGATGGTTACTTTACCTTTGATCATAGGACACCATTCTCAGCGTAAGCTCAAACAACTTTTGAGGAGTTAAACCGGTTTATTCCATAGTACAACTATAACCTGTTTTCCGGCGTTTTTCCACTGGTATTCAAGCGAGACGAGATGTAATAAAATGAGGCGTAGGAACCGGACCGGCTCGACGGGAGAAGCTATGTCACCCATCTTTTGGGTGGACACCATCGCCTTAGGATTTGCGGCGCTCGTTGCCACCTCGCTGACCCTGATCGCGCTGGGCGCAGGGCTGCGCAGTGTGCTCAACGTGTCCTTCGCGCTGTTCACCCTGCTGGAGACCATCTGGGCGATCAGCTCGATCTTCACCAACCTGGCCCTGTGGCTGGAAAAGGGCGACGCGACCACGCTGACCGAGCTTTCGATCCTGGCTTACGCGCTCATGTTTCCGGTGTTGGTGCTGTTCAGCGCCCAGTACGTCAACCGCTACCGCCGCCCGGTTGGCCTGGCGGTCCTGGCCGGAGTGGTCGTCTTCATCGGGCTGGGGATACCGCTGTTTCAAGGTCGGGTCGCCGCCAACATCCGGCTGCAAGACAGCGGCGCCACGGCGATGGACCTGCATCCCTTCGGCTGGCTGGTCTCTCCCCTGCCGGTTGGGTTCGGGTTGTGGGCGCTGGTCCTGTTCTGGCAGGAACGCCGCTGCTTGCAGGAGCCTTACCTGGCGTACAGCGTCATGATCCTGGTCGCGGGCTACATCGTCGGCGGCATCTTCAACGTCGCCGTCCCGGTGTTGTCCCTGACCAGTACGCTGAGCGTCACCCTGCTGGGTTATGGCGTGATCACGCGCCAGCTTTTCAACCCACTGCGCGCGCAGACGCTCGCCCTCCAGCGCGAGGCCACCGAACGGACGCAGGCGGTCGAAGCTCTGCGCGAAAACGAGCAGCGGTTGCAACTGGCGCTCAAGGGCGCGGATTATGCCCTGTGGGATTGGGATATTCCGACCGGGAACGTCACCCGCAGCGATCGCTGGAGCACCATGTTGGGCTACCGGTTGGACGAGCTGGAGCCGACGATTGACACCTGGCGGATGCGCTGTCACCCGGACGATCTGCCCGCCGCCGAAGCCGCGATCCAGGCCCACTTCGACGCCAAGACCCCGTTTTACGAAGCCGAATACCGCGTCCGCACGAAATCCGGCGAATGGATCTGGATCTATGACCGGGGCCAGGTCGCCGAGCGGGATGCCAGCGGGGCGCCGCGCCGGATCATCGGCATCGAGCAGGATATTTCGGCGCGCAAACACATCGAAGAAGCGTTGATCCGGTCGGAGCAGGAGCGGCGGGCCATTCTGGACAGCATGTCCGAGCTGGTCGTCTACCAGAATCCTCAGATGGAAATCATGTGGACCAACCGGGCCGCCGGGCAGTCGGTCGCCACGCCGCCATCCCAACTGGTCGGGCGCCGCTGCTATGAAATCTGGCACCAGCGGACGATGCCTTGCGAGGGCTGTCCGGTCGTGGCCGTCTTAGCCACCGGGGAGAGCCAGGAGGGCGAAGTCGGCTCGCCCGATGGCCGCTTCTGGTTCATTCGAGGTTACCCGGTCAAAAACGCCAGCGGCCAGATCGAGGGGATCGTCGAGGTCGCCCAGGACGTCACGGTGCGCGCCCAGGCCGAACAGCGCCAGCGGGATTACGCGCTGGAACGCGAACGCGCCAATATTCTGCACAGCTTCATCAGCAACGCGTCGCACGACCTCAAAACCCCGCTGACGACCATCAAGCTCAGCCTGCACCTGATCCACGTCGCCGATCCCGCCACGCGTGAGCGCCACGTCCAGATTTTGGAGCGGCAGACCTCGCACCTGGAGCGGTTGTTGGAAAACATGCTGAACATGTCGCGGCTGGACGCTACCCTGGGGTTCCAGTATGAACTGCTCGACCTGAATCTGCTGGTGCAGGATATCGTGGATCGCCACGGGGACCTGGCGCGGTACAAGGCCCAGCGGTTGACTTTCACCGGAAGCCCAACGCTGCCCCCGGTGCGCGTCGCCAGGCTGCACCTGGCGGAAGCGATCAATCACCTGATCGTGAACGCGCTGCAATACACGCCCGAAGCGGGGCAGATCGACGTGCGCACCGGCACGCAGGATCAGCACGTCGTGATCGAAGTTCAGGACAATGGCCGGGGCATCACCCCCCACGACCTGCCGCACATCTTCGAGCACTTCTACCGGGCCGACAAAGCGCGCAGTGCCAACGAGGGGGGGACCGGCCTGGGTCTGACGATTGCCAAACGTATCGTCGAGATGCACCAGGGCCGGATCGAGGTCGAGAGCGAACCCGGCCAGGGCAGCCTGTTCCGCATCGTGCTGCCGCTGCCGCCTGCGCTCCCGTTGCCTCCGCTCATTTGAGGGACAATTCCCATTTTTCAAAGCAGGGCGCAGCAAGCGGCGCCCCTATATGGACGTCTCTGCCACGCCACTCCCCCTCGCCACCGGGTGGAGAGGGGGTCGGGGGGTGAGGTAAAACACCGCGAATTTTCGCGTACTCAATGCTTTTCGCCCCCTACTTCCGCCGTTTGCCGCCCCCGCCGCGATGGCGCGGCTTGCCGCCGTCGTCCATCTTCACCAGGCGGGGCTGGAACTCGGCCAGCGCCGTCACCAGATCGGCCTGATCGGCCATCACCGCGCGGATGTCCTTGTAAGCGTCCGGCGCTTCGTCCAGCCCGGCGGAGATCAGCTCCACCCCGTGCGCGTCGAGCTTGGCCTCGACCGCGTTCCAGTTGAACTGGCGGAACGCCTCCTGGCGGCTCATGCGGCGTCCGGCCCCGTGCGCGGCGCTGGCGAGCGAGGCGGGATTGCCCAGCCCGCGCACCACGAAGCCCGGCGCGCTCATGCTGCCCGGAATCACGCCCAGGACGCCCTGGCTGGCCGGAGTGGCCCCTTTGCGATGGACGACGACCTCGCGCCCCTCGATGATTTCTTTCCACGCGAAGTTGTGATGATTCTCGATCCCCCCCAGCACCGGGAGGCGCAGCACATCGATCAACTGGCGGTGGATGATGGCATGGTTGGCGCTGGCATACTTACCGGCCAACGTCATCGCCGCCCAGTATTCCCGCCCGGCGTCCTCGTCCAGCAGCAGCCAGGCCAGGTGGCGGTAATCCTTCGGCAGCGAGGCGCGGAGCTGCATCGCTACCCTGGTGTAGTGCTCGGCCATTTCCAGCCCGAAACGGCGGCTGCCGCTGTGGCTGAGCGCGGCCAGATAGCTGCCCGGCGGGATCGTGCCCAGCGGCGAGTCGATCTCCGCGTGCACGGTCAGCGCCCCGAACTCGACGAAATGGTTGCCCGACCCGCTCGTGCCCAACTGCCGGGCGGCCACGTCGTAGTACCGGCGCGCGATGGGATGCTCATCCCACAGGGGATCGGACAGCACCTCGTGCTCGCGCGGTGTCTTCCATTCGCTCCCCGCGCCGAAGACGGTCTGCTCCTCCAGCACGATGCGGAAGAAGTCGCGGCGCTGGTCCAGGATGGCCGGGGACGCGTTGAAAACCGTCATCCGCATCCGGCAGGCGATGTCCACGCCGACCGCGTAGGGGATCACGCTGTTGTCGGTGGCGAGCACACCGCCAATCGGTAGCCCGTAGCCCTGATGCGCATCGGGCATCAGCGCGCCGCGGACCGCGACCGGAAGCTGGGCCGCGCGCTTCATCTGGTCCAGCGCGCCCTGCTCGATGTGATCCGCGCCCCACACCTGGTAGGGCACGGCGTGGCTGAGATCGTAGCTCGGCCCAGCCTGCTCCCGGCGGCGCGTCTCCCCGATCAACCCCGCGGCGACTTTGCCGTACAGCGGATCGTCGAGAAACGCGTCCGGGGTCTGCAAGACCCGGGCCAGATCGGCGAGCGCGTCGTCTTCGGAGGCGCCCCGGTCCTGGGCTGCTGCCGCCGCCTTCAGCGCCAGCGCGATCACCTGACCAAAGGGATACCCCAACCGCAAGATGTCGTTGCCATCCATGAGTCTGTTCCTTTACTGCCTGGGATAGTACCCGATGTTCTTCATACAATTCTCAGACAATATCTTAATGGTATTTTACGTGTCAGCGAGTATCTATTACGGGTGAACTGCGCTACTATTCTCTCATCTTCTAATTTTCTTTTTAGTTCCTCTCAAAAGCTCGATTAATTGGGCAGAATAGCCAGAACGGACATCCTTCTTATTGAAATTCTGGCGGTCATTATGTTACGATCATGGCTGTGAAACAATCCACAAGGAGTGTGGACCGTGC
>CAYRWY010000316.1:0-7086 GCA_964427955.1 uncultured Anaerolineaceae bacterium
TGGCCGGGGTTGCCAGCCGCCTCATGTGGATCGTCATGTTGTCGGCACCCTGGCTCCTGGCGGACAGCCGCGCCGTCTGGTTGGTCATGCTGTCGTGGGTCACCATCGCGGGGGTGGGGGCGCTGGGCAACGCGGCCTGGACGGCGCTCTCGGCGGACCTCGTCCCAGCGCGGATGCGCGGCGGGTATTTCGCCTCGCGCAATCTGATTGCGCAGTTCGTGCAGTTGGTGTCGATCCCGCTGGCGGGCCTGCTGGTCAACGTCATTGGCGAACCGGGCGGCTACCAGTTCAACCTGGGATTGGCTTTTTCTTTTGGCCTGGTCTCGCTCTTCTTCTACAGCCGCATCGCGGAGCACCCTCCCGCGCCGACCACCGACCGGCTCAGCACCCGGCAGGTCATGCGCCAGATGACCCGGATGCCCACCTTCATGCATTTCGTGACCGCCCACACGGTGATGTTTGCCGGGGTGATGCTCGGCGGCCCTTTCATCAACGTTTACATGGCCGAGAAGGCCGGGTTCAGCACGGGCACGATTGGCCTGGTAACCACGGCAGGCACGCTGTCGACGCTGATCAGTATGCGTCTGATGGGGCCGGTCCACGAGCGTTTTGGGATGATCAAGACCATGCGGTTGGGCTTTGGCGTGCCGCTGCTCCCGGTCCTCTGGCTGTTGGTCCACCATCCCTGGCAGGCGTATCTGGTGAATGGCGCGGTAGCCCTCAGTTGGGCGGGCTACAACCTGGGGGCCTTCAATCTGTTGTTGGCGGTAACGCCGGACGAACACCGGCCCCGTTACATCGCGGCCTACACGACCATCGTGTCGATTGCCAGCGCCCTCGCCCCTGCGCTGGGGGGGGCTTTGCTGGACAAAATAGGCTTTACGTTTTTGTTCACCCTGTCAGGCATCGTGCGCGGCATCGGGTTTGTCATGTTCCTGGTGTTGGTGCGCGAACCCGAAGCTCCAAAATAAGCGCCGTCCATTTCAGGGCGGCGCGGTCAGTCCAAACTAAGGAATCAAGCAAGCCTTACGCTTTGTGATAGTGCACGTTCCAGCCCAGGTACTTGGTGAGGGCTTCGTAAATCGTGTCCGCGACCAGGGACAGGTTGATCGCCACGTGGTGCTCGAAGCCGTTCTCGCAGATGTATTGGAGCAGGTCCTGGAGGTTGGGAATCTCCACCACGCCGTAACCGCCGAAGGTGTCGATGGGGTCCTGGGTGAATTTGCCCTCGCCCACGTAGGCCGTGATTCTGCCGTTGAGGTCGTCGGTGCTGACGCGCAGATAGGTGAACGGATCGGGCTTTACCCGGCCATACACGGTGCCCCAGGTGTTGTCTTTGCCCACGCTGCCCGCGATGATTTCCTGATAGTCCATTACCGGGAGATCGTCAGTTAGAATGCTCTTGGGTAGGTTCGAGCAGTGGAAGACGACCCCCTTGTTGGGATCGGTCCCGTAGTTATTGTTCCAGTCCACCAGCGCGCTGGCCTGGCCGGACGCCAGCGCCATCGCATACATGGACGTGGTGCCCGCGATGTCCGTCTCGCAGGCCGAAGGGGTCAGACTGTTGCTGAGCATACTCATCAGCGTGCAGGGGACCACGCCGAAGAATTCTTGCATACTCGTCCAGCACTGGATCGCGGTCGCGTCGTATTCGTTCTGCGCGCTCCATTCGTCGATCACCACGCCCAATTTGGCGATCTTGTTCAGCGCCGCCGCCGGAACACGCGCCGCGTTGGCATAAGCTTTGACCGCGTTCACTTTTTGGACCACGCGCGCGTCGTCGTCCGTCATGTGGCTGATGCGGCCAAAGGCTTCGGACAGATCCATCGTCTCGACGGTGATCCCGGCGTTTTCCAGCAGTTTCTCGCTGAAACGGACGGTGTTGAAGGCGACCGGTCGGGTGCCCAGCGCCCCGAAGCGCGCCCGGCGCAGGCCGCGCACGACCCGGCAGATTCCGGCGAACTTTTGCAAATCCGCCCGGAAGGCGGGGGTGGTGGGATCGACCGTGTGCAGGGCGGTCAGGCTGTAGGGAATGCCGTACTGGCGCAGGTTGTTGCAGTGGGACATTTTCCCGCAGAAGCTGTCCCGGCGCCATTTGATGTCCATCTTCCCGGCGTCATCCGGGAAGGCCTGGATCAGCACCGGGACGTTGAGTCCGGCAAAGCGGATCGTGTTGGCGATGCCGCGCTCGTCCCCGAAGTTGGGCAGCGTCACGAGGATGCCGTCGATCTCTTCGCGGTGTGCTTTGAACAGCTCGGCGCACTTGTGGGCTTCGCTCAGGCTTTCCACGCTGCCAAATCCAGCGGTATCCTGCGGTTCCAGCGCGATGGCTTTGATCCCTTCTTCCTTGAGCACGTTCAGGATGGTCTCCCGCCCGGTCTGGCACAGGTGGGTAGGGAAAAAGCCCCGATTACCGACAATCACACCCAAAGTCACTTGTTGTTTCATGGATTTTTCCTTGTGAATGATTATTTTTTGCCAGGTTGCCCGTAGACATTGGTGTAACGATAGTGCAGTGCGGCGATGTTCTCATCCGAGATTGGGATGGGTTGGCCGAGTTGGCACGCCAGGTAGACCGTGCGCGCGACATCTTCGCACATCACGGCGGCTTTGACCGCGGCGCGCGGGGTCGGCCCGATGGTGAACACGCCATGATTCTGCATGATGACGGCGGGCGAATGACGGTTCGGCCCTTCGCGCAGGATGCGGACGACTTCGCGCCCGATCTGCTCGCCCCCGATCAACGCAAAGCTGCCGCAGGGGATCACGCCGCCGAACTCGTCGGCCATCGCTGTGAGCACGCAGGGAATGTCGCGCCCCAGCGCCGCCCAGGCCGTCGCGTAGGGGCTGTGGGTATGGACGATGCCCCCGACTTCAGGCAGTTCCCGGTAGATGTAGCAGTGGGTGGCGGTGTCGGATGAGGCGGCATAATCGCCTTCGACCATTTCGGCGTTACGATCCACCACGACCATATTCGCCGCCGTCAGGTCGTCGAAGTCGATCCCGCTGGGTTTGATCACGACGTGCCCGCTTTCGGGATCGCGCCCGCTGACGTTGCCCGCCGTCCATACGCACAGGCCGTGTTTGGGCAGCGATTGGTTCAGATCAGATACTTTCTGGCGCAGCGTGTCGAGCATCAATCAATCTCCCTGGCCTGGTTGCGGATGGCGCGCAGGCGTTTCATCACATCGTTCATGCCGCGTCCGAAATAGTCGTGCAGGGTGACATATTCGGCGAAGAGCTTGTTGTACACGGCTTGATTTTCGGGAATGGGCTTGAAGCTCTCGTTTTTGAGCTTGCCCATCTTGACGGCGGCGCTCTGGATGTCGAGGTAGGCCCCGGCGGCCACCGCCGCGTGCATGGCGCTGCCCAGCGCCGGACCCTGCGCGCTGCCAATGATGCGGAATTCGCGCCCGGTCACGTCGGCGTAGATTTGCATGAGCAGCTTGTTTTTCTCCGGCAGGCCGCCCGCGGCCACCAGTTCGTGGATCGGCACGCCGTTGTTCTCGAACGACTCGACGATCACGCGCGTTCCGAAGGCCGTGGCTTCGATCAGCGCCCGGTAAATATCGGGGGCGCGGGTCGCCAGTGTCGCGCCGATCAACAGCCCGCTGAGATCCACATCGACCAGCACCGAGCGGTTGCCGTTCCACCAGTCGAGCGCCAGCAGGCCGTGTTCGCCGGGTTTCTGCTTGGCGGCTTCCGCTTCGAGGTACTGGTGCAGGTCCATACCGGCTTTCTTGGCGGCTTCGTGATATTCCGGCGGGACGGCGTTGTCCACGAACCACGCGAAAATATCGCCCACGCCGCTCTGCCCGGCTTCATAGCCGTACAGGCCGGGGATGATGCCGCCATCCACCACGCCGCACATGCCCGGAACGTTGTGCAGGCTGTCGCCCAGCACCATGTGGCACGTGCTGGTCCCCATGATCATGACCATGCGCCCGGTCTCCACGACTTGCGCGGCGGGCACGGTCACGTGCGCATCGACATTCGCGACGGCAACGGCGATGCCGGGCTTCAGTCCGGTCCACTGCGCGGCCTCGGCGGTCAGCTCACCGGCTTTGCCGCCCAACGGTGCCAGCTCGGCCATCATCTTGGTTTCGACGACGTTGGCCAGGTCAGGATGCAGCGCGGCCAGGTAAGCTTTGTCCGGGAATTTCCCGTCCTGGTAGATCGCTTTGTAGCCCGCGGTGCAGGTGTTGCGGGTCTCGACGCCGCACAACTGCCAGATCACCCAGTCCGCCGCTTCCAGCAGGCGATCCGCGGCCTGATAGACGGCGGGGGCTTCGTCGAGAATCTGGAGCACTTTGCTGAAGAACCACTCCGACGAGATTTTGCCGCCGTAGCGGTTGAGCCAGGACTGGCCCATCTGGCGGGCGGTGCTGTTGATCTGGTCGGCTTCGGGCTGCGCGGCGTGGTGTTTCCACAGCTTGACCCAGCTATGCGGGTTATTGCGCCATTCGGGGAGACGGCACAGCGGCGTGCCATCTTTCAGCGCGGGCATCATGGTACAGGCGGTGAAGTCCACGCCGATGCCGATCACGTCCGCCGGGTCGATGCCGCTGGCTTTGACGGCCTGGGGGACCGCATTCTTGAACACACCGATATAGTCGTCCGGATTTTGCAGCGCCCATTCCGGGGGCAGGGGGAGGTTGCTGCCGGGCAGCCGTTCGTCGATCACGCCGTCGGGATAGCGATAAACGGCGCTGGCGAGTTCGGCCCCATCCTCAACCCGGACGACCACCGCACGGCCCGATTCCGTTCCAAAATCGACTCCGATAGCGTATTTTTGTCCCATGTATAATCATTCCTTTCTAAGCACTAGTCACAGGTGTCGTGCTGTAACGTACTATCAGATCAGCCGGAAGGATAATAGGCTCGAAGCGGCTGTCTGGTGATTCAATGCGTTGGATCAGACATTCTACGCCGTAGGTCCCCAGTTGTTCGAAATCCTGCCGGACGGTCGTCAGCGGCGGCTCGAAGTAGGCCGCCTCAGGGATGTCGTCGAACCCGGCGACGGAAATGTCTCCCGGCACCGCAATCCCACGCTCGTGCAAAGCGCGCAGCGCCCCCAGGGCCATCTGATCGTTGCCCACGACCAGCGCCGTGAACTGCTCGCCGGTAGCCAGGATCTGGTGGGTGGCGGAATAGCCGCTGGCGGGAGTCCAGTCGCCTTCGATGCTGGGTCCAGGTGTCAGGTGCGCGGCAGTCAGGGTTTCCAGCCAGCCGGTGTGGCGGGCCTGCCCGTCGTACCAGTTGAGCGGTCCGCTGATTTCGCAGATGCGTCGATGTCCCAAGTCGATCAGGTGCTGGGTGACGCGTTGGCTGCCCCGGCGTTGGTCGATGGCGACCATCGGCGCGGCCAGGGTGGCGGGAGCGTCGATCAAGACAAACGGCGTGGGATGGCACAGATCGGCGATGTTGGCCTCGGTGATGCCCAGCAGGGGCGTGATGAGAATCAGGCCATCGACCTGGTAGTCGCACATCTTCAGGACCGCGCGGCGGATTTTGTCCGGGGTGATGTCGTCGATGCTGGTGAAGGTGAGGTTATAGCCGTTGTTTTCAGCCGTGCGCTCGATGTGAGCCATCATCTGGCCGGGGCCATAGTAGGACGCGCCGAAGGAGACAATCCCTAGCGTGAGAGAGCGGTTGGTGACCAGGCTGCGGGCGGTCAGGTTGGGACGGTAGCCTAACTCGTCGATCACTTTCAGCACCATCTGGCGTGTATCTTCGGCGACGTAGGGATGGTTGTGGATCACACGTGAAATGGTCTGGTAAGAGACTCCCGCTTGCCGGGCAACATCATTAAGGGTGACTCGTTTTTTCGGTTTGTGTTCCACGTCAATTATTTTGGTTGGGTGGGAATGAGCCGAAATAGGTCTATTTCGTAATTTCTGTGAACGTTCACATAATAACATTGTTCTGGTATGAAGTCAAGCAAGTGCGCGTTACTGAAGGCTGACTGGAGTTTTTGACTGATTTATCGTTTTATTTAGTCATTTTGACCATACGAACCATCCGTCTAGCGTTTATGATTAAAGTGGCACTTTTTATACTGTCGCCGTTTCTGGCCTGTCGTTCGGTACCACCAGTTATCCTACCCTATCCAGCTTTTCTGACGTGAGGTCTCTCGGTCTGCGGCGTCTGGTTGTTGTGCATGAGCGGTTATCCAAGTATTGGGGAGATCGGGGATATGTTCACGAGATTTCCTGAATCACAGGGTCTTTACGACAGCGCCAACGAGCGCGATAGCTGCGGTATTGGCTTTGTCGCCAATATCAAGGGTCGCAAATCCCATGACATTGTCCAGCGCGGCCTGGAAGTGCTGGAACGTATGACGCACCGCGGGGCCGAGAGTGCCGACAACAAGACGGGCGATGGGGCCGGGATTATGCTCCAGATTCCCGATGAGTTTTACCGGGCCGAGGTTCCGGGACTGCCGGAGCCGGGCCGGTACGGCATGGGGCTGGTTTTTCTTCCCCAGGATGCGGATGAAGCCGAGGTCTGTATTCGCGCCCTGGAAGACGTGGTGGTCAGCGAGGGCCTGTCGGTCATCGGCTGGCGGCAGGTGCCGGTGGATGGCAGTGTGTTGGGCGAGATCGCGCGGGCGTCGGAACCGGCGATCCAACAAATTTTCGTGACGGGCGACCTGGACCAAGAGGCTTTGGACCAACGGCTCTACGTCGTCCGCAAGCAAACCGAGAACCGCATTCGCCAGTCCTCCCTCAAGCAAGCCTCCCGTTTCTACATCGTCACTCTTTCCACCAAAACCGTCGTCTACAAAGGCATGTTGATGCCAGAGCAGATCAAAGCGTACTACTGCGAATTGCAGGATGAACGCCTGGTCAGCGCGATAGCCCTGGTTCACTCCCGCTTCAGCACCAACACCTTTCCCTCCTGGGACCTGGCCCAGCCGTTCCGCGTGTTAGCTCACAACGGCGAAATTAACACCATCAAGGGCAACCGGTTCTGGATTCAGGCGCGCGAAACGAGCTTCCACTCGGAGCGGTTTGGCGACGACATTAGTAAGCTGCTGCCGATCATCGAGCCGGGCAAGAGCGACTCGGCCTCGTTCGATAACGT
>CAYRWY010000317.1:0-7075 GCA_964427955.1 uncultured Anaerolineaceae bacterium
CGTCTTCCAAAAAGCGAACCTGATGCCCTGGCGGACGGTGGCGGGCAACCTGGCGCTCCCGCTCGAACTGGCCGGAGTATCCCTGGCCGAGCGCGAGCAGCGCACGCAGTCGATGCTGGAGTTGATCGGGCTGGAAGGCTTCGCGGAGGCTTACCCGGCCTCGCTGTCCGGGGGCATGGCCCAGCGGGTGGCGATTGGCCGGGCTTTGATCCACGATCCCGAAGTGCTGCTGCTCGATGAGCCGTTCGGGGCGTTGGATGCGCTGACGCGCGAGCAGATGAGCGAAGAACTGCTGCGGATTTGGGCCTGGCATCGCAAAACGGTGCTGATGGTGACGCACAGTATTCCCGAAGCGGTGCTGCTGGCCGACCGGGTGCTGGTTATGAGTCCGCGCCCGGGACGGATCATCGCCGACGTCGATATTCCGCTGCCGCGCCCGCGCAGCCTGGACCTGCTGCACCGTCCCGACTTCGTCGCCCTGACGGAGCGGTTACGCCACAGCATCCGCGCGGCACGTTGAGACCCGGTAGCGCTGTCTCCAACGACCAAAGTGTTGAAACTATCGCCGGAGTCTGGTAGGCTGGTAATCATCGACTTACGCATTATCAAGGTAACCCTGTATGAGTCACAAGATTTTGGTGATCGACGACGACGAACTGATCCGCACGATGGTCAGACATTTTCTGGAGCACGACCAGTATACGGTGGTCACGGCTTCGAATGGGACGGCGGGGATCGAAAAGTACGACGTTGAAAAACCTGATCTGGTGGTCTTGGATATTGCGATGCCCGAAGTCAACGGCTTCGAGGTGGCCAAGCAGATCCGGGCTATTCAGCAGCGCGACAGCCGCCCGCGCACGCCGATTATCTTCTTGACCGCGTATGCGCGGAGTTTCTTCTTATCGACCGGGGACGAAGCCGGAGCGGACAGCTTTTTGACGAAGCCGATCACGCCCGATCAACTGCTGAGCCATGTCCGGCGATTCCTGGGGGAAAAACAAGAAAAACCTGGCCCCGCCCCGACGGGAGATACACCGTCGGCCTGACCTAGGAAGCAGGCACAGCCGCCAGCGGCAGCACGATCCCAAAAATGCTGCCCTGTCCGGGTTTGCTTTGTACGAAAACCCGCCCACCGTGCTGCTCGGCGACCGATTTGACGATAGCCAGTCCCAGGCCCGACCCTTTGATGTCCTTGTTGTTGGGCGTCGGCACACGGTAGAACCGCTCGAACAGGCGGGTTTGGGCTTCGGGTGGAATTCCCGGCCCGTTATCCTGCACTTCCAGATACAGCGTTTCTTCCTGGGCATAAGCCCGCATCGTGATCTCGCCGCTGGGCGGGGTGTATTTATTGGCATTGCTCAACAGGTTGATCAACGCCCGGTACAGCCAGTGCATATCTCCTTGCACCGTGGGGAGGACGTCGGGCACTTCGATCTTCAGTTTCTGGTTGCAGCGCGTGGTGCCGGGCTGCATATCGATGGCGCAGCGTTCGATCAGCTCGCGCGGGTCGATGGCGCGCATCTGTAGCCCTACGCCGCTCTCGATATGTTCCAGGTTGAGCAGGCTGTCGATCAAGTCCTGCATCCGTTCCAACCCCTGCACGCCGATGTCGATGATTTCTTTGTAAATTTCGGATTGATCGCCCAGTTCTTTTTTCAACAGTTCCAACGAACTCAGCGTCACCCCCAGCGGATTGCGCAGATCGTGCGCGGCGGCGTGGATGAAGTTGACCCGCGCCTGTTCCGCTTCGCGCAGGTGGGTGACATCCTGGATGACCATGACCCACCCTTCGGTCTCTTCCTGGTCGTTTTCGAGAGACTTATGAGCGTAGACCGGCGATACGATCACCGACAGGAACCGGCCATCTTCCAGGGTGACTTCGAAGACCGAGTTGCCACTTTTTTCGTCGCTCATGGCGCGGCGCAGCCCATCGCGCAGCTTGGGATGCAGCGGGGCCTGGCGCAGCGGCTGCCCCATGATCTCGTCGCGCACGATGTCGAACAGGTTTTCCGCCGTCACATTGATCAGGTTGATGTGACCCCGGTTGTCGGTGGCGATGATCGCATCCCCCGAAGAATTCAGGATGGCGCCCAGGCGGCTCGATTGTTCCCGAGTATTCTCGTACAGCCGGGCATTGTCCAGCGCCACGCCGACCTGATCCGCAATCACACGCAGGACGGTGACCTCTTCGTCGATGAAGTGGTAGGGCTGGTGGTTCATCACGCTCAACAGGCCGACCACCCGCCCCCGGGCGTGCATGGGAGCCAGCGCCATCGCCTGGATGCCTTCGTAGGCAATTTCAGGCACGGCCAACCGGGGATCGTTCGAAACTTCTCCGGTGACCAGCACCTCGTCGTTGTGCACGACCAGGCCCGACATCCCTTTGTTGAGCGGGATACGCATGGGTTGGCTGACGAAATCATATTTCCAACCCCGTTGGGCACGCAGCACCAACTCGCCCGCCGCTTCGTTCACCAGGCTGATCCCGGCGGAATCGACCTGGATCACGTTCAAGACCGCTTCCAGGGCGGTTTGCATGGTCGCTTCGAGATCCAACGACTGGCTGACCGCCGCGGCGACCGTGTTAATCGCCGCCAGTTGATCGACACGACGCCGGATCTCCTGTGAAAGAAGCTGATTGCGATAGATCAGATTATCAGTATCGTGTGCGTCAGTCATAGATAATTTCGGATGCCTGAATGGGTGATATGTGGCTATCTTAACACGAATTGCCCGAACTTGCGCGCCCGTGTTACAGAATACCTAGAGCGGCAGAGAGGGCCAGGGCCACCAGGAGAGCGGTGAGCAGCAGCATCCAGGCCATCAAGCGCCCGCTGTCCTGCAAAGGCGTCAGATCCATCTCCTGCTTTTCGACCTTGCCCAGCAAATCGATCCGGAGGTCGAGGTTGCGTTTACCCCGGGTCAGCCGCACCAGATAGGCACTGCGGTCGATCACGCGCCAGCCTTCGGCCAGGTAAGGCTCGACCGCCTGCTTCAAGATCGCTTCAGCGTCCTGGGGACTGATAGGCTCGATTTCAGGCTCGGACGGTTTTTGGGGGTCCAACTCAGGCTCACTATCTGGTAACATAGTTCTCTCACCTACATCGATTTCGCGGTATAGTCGTAGTACGATCCAGTCCTATCTTCAAGTTGGAGTATGCTGTATGTCACTCTCTCGCAAACGCAGCCGCCAGCGCACTACTGCCGTCGGGGTAGTGTTTGGCCTGGTTCTGATCTTTGTATTTTTGGTCGGCTTGATCAAGCCTGATCTGGGCAGCCGGACCAGCTCGTCGTCAAGTGTGAGCGTCACGGACACCCCGTCGGTGACCGAAGTGGTCGTCCCCACGCCCGATCCCAACCCCCAGTTGGAAGGCGAACTGCCGTATATTCACAGCAGCGGTTATTTCCAGACGTTTCGTCCGGCGGGGTCCGATTGGGTGATCGATGAAGGCGAAAGTGTCAACGCCAGTACGTCCGCCAAAGTCGTGATCCAAAGTCCGCAGCGTCTCGTCGTCATTCATAACTATATCCAACCGGGCGTAGAATACGAATCGCTCGATGCGCTCAGCACCGGGTACCTGACGCCGGAACACTTCGCGGGGGCGTGGGCCAACTATGAGAGCTGGACGGAAACCGGGCGCACGGTGTCCGGCGAAAGCGTGATCGTGAACTTCGATCTGCTTTCGCAAAACGTTCGCTATCTCAGCCGGTCGATCTACCGGTTGGAGGGGAATTGGCTGTATGTAATTCGGCTGGTCGTTCCGGCGAATAACCCCTCGCTGCTCGATCTCCTACAGCAGTTGGTGGTGCCATCCTTTGTCAGCTATTCTGATTTGTTAGCGCTGCCGCAGAGTTGGCCGGCTTACAGTGACCAACAGCTTGGGTTCATCTTCAAGCACGCGCCGGATTGGAAGCTGGTCGCCGGAAGTCCTGGACACGCCGTGACCTTCAGCCTCGCGATTTCCGGCGAGAAAAATACGGTCCGGCTCTGGACGGTGCCCGTCCAGCCGCTTCAATCGGCTGAAGAGGCGGAAGCCTGGGTGCAGCAGAATGATCCCGGCGTGACGCTGGTCGGATCGAACACGATCACGCACGCCACGGGGCAGGGCTACCAGGTAGGCTATACCTACCTGGATGAGCAGGGGGATGCTCACAGCGGGTTGGATGTTTTGCTCAATGACGCGGCGGGGACGCTGTTCATCGCCAGTCTGCGTATCAACCCGCCCGATCTGAATCTCGCGCAGGCTCCCACACTGCAATCCCCCTACAGCGAGGCGCTCCAGGGGGTAGTCGGGGGTTTCATGGTGCTGCCTGAGGGCGCACGCCAGCCCGCCACCAGCACGCCCTGACGCCTTCCGGCTTAAGTCAAAATGCACAAAAACCGCCTACAGTCTCGGCTGTAAGCGGTTTTTTGTATTTGCGCCGTTGTGTCGTTTATGTCAGAATAAATACCGCAAGTGCCCTCCTAAGCAATTCGCGAAATGTTCACGTTGTTTAACTTACAGAAGGAGCACCATTCATGCGCAAATTGTCCCTTTTACTCGTTGCCGTGCTGCTGGTGGCGATGCTGCCTATGACGCATCAAACCGGCTCCACTGCGGCCCAGGAAGGCAAAGTCTTTACCTTTGGGGAATATACGAACCCCGTTCAGCTTGATACTGCCGTGGTCACCGACGGCGTGTCCTTCCGCGCTGCCGAACAGGGCTGCGAATCGCTGCTCGCCTACGAGGGCTCGACCACCAATCCGATCCCCAATCTGGCGAAGAGCTGGACCGTCAGCGACGACGGCCTGACTTGGACGTTCGAACTGGTCGATAATGCCAAATTCCATGATGGCACTCCGTTCAACGCCGAAGCGGTAAAGTGGAATTTCGAGCGCTGGCGTTTCACCACCAATCCCACCCACTGGGCCGAGTCGGTCTTCGAATACTATGAAGCCATGTGGAACGGTTTTGATGACGCTTCGCTCATCACCAATGTCGAAGCCACGGGCGAATACGAAGTGACCTTCACGCTTTCGTCGCCCACCGGCGCCATGCTGAACAACCTGGCCATGCCCATGTTCGCCATTCACAGCCCGGCGGCGGTTGAAGCGGCGGGCGCGGCGTACGGCACCCCCGAAGTCGGCTTCTCTTGCACCGGCCCCTACAAGTTCGTCGAGTGGGTGAGCGACGACCATGTAAAGCTGGTTCGCAATGCTGATTACTGGGGCGAAATCCCGGGCAACGTCGACACGATCCTCTTCCGTATCATCCCCGATGCTGCGGCGCGTTTCGCGGCCTTGCAGGCGGGCGAGATCGATGCCTTCGAACAGCCTAACGTCGAAGACATCAGCTCGATCGAAGGTTCGGACAGCATGTATATCCAGATGCGTGGCCCGCTGAATGTCATGTACCTGGCCTTCAGCTACCGCATCAAGGAATTCCGTGACGTGAACGTGCGTAAGGCAATTGCCATGGCGATCAACCGCCAGGAAATTGTCGATGCCTTCTATCCGCCCGGTGCCGTCGTGGCCACGACCATGATCCCGCCGTCACTGTGGGGTTACAATCCGGATGTGCCCGCCTTCGAGTATGATCCCGACGCGGCGAAAGCCCTGTTGGCTGAGGCTGGCTATCCCGATGGCATCAAGGAAGTGACCGTTCTGAAGGTTGACGAGAACAACCATGTCACCGACGAAGTTGAAAGCACCATGCCGCTGACCCTGTACTATCAGCCCGTCGCCCGTCCCTACAACCCCGATGGTCAGGGTATTGGCGAAGCGATGGTCAGCTACCTGGCCGACATCGGCCTGGAAGCGGAACTTGGCTCGGTGGGTGACTGGTCGGCCTACCTCGCGGCGCGCAGCAATGGCGAACTGCTGGGGTTGTACCAATTGGGCTGGACCGGTGACAATGGCGATCCCGACAACTTCCTGGGCTACTTCTACGCTCAGAATCCGGTCGCGCGTGAAGGCTACTACGAGAACGCCGAAGTCGGCCAACTGCTGACCCAGGCGCGTGGGATGTCGGTTCAGGCCGAGCGCGAACCGATCTACCAGCAAGTCGATCAGATCATGCACGACGAAGTGGCGCGTATCTACGTCGCGCACACCGGTGTGCCGCTGGCCTTCAGTAACCGGGTTTCCGGCTACGTGACCAGCCCGCTGGGCACCGAACTCTTCAAGTTCGTGTCGGTCGAATAAGCCGTATCACCGGAGCGCTTTAGGGCTTCGAACAACGGGGTAGAATCGTCCGTGGGGCGGTTGCTACCCCGTTTTTTGTCTTTACTAGGGGAGGATTTGAAGCGGTGTGCCCAAAGACGCCCTTGACGCCACCCGGCGCGTATGCTATCATTTGCTTTGCTTGACAATAGGGGACGTAGTGTAGCGGTTAACATGTCGGCCTGTCAAGCCGAAGATCGCGGGTTCGAACCCCGTCGTCCCCGTGGCGGCTACGAGCGAAAGATAGGTCACTCGTAGCCGCGTTTTTTATATCCAGCGCCTTCGCAATCCCGGCAGTATCCTGCTCATCCTGCCCTAACACTATCCCGAAATCGCCATGTACTACCACCGCCAGTACCTGGCCCTCGTGAACGAAAACACGTTCGACCATCTTTTGAAGCAACTGCATTCGCGCTTCTTCGGGCTTGTCTAGTGCGGCGCACTGCTCCCAATAAGTGCTGAAGTTCTGGATCAAGTCGGCAGCTTCAATCAAGTCGTCGTAGTCGATGGGACGCAACGCATCCATTTCTCGTTGAAGCTGCTGGCGTTTCTCGAAGTACTCCTCGCGGGAGATGAACCCTTGATCCCAGCGGAAGTCAATGCGCTCAATGATCTCCTGGATTTCCTTCATGCGGGCGAGTGCCACCTCGTTGTCCACGCGGCTCTGCACCGCCGCTTCCACGCGCTCTTTGAATCCATCCGGGATGGTCAAGTGAGAGAGGAGCATGACCACTTGCTCATCAAGGTCTTCAACGGGGATGTAGGGCTGGCCGCAGGCCTCGTAACCCCGCTGCCGCGCCAGGCAGCGGTAGTAGGCTCTTTCGTTGGGGGTATGCCAAAAAGGACGCATCTTGCCATAATATTCATCAGTCA
>CAYRWY010000318.1:0-7033 GCA_964427955.1 uncultured Anaerolineaceae bacterium
CTCTCCATCGTTTTCTGATGGAGAGGGGTGAGGGGTGAGGCCGTTTTTTCCCCTACACCAGGAGATCGGACGCTTAAGTTGACGCCTATTGGGCGGAGTCGCCCCTACCACTACCCCGGCTCGGCGGGCTGGACGGCGGGCACCGTGATCGGGCGGCCCTCCTGCGCGGCATACAGTCCCACCGTGCCGACCAGTGCCAGCGCCGACCAGAACAGAAACGGCAGACCGGGGGAGATCGCTTCCAGGCGGACGCCCAGCGGCGGCGCGATCAGGCTGCCCAGCCCCGAAAAGACCATCACCAACCCGCTGGCGGTACCCGCGAATTTCGGCCCGATCCCGTCGGTTTCGAGGACCATCGTCAGAAAGACGGCCATGAAGCCATCGCGCACCATGCCCGCCAGCCCGACGGTGGGCCACACGGCGATCCCTCTCACGAAGGACAGCAGCCCAAAGCCGATCACGGTCATCGTGGCGCAGCGCAGCGCGACTTTTTTGCGCGATCCCAGCCGGTCCGACCAGAGGGCGATGGGGATCACGAAGATCATGCTCATCAGGTGGAAGGAGGCCGCGACCGTGCTGGCGCGCCCTTCGGACCACCCGTTGTCCTCCAGGTAGATCGGCAGATAGCCCAGCGTGCCCTGAATGGCCCCACCGATCCCCAGGATGGCCCAGCCCATCAGCCACATTTTTTTGATGCGCGCGACGTAGGCAATCGTCTGGCGCAGCGGGGGAGTTTCGGGGGTCGCCGCGGCGGGTTGGGGGATGGGGCGGGTGAAATACCAGGGCAGGCTGAGCAGCGCCCCCAGCACCCCGTAAAACAGCAGCACCTGGCGCCACCCGCCCAGCCAGGGCGACAGCACCGTCGCGCTGATCATCGACCCGGTCATGAAGCCCAACGCCATGCCCATCGAGGCCACGCCGCTCGCCATCCCCAGTTCTTTGTTCGAAAACCACAGGCCGCAGGTTTTGAACACCGTCATGGGGATGACCGACCCGGCGAAGCCGTACAGCAGCATCGTCAACATCAGGGTGAAATAGCTGTTGGAGAGGCCCCGCATGGCCCCGGTCAGGCCCGACAGCACGCACGCCCCGATCAGCACGCGCCGGGGACCGAATTTATCGCTCAGCATCCCCCCGGCCAGCATCATGACGATGCCCGGCAGAGAACTGAGGCCCCACAGCATCCCCAACTGATCCAGGCTGAGATGGAGATCGGCGGAAATTTCTTTGAACAGCACCGGCATACACAGCGAAGGGGCTGCCGGGCCCAACGTGTCGGTCAGCGCGGCCAGCGCCAGGATGTACCACCGGTAGCGCCCCGCGTCATGCGTGCTGTTGTGCATAGGAGTTGGCCTGTTGTGTGATCGGATCGGCGTTCCCGATTTTATCTGATCCCGTGGGGTTTTGCGAAGCAGCAGAGCCAGTGAATCAAAACGGCCCAGGGAAAACCCGGGCCGCCGCAGGGTTCGTCGAGAAGGGCTACACCTTCTTGCTTGAGCGCGGATCGAGCGCGTCGCGCAGGCCGTCGCCCAGGAAGTTGAAGGCGAACATGATGAAAAACAGCGCCAGTGCCGGGAACAGCGCCTGGTTGGGATAACTGATGATCGAATACGAGCCATCGGCGATCATCGATCCCCAACTGGGACGAGGTGCCTGGACGCCCAGGCCAATGAAGCTGAGGAAGGCTTCGAACGAAATATAGCGTGGAATGGCCAGGCTTTCCGCCACGATAATCGGCCCCAGGATGTTGGGCAGCACGTGCCGGACCAGGATTTCTGCGTCCCGTGCGCCGATGGAGGTGGCCGCGTCGATGAATTCGGCTTCACGCGTCGAGAGCACCAGGCCGCGCGCCAGCCGGGCCGTGCCCATCCACGAGGTGATCCCGATGCCGATGAAGATAAACAGCATCCCGCCGAACATCGCATCGATCTTGTTCATCCGGTAGGCTAGTGAGCCGGTATCGCCCTGGTCAAAACTGGCGCGGAAATAGGCCATCATCAGGATGACGAGCAGCAGGGTCGGGAAGGCGTACATGATGTCCACAATGCGCATCATGATCGTGTCCGTGCGCCCCCCGACGTAGCCGGAAATCATGCCGTAAATCGTCCCAATCAGCAGGCTGAACAAGGGGCCGACGAAGGCGACCGTCAGGGAGATGCGCGTCCCATAGATGATGCGGCTGAACAAGTCACGTCCCAGGGCATCACTGCCGATCAGGTAATCATCGCTGAGCCGGACGTAACCCTTCGGTTCACCCACCGGAGCCATCTTGGGAAACAGGTCGGTGATCCATTTAGGCGCGGCGTTCATCGCCAGCAGGTTTTGCGTCGCATAATCATGGGTGGCAATCTGGGGAGCGAAAATGTATATGAGAATGTAAAACAGGATGACGATTCCCCCGATCACCGCGGCGCGGTTTCGGCGTAGCCGTCTCCAGGCATCCATCCAGGGGCTGCGCGATCTCTCGACAGTCTTCAGGTCTGCAACCACCACTGGGGCGGCTTGCTCAGTAGTCTCTTTAACGGCCATGATTATTTTTCCTACGTAAGCCGAATGCGTGGGTCGAGCCAGGCATAAGTGAGATCGACCACGAAGTTGGCGACGACGATGAAGAAGGCAAAGACCAACGTCGTGCCCATGATGATCGAATAATCACGGTTCTGGATGCTGGTCACGAAGTAGGACCCCATACCGGGGATGCCAAACACGCGCTCGGTCACGAAGGTTCCGGTGATCAAAGCGGCGAAGAGCGGGCCTAACACTGTGACGACGGGAATCATGGCATTTTTCAAGGCGTGAACCACGACCACCCGGCGCGGACGCAGCCCTTTGGCATTGGCGGTCCGGATATAGTCTTCGTTGAGCACCTGGAGCAGGCTGGCGCGGGTCAGGCGGGCCAGCAGCGCCGATTGGGCGAATCCCAGCGCGAAAGACGGCATAACTGCCTGCTTGAAGGATCCCCAGCCCTGGGTCGGCAGCCAGCCTAACTCGACCGCCAGGATATATTTGAGGGTCGGTCCGAGGATGATCACCGGCACCGAAACGCCCAGAATGGCCGTGCTCATGCTGAAATAATCGAGGGGAGTATTTTTCCGCAGAGCTGCTACTGTTCCCAGGGGGATGCCAATCACCATCGCGATCAACAGGGCGGCGATCCCCAGTTGGGCTGAGATCGGCAGTTGTTCCCGAATAATGTCGTTGACACTGCGCGTTTGCCGGTAGGAGGGGCCGAAGTTCATCCAACGTAGGACTGTGTGTTCGCCGAAGGGCAAACTGACATTGATCAGATAGCTGTCAATCACCGAGGCTTTTTTCTCGGTAGTGGTGATACGGGGGACGATCAGGTCAATCATGTAATCGGTGTACTGCTTGTACAGCGGATCGTTGAGATGATACTTGGCGTTGAGATTCTTCAACGTGGCGGCGCTGAGTTGTTTTTCATTATCAAAAGGGCCGCCCGGCACCTGGTGCATGATAAAAAAGGTGATCACCGATACGATGAACAGTACCGCTACTAAGTATAAGAGCCGCCTGACAAAATATTGTCCCATGATGACCTTTTTGATTCTGAATTGAGAGGTGGAGAGAGAGGTACCTCTCTCTCCACCGGACTAACTAGGTAACGAGTAGCGACGCGGGCCGCTTATTGAATATCCCACTTTTCCATACGTTCGTGGTTGTTCACGGCGTAGGTGCGGACGATATTGGTCTGCGTCATCTGGCGCTGCGTGTAGTAGTAGATCGGGATGATCGCGGCGTCGCGGTTGACCAGGATGTACTCCGCCTGGGCATACAGTTCACGGCGAGCATCGTTGTCGCTCTCTACGGCAGCCTGGTCGAGCAGGGCGTAGAAATCGTCGGGACCCCAACCGGTGTGGTTGTTGCTGTCCGGACCCTTGCTGCGGAACACGTCGTTGATGAAGCTGTTGGTGTCGGGATAGTCATAGCACCAGCCCAAACGCCACACCGTGGGCGCGTCCGTACGCAGAGTTTCGTTGTAGGTCTGCGCATCCTGGGCCATGTCGGTCACGGTGATGCCCAGCGTATCTTTCCACATCTGCTCCACCGCCTGGGCGATCAAGACGTGGTTGGTCGAGGTGTTGTGGCCCAGGGTGATGGGAGGCATGGTTTCCGCGGTCAGGCCGGTTTCGTCGAAGTACAGTTGCAGTTCAGCCTTGGCGGCCTCGGGATCGGTCCAGATGGCCAGGTCAGGATAGTCTTCCTGCTTGGGCGCAGCGGCGATGTCGGGACGGGTGAAGAAGCCCGCCGGAGTTTCGCCACTGTTGGTGATCTGGGTTACGGCAGCGCGATCCAGGGCCATCGACAGCGCGCGGCGCACGTGGACGTTGTTGGTCGGTTCTTTCTCAGTGTTGAAGCCGTAGTAGTAGGTGCAGCTGCTGGGGCCAAAGACCAGTTCGTCCGGGTATTCGGCGCGCAGGCGGTCCAGGTCGGGCAGCGGCACGACCGGGATCCAGTCCAACTCGCCCGCTTCGAAGGCCGCCAACTGGGCCGGTTCTTCGAGGTAGGTGAAGACCCACTCATCGATCTTCGCCTGGGGCATGTAGTCGGTTCCTGCCCAGAAGGGGTTCTTGATCAGAGTTACCTGAACGTCGTGTTCCCATGACTTGACGGTGTAGGGGCCGTAGGTCTGGATGGTGCCCGCTTCGGTCCAGGCGTCGGCAGCTTCGTCGACCACCCACTTAGGTTCGGGACGAGACATCCACAAGCCGTACATCATGGGCAGGTAGCCTGCGGGCTTGGGCGACTTGATCTCGACCGTGTAATCGTCGATGGCGGTCACGCCCAACTGCACGGTCTCGCCCGCCAGCATTTCCATGCCGCCGACGATCCAGGGGGCCAGGGTCGAAGCATACTGCGACGCCAGGGCCGGATCGAGGGTCCGGCTGATACCGTAGACGACGTCCTGAGCTTTGACCGTGCGCACCGCACCGGCTTCATCCGTCACCTGGACGACTTCGCCCTTGTCCGCGTCATATTTGACCCAGGGGATGTCGTGGATGAGGTTGAAGGTGTAGGTCAGGCCATCTTCAGAGACGGTCCAATCGCTGGCGATACCGGGTTCAGTTGCCACGGTCTCTTCGTTCAGCATCGTGAGGCCGGGGAAGAGTTCTTCGATGAGCTGGATTTCGTTCGACCAGTGTGCCAGCGACGGATCGAGGATCACATCGCCCGGCAGGTAAGCGGTGCGCAGCACTTTCTTATCTTGCGCTTTGGTCGTGTGGAGATTGGTGGCCGACATCAGGGTCGCGATGACCAGCAGGCCCACCAGCAAAACACTAAGCCTCTTATTGCGGTGCATGTTTTGTCAATCCTCCTATTGAAAAGGGCTTTAAAACTGAGTGGTTCCAACTAACTTTTGGGCCAGGTACCCATCGAGGTGTGTACCTCTTATGTAGTACAAGGCAGTCCCAAACAAGGTTCAATGATATATTATACGGTAGGAGTAGTCAAAACTTTCATAGCGCAGCTTAGAAAATTTGTGCTATTATCTGGCTATTGGCGCTCTGGTTCATTCTAGCGTAAAAGGCAGGCATCGGATGTCCTTTATTGAAGCACCCACCACGTTCTACATGGGCCGCCGGTTTGATTCGACGACCCGCCGGCTGGTCGATGAAGTGGTCTATTACGACTCGCGCGATCTGACCACCCACGCGGTGGTCGTGGGCATGACCGGCAGCGGCAAAACGGGCCTGTGTATCACCCTGTTGGAAGAAGCGGTGATGGACGGCATTCCTTCGATCATCATCGATCCGAAAGGCGACATCACCAACCTGCTGCTGGCCTTTCCCGAACTCAAGCCCACCGACTTCGAACCGTGGGTGAACGTCGATGACGCGCGCCGGGCGGGGTTGGAGGTGAGCGAGTACGCGGTCGATGTCGCGCAGAAATGGCGCGATGGCCTGGCCAGTTGGGGCATCACCTCGCAGCGCCTGCGCCATTTCAAAGACAACGCGCGCTTCAGCATCTACACGCCCGGATCGGATGCCGGGCTGCCGATCAGCATTCTGGATGCGATGCAGGCGCCCCACGGCGGCTGGCAGGCGGGGGATGACGAGTTCCACCGCGAGCAGATCAGCGGGGTGGTGACCGCACTGCTGGCGTTGATCGGCAGGAACGTCACGCCGGTCAAGGATCGCGAGCACGTCTTGATCTCGAACATCTTCGAATATAGCTGGCGGCGCGGTGTGGACCTGACGCTGGAAGAAGTGATCCTCCAGGTACAAAAACCGCCCTTCGCCAAGCTGGGGGTGTTCGACGTGGATACCTTCTTCCCCGAAAAAGAGCGCTTCACGCTGGCGATGGAGCTGAACAACATCATCGCCGCGCCGAGCTTCCAGAGCTGGATTCAGGGCGAGCCGCTGGATATTCAGAGCTTGCTGTACACGCCGGAAGGCAAGCCGCGCGTCAGCATCTTCTACATCGCGCACCTCAACGACGCCGAGCGCATGTTCATCGTGACGCTGCTGCTGGAAAATATGCTGTCGTGGATGCGCACGCAGAGCGGCACGACCAGCCTGCGGGCGCTGCTCTACTTCGACGAGGTGTTTGGCTACTTCCCGCCGCATCCCTATAACCCGCCCAGCAAAGAGCCGATTCTGCGGCTGCTCAAGCAGGCGCGGGCCTTCGGGCTGGGGCTGGTGATCGCCACCCAGAATCCCGGCGACATCGACTACAAGGGCCTGGCCAATGCGGGCACGTGGTTCATCGGCAAGCTGCAAACGGAAAACGACAAGAACAAGGTGCTGAGCGGGCTGCAAACGGTGGCGACGGTGGACACCGGCCTGAACCTGGACAACATCGACCGCCAGTTGAGCAGCCTCGATCCGCGCGTGTTCGTGATGCACAACGTCCACGATCCCACCGGGGCGATCCTGCTGCATTCACGCTGGGCGATGAGCTTTTTGCGCGGCCCGCTGACCCGGCAGCAGATTCGCACCCTGATGGCCGCACAGCGCGAGCAGCCTTATTATCCGGCCCAGCCGCCGCAGGCCCAGACCTACGTGACGGCGAC
>CAYRWY010000319.1:0-1714 GCA_964427955.1 uncultured Anaerolineaceae bacterium
GGGCGAGGATACGGCGCTGCGCGGGGTGTGCGTGCCCGCCGGATCGCACCGGGTGCGGGTGGAGTACCGTCCCGTGCTGCTGTTCGTGGGACTGGCGATCTCGGCGCTGAGCTGGTTCGCGCTGCTGATCGTGGGGCTGGTGGTGGTGATAAGGGTGAGACGGCGCCAGGCGTAAGTTTCTCTCTTTCGTATCATGGAATCATGATCTATACTTGCCCCGGCTTTACCTTTCCGGGCAGGAATTAATCATGTCTCATGTTTTCATCAGTTATAGCAAGAAGGATATTGGATTTGCTCGCCATCTGCGGCGGTTGTTGGAGCGCCAGGGTTTTGGCGTTTGGATGGATGAAACGGAACTGGTCCCTAGCAGCCAATGGTGGCCAGAGATTGAGCACAATATCGAAACCTGTGCCGCCTTTCTGGTGATCATGTCGCCTAGTGCGCGCGGATCGCGCTGGGTAGAGCGCGAGATTCTCTATGCTGAGGATCAAAATAAGCCCATTTTCCCCATTCTTCTGGAGGGCAAAAGCTGGCCTCGGCTGGCCGATATTCAATACAGCAGCATGACGGCAGGGATTGAGGCGGCGTTGCCTGCTGGTTTGATTGAAGGTCTCACCAAGCACGTGTCGGTCGATGGTCGGCAAAGCGTACCGCCTCCGCTGCCGGGTCGCATCCTTGTTTCGCGGGAAACGTATAGGCCGCGCCGGACTTCGCGCCGCCAGTATTGGGTGGTGGGGACCCTGATAGCGCTGCTGGGGGTTAGCGTTGTGCTCCTGCTGGGGAGAGAGGTATTTAACGCCAGGCCGTCTACCCCTACTCCTGACTTGGACGCGACCGTGAACGCCTTAGCGGAGCTTCGCATGACGCAAACGAAGGCTCCCACCACGACCAATACACCAGCGATCATAGCCAGCGCTACCGCTGCTCACGCCGCATCCAGAACGCGGACTCTCATTCCGCGTGACGTGGCCGAAGCGAGCCGTCCTGCCCTGGGGCCGGAGGATGCCCCGGTGGTGATCGTCGAATTTGCGGATTTTCAGTGCACCTACTGCGCCCGTTTTTATGACCAGACGCTGTATCAACTCCTGGAAAAATACCCCCATGAAATAAGGTTTGTTCACCGCGATTACCCTATCTTTGGCGCGGACTCTTTCCGGGCCGCCGAAGCCGCCCAGTGCGCGAATGAGCAGGGTAAATTCTGGGAAATGCACGACCGGCTGTTTGACCACACCGTTGATCAGGAAACGACGACCTTCAGTCACGATGTTTTGGTCGATTATGCCCGGCAACTTGGGCTGAATACGGCCAGTTTTGACGACTGCCTGTCGTCTGAACGGTACCTGGCGTCCATTCAGTCCGACTATAATACCGCCCTGAGTCTTGGGATGCACGGCACGCCCACCTTTGTGATCAATGGGGTAGTTTACAGTTTTGGGGCACAGCCACTTGCGGTGTTTGATGAGGTTGTGAGCAGCCTGCTTCAGTAAGGTTCATGCTCGCTGTGTCCGGGCACTATTGACGGCTGAAGGTCGAGTTGCAGGAGACCGAACCGGCGGACCGACGCCGGATGCCATGCTCATCTACCCGCGCCAGCTTGGTCTCCCGGCGGCTCGTACAGCATGTCGCGAATCTGCCAGACCCGGTGGCGGGCGGTATTGCGGAGGGCGGTGTAGCGGAAGTAGCCCCAGGCCGTCAGCATCAATACAACCAGGAA
>CAYRWY010000319.1:1814-7031 GCA_964427955.1 uncultured Anaerolineaceae bacterium
GGAGGGCGGTGTAGCGGAAGTAGCCCCAGGCCGTCAGCATCAATACAACCAGGAAACCGCTCCAGGCGTCCTCGCTGGATGGGCCATTCTGGACCAGACCCAGCAGCGTGAACCCCACTGCCAGGACCACCACCACGCTCCAGACCCACCGTTCCAGGCGCAGGCGCCGCCGCGTGGATGGGTGCAGACGGCCCAGGACGTGCGTGCCGTTCTGGACCGGGCGCAAGATCATCGTCTGGGCACGGTGTAGTAGCCGCCTCCCCGGTCGCTCCGCAGGTAGAGCGGGACGCGGACGCGCTGCGAGATAACGCGCTGATCGAGGGAAGCCTCCACGTTCCGGCCTGGCGGCGTGCTCCACAAGCTCAGGCGTTCCTCGCATTCGGCGAGCGTGAGCGCCGTCACGAAGTCCAGCGCCAACGCCGAGGTTTTCGCTTTTTTGCGCTTAAGCTTCATCCTCGCCACGATCTTCCGCTCCCAGCCGTTCCCGCCGCGCCTTGATCGTCTGCTCGTAGCCGATGTCTTTGGGCTGGTACCAGCCGGGGGCGGCCATGCCCAGCGGGAGATACTGCTGCGCGACCCAGCCGCCGGGGAAGTCGTGCGGATACTTGTACGCGCCCCGGTCGCCGGACGCCTCTTCCATCGTCTGGCGGTATTGATCGCGCGTCTCGCCGTAGAAATTGCCGGTTTTGTCGCGCAGGTAGGGCGGCACGTCGCCCGGTCCCTGCTGCTCGATGGACGCCAACGCCTTCCAGATCGCCCCGGCGCTGTTGCTCTTGGGCGCGGTGGCGAGATACAGGCAGGCGTGGGACAGGAAATAATAACCTTCCGGCATCCCCACCCACTCGAAGGCTTGCGCCGCCGCCGCGACGGTCAGCAGCCCGTTCGGATCGGCCAGCCCGATATCCTCACAGGCCAGGATGAACAGACGCCGCAGGATGAAGCGCGGATCTTCGCCCGCGTGCAGCATCTTCGCCATCCAGTACAGCGCCGCGTCGGGATCGGAGCCGCGCACGCTCTTGATGAAGGCGCTGATCGTGTCGTAGTGCTCGTCGCCGCTTTTGTCGTAGCGCACCGCCCGCTGCTGGATGCTCTCTTCCGCCACGGGCAGATCGATCCCGATCACGCCGTCCGGACCGGGCGTGGTCGTCTGCACTGCCAGTTCGAGCGCGTTCAGGGCGCTGCGGGCATCCCCTCCGGCGGTGCGGGCCAGGTGCCGCGCGGCCTCGTCTTCCAGCCGGATTTTCTGCTTCCCCAGCCCGCGCTCGGCGTCCTGGATCGCCAGGTGTAGGATGCGGGTCACGTCCTCTTCGTCCAGGATGCGCAGTTGGAAGACCCGGCTGCGGCTGAGCAGCGGATTGACCAGCGAGAAGTAGGGATTTTCGGTCGTGGAGCCGATCAGCACCACCGTGCCGTCCTCCACGAAGGGCAGCAGGCCGTCCTGCTGGGCCTTGTTCCAGCGGTGAATCTCGTCGATGAACAGCACCGTGCCCTGCCCGTACATGCCGAGCCGCTCCTGCGCTTCCCCGATCAATTCGCGCAGCTCCTTGACGCCGGAGGTCACGGCGTTCAGGCGGCTGAAGTGGCGCTGGGTGTGGTTGGCGATGATGTTGGCGAGCGTCGTTTTGCCGGTGCCGGGCGGCCCCCACAGGATGATCGAGGTCAGTTGATCCGCCTCGATGGCACGGCGGAGCAGCCGTCCCGGCCCGATGATGTGATCCTGGCCGACGAACTCGCCGAGCGTGCGCGGACGCATCCGCACGGCCAGGGGAGCGGTAGTGCGCTGGCGCTGTTCGCGCCCGTAATCGAACAGGTCGGGCATGGCGGAACTTCCTTTACAGAACGGCCCTCAGTGGCCGGAACCAGACGATTCATCCGGGGGGTGAATGCCCACCTGCACCCAGATCGCGCGCGCTTCCACAATACGCGGCAGATTCATGCGCAACCGTTCAACCGTCGCCCGGCCTGTGGGGGTGCGGCCTTGCAGAATCAGGCCGTGCTGCTGCCACTCAAAATGCTGAGACCAGCGTTGTATCCGGGGGTTGAACAACGGCACGACCTGCCCCGTTTCAGGATCGGGCGCGGTCGTCGCCGTGGCTTTGCTCAGGTTACAGGAGGGGCACGCCAGACACAGGTTGTCCAGGCCATCCCCGCCCGCTGCGCCGTCTGGCAGTATTCACACCGGTGGCCAGCACGGTCGTGCACGCGGCGGACGGTCTCGGCCCAGGACGGATCACTCATCGATGGGCTTCAGGCTGTCCAGGTTGATCGCGTGACCGCGCTCCATCAGCAGCCGCATGGCCTCCGCTTTGCGCAGGGTCAGCCGTTGGCCGTTTTCCACCAGCGCCGCCAGTTCGACGCGCTCCTCTGCGCCGAGCGTGCCGCTCGAATTTTTCTCCATCAGCACCGACTGCCGGTCCTGTTTGGCCGCGGGCATCTGTTCGCGCGCGATGGTCCACAAGGTATCGTCCGAGAGATACGTGAGGGCCTTCAACTCGGCCAGTTCGTCGGCAGGCAGGTCGATCACGAACTGGTCGAGCGCGCCGTCCAGCCGCTCGCGGATCAAATCGTCCACGGGCTGGGCGGTCCGTTCGGCGAGACGCTGCGCCTTGCGATAGAGTTTTTCCGGTATCAAGACCGAGTAACTGCCCATCGTCAGCTCCTGTAGAACTCCTATTCTATTTTACACTACATTCGCCATTCGGGCACTATGCTTACGCCTCGTCCGGCAGCAACCCTTCGTCCGGGCGCTCGGCGGGGACGGTCGGCGTCTTGGCGGGCGGAGTCGGCTTTGGTTTGGGCGGCGCGGGACGTTTGGCGCGGGCCTTCGGATCGCGCACGACCTTGTCGGTCTCGTCCGGCTTGAGCGTGACCTTGTGTTTGGTCGGGAACACGATCTCCGTGCCCTGGTCCGAGCGCGTGATGCGGACGCCGTGCTGCGTCCAGGTCATCGTCTCGCCCGCGAAGGCGAACGGATCGCTGATCACCACCGCGCCGGGATCGAGGGCGAACGCGCCGAACAGCCGCGCGAACCAGCCCAGCGACACCGCCCCCTCGAAGCTGTCGGCATCGCCCAATCCGGCCCCGGTGTCGGGGTTGTAGAGCGTGCGGAAGGCTTTGTCGGTCTTCAGGCTCTCCATCTGCGCGGCCAGTACCCGCCGGAACAGGTCCGCCGCTTCGCGTGGGTGATCGCGCTCGATCAGCGCCAGGCCGATCCGGGCGTTCCAGTCCGGCCACATCCCGCCGCAGCCGTTCAGATTGGCCGGATCGTAGACCGGGCTGTGGGCCGGGCAGCCGGGAATGCCGTAGGCGCGCCCATACTGCGCCGGATCGGTGATCTGCGCGACCAGGCGGGCGGTCTGATCCTCGCTCAGCGTGCCGGACCACAGCGGCATCAGCAGCGCCTGATCCGGCTGGGACAGGTTGACGGTGTTGATCTCGATCTTGAACACCCGGCTCAGCCCGTCGAATTTGACCCGCGTGATCTCGCGCCAGACGGTGCCGGTCGTGGCCGATCCCATGCTGCGCGACCACTGGAACGCATCGCCGCCCAACGTTTCGCGGGTGGGTTGGCCCTGGCTGTTGGTGCCTTCCAGCGTGCAGCCGATCCGGGGCGGGCGGCCCATGCTGCCGATCACGCGCAGGATCAGGCGGCTGGGGTGGGGCAGGGTGACTCGTTCGTCGAGCGGCTGATCCCCTTTGCCGGTGAAGACCACGTCGCCGGTCGGGCAGGCGTGCGAATCGCGATCCCGGTAGCGGAAGCCGCCCGCCGCTTCGTCCCAGAATTCGTTCAGCGCGGCGGACAGCGCCTCGTAGCGCGGCTTGATCGCGCGTGCCACGTCGTCCCGGTCCAGCAGCTTGCAGATGCCGAGCAGCGTCCGGGCTTCGCGCACGAGGTAGGCCAGCAGATCCGGCGCTTCGAGGGCGGACACGTCCACGCCCTGCGCCCAGCGCCGCGCCCGCCCCAGCGTGGGACCGTCACCGAACGCGCCCTGCTCGATCTGCGTCCATTCCGGCACGCCGTCGCCGTCGCGATCCAGATCGGGCTGTTGCCAGCGGTGGAAGAATTTGACCAGCCCGTCCAGGCATTCGGCCAGGAAGTCCTTGTCGCGGGTGAAGGTGTAGACGGCATACGCCAGCGTCGCCAGCAGCGGCGGCGCGATCACGTTCACGCGCTGGCCGTCGAGGCCGGGCCGGGCGTCGATCCAGCCATCCTCGCGCTGCACGGCCAAAAAGTTCCGCACGATCCCCTGTCCGATTTCCGGCGCGGCCAGCGCCACCGCCGGGGCGATCAACAGGGCGTCGGGCAGGCTTTGCCCGCTCCACGGGTGGGTGAAGCTGCTGCTGTAGCCGCCGCTGGGGGGATAGCCCATATTCGGGCGGCGCGCGCCGACGAACGACGGCTGCGGCAGGCTCCCGGTCGCGTTCAACAGGCTCCGCTGGACGATTTGCTGGCTCCACGCCAGCGCCAGGTCCCAGTCGGCGTGCCCGGTCTCGATCTGCGGCTCGGCGGCGGATCGCGCTTCGAGCGCTGCCAGGTGGGTGTCCCAGTTTTCCTGGCGCAGCCATTGGTGCGCCCGCAGCAGGCTGGCATCGCGCGAGGGCAGCCCGGCCAGCACCCAGCGGATCGCGACCGTTTCGCCCGGCGGCAGCGTGATCGCCCGGCTCAAGCGCGACGCGACGTTGGTTTGGGTCGCGCCGTCCAGCAGCAGTACCGGCTGCAAAAACGGCAGGTTGCCCAGTTGCAGCGCCACCTGGTGGTTGTCCAGCGTCAGGAAGAGGACTTGCAGCGTCTTGTTTTCGCGCACCGCCTGCGCCGACAGGTCCAGGGCGAGCGCCTGCGGCTGGTCGCTGGAATTGGCGCACAGGATGCGCCCGCCGACCGCCTGCGATTCCATCACCCAGATCTCATACGTCAGGTGGATCGCCAGGGTGAGATCGGCCTGCACCCGCGCATAATCTGCCGCAAAAGCCGTCAGTCGCGGCGGCGTGTGGTAGCCTTGCGTCTCGTGCACCTGCCGCCGGTTGATCGACCACAGCGGGACGATCCGCGCCAGTCCAACCCGGCCCCCGTAGCGCGTTTCGAGGCTGCGCGCGGGTTCATCCGGTTGGCCCAGGTGCAGCTGCCAGACGGTGTCGTCCAGGAAGTTGGTGCGCCCGGCGCGCGCGTCGGCAGCAAAGCGGGGAGCCGTCGGATCGGCAGAAGCAGGTTTCCCTTCG
>CAYRWY010000320.1:0-7027 GCA_964427955.1 uncultured Anaerolineaceae bacterium
TTCTTTGAGGCTGAGCAGGGGCAGGCCGCTGAAGTTCTCGACGTCGAGCCGCAAAAATGCCATGTCGAAATAGTCGGGGACCAGGCGGATGTTGACGGGCAGCGTTTGCAGGTGATGCACGAAATCGCGGATGTTCTGCGCATCCTGCCGCGAGAGCGCGATCACGACCTCGTGAACGTCGTGCTGCCGGATCAGCGCCGGGGTATCGCCCAGCCTGCCCAGGATGCGCAAGCCGTGGTCAGGTTCGGTGTGATTGTCGTCCACGAAGCCCGTCAGTTCCAGGCCCATCCACTGGTGCTTCTCGACCATCTGCGCGATTTCCTGAGCCAGCTCGCCGGTCCCGACGATCAGCACGTGGCGCATGTCCGTGCGGTATTTGCCCAGCAGCCGTCCCAACCCGCGCAGCGCCAGCCGCTGGGTGCAGATGATCAGCAGGTAGAAAGCCAGGAAGTAGAGATACTGCAAGCGCGACAGGGTGCGGAAGGTGAAATACAGCAGCCCGGCCAGGGTCAGCCAGGCAAAGGTCGTCGCTTCGATGAGCCGGAACACTTCGACTGCCGGGGAGAGCACGGGCCGCAGGCTGTAGATGCTGAACGCGGCAAATGTCACCGCCCATACCGCGATGCCGAGCAGGTACACCGAGATCGGCACATCCCAGGTGCCCGGCACGGCGCTCTTGCCGAAGGGCAGCACGACGCGCAGCCGTGAGGACAGCAGCAGCGACAGTCCCACCAGCAGCAGATCGAAGATGAACAGGTATAAGGTCGTTTTCAGGTTGAGTTGTCGGGACATGTGCGGTCAGACTAAATCACACGATATGGTTAGTGTACAGTCGAAAGGTGGTCGCCACAAGCAAAAAAGTACCGGCTTTTCAGCCGGTGACTTTTATTTTCCCTGCAAGATCGCGCCGGTTTGTGCCAGCACGGTCAGCACCCGGTCCGCCGTCTCCGTCGTCTGCGATCCCAGGCCGCAGCTTGGCACGATCAGGCTCCGGTCGGCCAGTTCCTCCGGCTCGATCTGCACGCCGCGCGCCTGCGCCCGGTCGTGGATCAGGTGCAGCCCATCCCACAGCCGATGGGCCAACTGCTCCGGCGTCACGCGGTTGATCTCTTCGGTGTTCGGCACGATCCCCCACGCCACCACCCCGCCGCGATCCAGGAAAGCCCGCAGTTCTGCCGGGTAGAGCGCCAGGTTTTCGAGATAGCCGTAAGCATCCAGGTTGAGAATATCGACGGACGTTTCCAGCAGCACCGACCAGTCGGTATTCGCGCAGCAGTGCACGCCGGACAGCGCCCCTTCCTGGCGAATGGCCGCGTAGACTTCGTCCAGCATGGTGATCACCTGCTCGCGGCTCAGGCTGATGAACGCCGATCCGAACGAGGCCATGTACGGCTCGTCCACGAACACGATCACGTTGGGGCGCACGGCCTGAAGCTGCCGCGCCTGCCAGCGCGCGTTCATCGACGCATTTTTGACGATCACGTCCGCCAGCAGATCGTTGTACAGGATCGAGCGCAGCCCTTGATCGACCACGGTCAGCCCCAGGCTGATCGGCCCCGTCACCTGCCCTTTGGCCCATGCCCCCGGCGTCTGGTGGAACTGGTCCAGCATGGCGAAAAAGCCCTCGGCGTGATCGGCGGGCAGGGCGAAGGCGTCTACGTCGTCGGCCAGGTAGCGCTCGTAGAAGGCTTCCAGGTCGGGCGTCAGGTCGCCGGTGGTGTCCACCGTGATTTTTTCGTGCGCTTCGTCCAGCACCACGCGCGGCAGCGGCGCGCTGTACTGCACGTACATATTCTCGCGGAAGGTCCGGCGCGACATCTGCGGCCAGGCCGGGACGTCGAGAGTGGCCGCCAGCCGGGCGCTAATCGCGGCGGCGTCGAGAAACGGCACGCTGCCCATGTGGGTCGTCCAAAAACGTGGCGCGAAAGTCATGAGGTCTCCTCCGTACAGTGAGTCACAAATTGGGCGATAGCGCGAAAGTAACGATCCAGGGCCACGAACAGCAGGTCATTGTGCCCGGCGCCGGGGATGCGCAGCAGGTGTTTGTGGGCGGCGGGCGAAGCGTCGTAGAGCGCCTGGCCGTTGGCGACAGGGATCAGCTCATCGTTTTCGCCATGAATGACCAGCAGCGGCAGATGGATCTCGGCGATCTTGCGCACGTTGCCGATGGGATCGGGCAGATGGGCCAGCCGTTCGACCGGGAGGCCCAGCCGCGCCAGCAGCGGGAAGGTGTGGGCGAAGCCGCTCTCGACGATGATCCCCCGGACGCGATCCGGGTAGGCATGGGCGGCCTGGATGGCCGGGGCGCTGCCGAGCGAGCGGCCCATCACGATCAGTTTTTGATCGGATAATTTCGCCGCCGCCAGGATGCCGGGCAGCGCGTCCATAACCGGCGCGACGTCGCCCAGCAGCGCGCTGACTTTGGGCGTGCCCGTGCTCCAGCCGTAGCCCCGGTAATCGACCACCAGCAGCGAGGCTCCGGCGAAGTGGTAATCCCTGGCGAATGCGTCGTGATCGCTGGCGATCTCGCCGTTGCCGTGAAAGTAGAGGATGACCGGCGCGCCGGGTTGGTACGGGTACAGGCGGTAGCCGAGTTCGACGCCATCTTCGACCGGGATCGTACCGTCGCGGGCGTCCGGGAGGCGGCTGTAGCCGGGATAGTCGGGGCGCGGGTGGAACAGTGCCGCTTGAATGAGCGGGTGGTGATCGAAGTGGGTCAGATCCATCGGCTTACATCCTGTGTCGTTCCTTGCGTAAAGCAGTGGGCCGGTCAACAACCTCATCCGGCTGTCCGATCCGGCCTGCGGGCTACAATATTAACCGTGATTCCGAACTTCGCCAGCGTCTAGCCCAGGATCGGCGCGCGGACGCCTTCGGTCAGCGCCCCGTCGGCGATGTGCCAGATCGTCGTCGCGAACTTGTCCACGAAGTAGCGGTCGTGCACGACGGCCAGCACGCTGCCCTGGAACGCCGCCAGCGCCTCCTCGAACTTCTCGCGCGAGGGCACGTCCAGGTGATTGATCGGCTCATCCAGCACCAGCAGATTCGCGCCCTGCGCCACCAGTACGGCCAGCATCCGCCGCGCCCGCTCGCCAAAGCTCAGATCGGCGATGGGTGTGAACACGTCGTCTCCGGCGAAGAGGAAGTAGTGCAGGAACGAGCGCGCCTCGGTGTGATCGAACGCCGCTGCCGACTGGATCACGGTTAAAGCGTTGCTGCGCGGGTCGAGAATTTCCTGCTCCTGCGCCAGGTAGCCGATCCGGATGCTGCTCCCCAGTCGCGCGCGCCCGGCCAGTGGCGGGATTTCGCCGACGATGGTTTTGAGCAGCGTGCTTTTGCCGTGCCCGTTCGGGCCTAACACCGCCACGCGTTCTCCGGCGCGCAGGATCAGGTTCAGCCCGCTGAGCAGCGGCGCGTCGGTCTGGTAGCCGATGGACAGATCCTCCAGGAACACCACATCCTGTCCGGTGGGCTGCAGGTCGCCGAAATCCAGCTTCAGGCCCCAGGTCGGTTTGGGCTTCTCGACGCGCTCCTCGGATTCCAGGTAGTGTTTCAGCCGGGTTTCTTTCGCTTTAGCACGCCGGGCGACTTTTCTCGCCAGGCGGCGCTGGAAATCGTTGTTGGTGGCATTTTCGCGGCGCACCGCTTTGGCCATCGTGGCACGCGCGTCGGCCTGCATCCGCGCGATCTCGACCTGCTGGTCGCGCCACTGCGACCACTGCTTATCCAGCTCGGAGCGGATCGTCGCGGCGTAGGCGCTGTAGCTGCCTTCGAGCACGCGCGCGGTGTGCGTCCGGTCGTCCAGGGCGACGATGCGCGTCACGATCTCGTCCAGAAAGGTCCGGTCGTGCGAGACGATCAGCACGCCGCCGGAAAAATCGCGCAGCCAGTCTTCCAACCATTCGAGCGCGGTCACATCCAGGTGGTTGGTCGGCTCGTCCAGGATCAAGAGTTGGGGACGGTGCGCCAGCAGCGCGGCCAGGCCCAGCCGGGTTTTCTGCCCGCCGGACAGGGTGCCCACCGGCGTGTCGAGCGCGAGATCGGCCAGCCCCAGCCCGTCCAGCACGCGCAGCGCGTTACCCGATTCGGTGGCCTCGCTGAGTTGTTCCAGCCGTTCCAGCGCCGCGCCATACGCTTCCAGCGCCGCGGCCATCTGGCCGTTGGCCGCGCCGGACAGGGCCGCCGCCAGGCGTTCGACCTCGTCTTCGGCGGCTCGCACCTCCGCGGCGTGCGGGAACAGCACATCCCGCAAGGGAGTGTCGGCGGGGACGTCGAGACCCTGCGGCAGATAGCCGATTCGCAGGCGCGGCGGGTTGAGGATCACGCTGCCGGAGTCGGCGCTTTCCTGGCCGACGACGATCCGGATCAGCGTGGTTTTGCCGCTGCCGTTCGGCCCGATCAGCCCGACACGTTCGCCCGGATTGACCGTGAACGAGATATTACGCAGGATCGGCGCTTCGGCGCCGGGAAATTGTTTGGAGATATTTGAGACAGTAAGCATCGATGACCCTTTCCATCCTACCTTCGCGACTTAGGAAAACAAAAACGCCGCCGGAAACAGGCCCGTGCGGCGCAAGTCGACTCGTGGAGAGCAAGGCAGGCAGATGTCAGCCTGATGCGACAGGATCAATGCACAAAGCCGTCCCGGAAAAGGACTAGCGGTTGGCGATCCTGCGGGTCATGCACGACCTTTCTGCTCAAATAAACGGGAGACGGAGTGGAAAGAGATCTTTCCGCCCCGACAACCTTTATTGTAGCCAGGTCCGGCTGGCTGTCAAGATAAGCGTTGACAACCGGTGCTGGATCCGCTAATATCCTTCTCAGCAATCGATAAGGGGTTGGTTCGGTGGGGAACAATACTCCTCAACAGCGGATTGTTGGCAAGTTGCTCGGACTGGGTCCTGCGCGGCAGGGCGTCCGAACCGTGTCAGGGCGGAAGCAGCAGCACTAAGGATTATACCCTGGGTGCCGCAGGGGTGCCTGGCCCGAGCAACCTGCTCGCAATCCGCATCCTTTTTATAGCGTATCAGCGCCATTTTCTGTGAAACCTGTTATTCCCTCCCGTTGGTCTTCCTGGCGTCGCTGGCTGGTCCTGGCCGGGGCGGTGTTGATCGCGGCCCTGCTGTGGTCAACGGATTGGACGGGGCGCAAGACGGTCACGCTGAATGTCGGCGGGCAGACCCGGCAGGTGCACACCCGCGCCCACACCGTGCAAGACGTGTTGGACGACGAGCGGATTCTGATCGATCCCGAAGACGTGATCCAACCCGATCCCGCCAGCCCGGTGACCCGTTCGATGACGATCACCGTGGTCAAGGCGTCGGCGGTAGCGCTGCAACTCGACGACGAGGTGCGCCGGGTCCGCACGCAGGCCGTCATGCCGCTGGACGTGTTGGCCGAGCAGACCGTCCCGGTGGGACCCTATGATCGCGTGCTGGTCAACGGACATGAATATTCCCAGGACGAGTTGATCTCCTGGACCGGTCCGGTGACGAGCATTCGCGTGGTGCGCAGCGTGGACATCACCGTGACGGACGGCTGCAAAGTGATGACCGTGCACACCACCCAGGCCGACGTGGCCCGCGCGCTGGATGCCGCCGGAGTCCAGTTATACCTGGCGGATCGCGTGATCCCCGACTTTAGCACTCCTATCACGCCGGGATTGGCGATCCGGATCGAGCGTTCGGTGCCGCTGACGGTGATCGCCGACGGGCAGCGGCTCAAAACGCGGGCGCGCGGCCCGACCGTCGGGGATGCGCTGGCCCAGATCGGACTGGCTCCCCTGGGACTGGATTACACCCTTCCGCCGCTCGATACTCCTTTGACCTCCGGCCTGACGATCCGGCTGGTGCGCGTAACTGAGGAAACGTCTCCCTGATGAATGATCGCTTGCGCCTGGAGCACTATGGCATCGCCCCCAAAAAAAGCCTGGGGCAGAACTTTCTCCACGATCCGCATATCCTTGACAAAATCGTCGCGCTCGCGGCCCTGACCCCGGACGCGACCGTCCTGGAAGTCGGCCCCGGCACCGGCAACCTGACGCGCTTGTTGGCTGCGCAGGTGGAGCAGTTGATCGCCGTCGAATTGGACGACCGGCTGATCCCGCTGCTCCAGTCCGAATTTGCGCCCCTGCGACATGTCGAAGTGATTCACGGTGATATTCTAAAGGTCGATCTTTGGAATCGACTGGGGAATACGCCGTATATAGTGGTGGCGAATCTGCCCTACTACATCACCAGCGCGGTGCTGCGGCACGTGTTCGAAGACCTGCCGCGTCCGCAGCGGCTGGTGTTGACCGTGCAGCGCGAAGTAGCCGAACGGATCACCGCCCAGCCCGGCGACATGAGCCTGCTGGCGGTGAGCGTCCAGTTCTACGGGGAGCCGCAGATCGCCCTGCATTTGAATCCGGCGGTGTTCTGGCCGCGTCCGGAGGTCGAGTCCGCCGTGGTCAAGATCGAGGTTTATCCCGCGTCGCCGGTAGACGTGCCGGACGAACGGCAGTTTTTTCGGGTCGTGCGCGCGGGGTTTGGTCAGAAGCGCAAGCAGCTTCGCAATTCGCTGAGCGCCGGGTTGGGTACTGCCAAAGAGCAAACCGACGCCGTGCTGAACCAGGCGGGGGTCGATCCTCAGCGTCGCGCCGAAACGTTGAGCCTGGAAGAGTGGGCTGCGCTGACGCGTGCGGTGATGTTAGCGGGTGTGTAATTTAATGGAGTGGTACATGAAGCAGACTTCTCGTCCGTTTTTGATTCTGGTCGTCGTGAGTTGTGTTCTGTTGGGGCTCGGCGCGACCCTGGTCGCCGCCTCAGACCCTGCTGGAGGTCCGGCGCAGTCGGCGGGACAGACGGGGGGAACCTCAGGCGTCCAGAAAAGCCCGCTGCGCGTCATGGTCCCCACCCACGAGTTGGCCATGCAGCTCAAAGCGGCGGGGGTGAACAGCCTCGCCGATCTCTTCCCCAGCATGGACCCGGCGGCAGCGTTCGCGCCCGGTCCGCGGCTGTCCTTCAGGCCCGGAGGATCGTTCGATCCG
>CAYRWY010000321.1:0-5187 GCA_964427955.1 uncultured Anaerolineaceae bacterium
CCTGGAAGCTGCGTAACTACGGTATGAGTCCTGCCGACGGCTTGCTGTGGGCGGAGACGCAGTTCATTTTCTAAACTCAAGCGAATCAACGAGGCGGCGGCCCGCAACCGCCGCCTCAACTTTCATCTGGAGCACCACCACGTTTACGCCAGTCCCTCCGCATGAAGATCCGTTGGACCTCTACGTTGGCTGGCGGTCTCCAGCAGCGTTGTCTAAAGACCTATTTGAAAGAGCCTACTTGTGAGCACTGTGCCCATTCTTGAACTCAAGAACATCTCGAAAAATTTTCGTTCGATCCAGGCCCTTGATCACGTTGACTTTGACCTCCACGAAGGCGAAGTGCACGCGCTGGTCGGCGAAAACGGCGCAGGCAAAAGCACCTTGATGCGCATTCTGGCGGGCATCTATACCGAGTACGAGGGCACTTATTTTATTGACGGCAAGGAGAAACGCCTCCATTCGCCGCGCGAAGCGCTCGCCAACGGCATCGGCATGATCCACCAGGAATTGAGCGTCATCCCGGAGCTGTCTCTCGCCGAAAACCTGTACCTGGGCCACCAACCGCTGACTCGACTGGGAACGGTGGACTGGCGCAAGATGTACAGCAGCGCGCAAAAAGAGCTGCAAAACCTGGGGTTCGACCTCGATGCCCGGCGGCGGCTGGAGCAGTTCCCGCTCGGAACGCAGCAGGTCGTCGAGGTGCTGCGCACCATCATCTCCGGCGCGCGCGTGCTGATTATGGACGAACCCACCTCGGCGCTGTCTCCGGCGGAAGTCAAGCACCTGCTGGCCCTCGTGGATACGCTCCGCAAGCAGAAGCGCAGCATTATCTACATTTCCCACTTTCTCGAAGAGGTGCTCCAGGTCGCCGACCGTATCACGGTGCTGCGCAACGGGCGCGCGGTAGCGACGCTCAACCAGGCCGACGCCTCCCTCGACCGCATCATCGAGCTGATGCTGGGACACGAAGTCAACCGCACCGCCCGGTCGATCACCATGACTGAAAGTGAAAAGCCTGCCTTATTGGAAGTGAATGATCTTTCTTCTGACGTGTTCAAAAATGTCAATTTTAAAGTGGGCAAGGGCGAGATTGTCGGGCTGTATGGCGCCATCGGAGCCGGTCACTTCGACGTCGCGCGGGCGCTGTTCGGCCTCTACAAATTCGATCACGGTCAGATCGTGCTGGATGGAGCGCCCTTCCCGGCCAATCATTCCGCCCGGTACGCGATCCGGCACGGCCTCGCGTACGCCATCGAGGCGCGGCGCAAAAGCCTGCTGCTCGACGATGCCATCTTTCGTAACATCACCATGCCCCACCTGGAACGGATTGGCCGGTTCGTTCCGCAGCGATCGCAGGAGTTGACTGCCGCCACCCCAGCTATCGCCAAGGCCGGTGTCTATCCGCCTGATCCGATCAACCCGGTGGGAAAACTCAGCGGTGGCAACCAGCAAAAAGTCGCCATCGCGCGTTGGCTGACCTTCCCGCCCAAGCTGTTCATCATGAGCGAGCCGACGCGCGGCATGGACGTCGGAGCCAAGAGCGAGGTCGTCAACATCCTGCGCCAGTTCGGAGAACAGGGGTACGGGGTGCTGGTCGTATCCTCGGAACCGGAGACCATTCTGGCCCTGGCGGAACAGGTCATCGTCATGTCGCATGGCGAAATTGTGGCACGTATGAAAAATGATAATCTTGATAAAGACGCACTCATGAGGCTGCTATGATCGCTACCCTTAAGTCTTCTCTATTCTCGGTCGCTGACCGGTTCAACCATCTGCGCGCCTCGTCGGTGTGGGTGCGTCGTTTCAGTGCGCTGGCCCAGGTCTGGACGCTGATCGCCCTGTTCATCTTTTTCGGGTTCGCTTCGGACAGCTTCTTGCGCCCCATCAACGTCCGCAATATCTTGACGCAGGTCTCGACCCTGGGGATTTTCGCCAGCGGCATGACCTTCGTGCTGCTGTTGGGACAGATCGACCTGAGTATCGCGGGCCTCGCGGCCTTGTCGGCCATGCTCTCGGCCCACCTGTATTACCAAAAGGGCTATGCCGAGCCGGTGCCTATGTTCGCCGGGATCGGCGCCGCCACGCTTCTGGGCCTGATCAGCGGTATTGCCAGCGCGCGGTTCCGCATCCCGACCTTCATGACGACGTTAGCAATGGGTATGATCGCCTCCGGGCTGGTCACGTATATCAGCAAGGGCCGCGTGATCAGCACGGTGTCGCCCATCTCGGCGACGCTGGGCAGCAAGCGCATCGAGTGGATCAATATCGGGGGGATCAACGGGCTGCCGGTGATCGTGATCGTAGCCCTCATTGCCCTGGCGATTGGCTATGGCATTCTGCGCTATACCCGCTTTGGCCGCTACGTCTACATGACCGGGGCCAACAAGTCGGCAGCGCGCCTGGCGGGCGTGAACACCGACTACGTGCTGATCGCCGTGATGACGATTTCCGGGTTTACTGCCGGGTTTGCCGGGATCGTCAGCATGGGACGCCTCCACAGCGCGCAGCCGACGCCGACCGGCAGCTACCTGATGGATACCATCGGGGCTATCGTGCTGGGCGGTACCTCGCTGATGGGAGGGCGCGGTGGAATGCTCCAGACGCTGATCGGCCTCCTGATCTACGGGACACTGCGCAATGGCCTGGATAACATCCCGTCCATCGACATTTATTTGAAAGAGTTTATTACGGGCACTGTGCTGCTGGGTGCGCTGTTGGTCAACACAGTGTTCGCGGGCCGCGCGGAGCGTGATCGGACCATCTAGGGTTGGGACAGGTAGAAAGCGTGTGTGACTTCATGGCAACTTTTCCTGAATAAGCGAAAAGTTGCCTTGTCTTTTAGGAGAGCTGATTCTGATGAATGAAGATATTTCGCCCAACTATCGACCGTTAACTCCCGAAACCATTATCGAGTACATCTGGACCCGCCCGGAACTGCGCGAGGTATTTCGTCCGGGCGAGGCGCTGAAGGCCGACGAGGTCGGCGACGGCAACCTGAACCTCGTGTTCAAAATCTGGGCGGAAGCCGATCCCGAACGGACCGTCGTCATCAAGCAGGCGCTCCCCTACCTGCGCCTGGTCGGCGGTGACTGGCCGCTGCCGGTGGATCGGGCGCGCATCGAGGCGGCGGCGCTCAAAGTCGAATACGACCTGGTGCCCGCCCACACCCCGCGCGTGTATTTCTACGATCCGGACATGTACCTGTTCGCCATGAAGAACCTGAATCACCACATCATCATGCGCAAGGGGTTGATCCAGGGCATCAAGTACCCGCTGTTCGCCGAGCACATCGGCCTGTTCATGGCGCGGACGCTGGGCGAGACGTCCGACCTCAAGCTGGACTATCGCACCAAGAAGGAAAAGGTCGCCGAGTTCATCAACCCGGAGCTGTGCAAGATCACCGAGGATTTGATCTTCACCGAGCCGTACCGCCAGACCGCGCGCAACGGCTTCCACGCGGAGCTTGAGCCGCAGGTGGTGGCGCTGCAAGCGAACGAGGCGCTGCGCGTCGAAGTCGCCCAGATGAAAGAGAAGTTTATGACGCAGGCGCAGGCGTTGGTCCACGGCGATCTGCACACGGGCAGCATCATGATCAACCAGACCGAGACCTACGTGATCGATCCCGAATTCGCCTACTATGGGCCGATGGGCTTCGACATCGGCGCGGTGATCGGCAACCTGTTGCTGAACTACGCCTCGCACGAGGTCCGCACGCCCGACCCGGTCAAGCGCGCCGACTTCCGCAAGTACCTGACGCAGACCGTGATCGACCTGTGGTATGTCTTCGTGCGCGAGTTCCAGCGCCACGTCTGGGATCACGTCGATACCATCAACATGCCGCGCGGCTACCAGCAGGATTACATGCTGCGCCTGCTGCACGACGCGGCAGGGCTGGGCGCGTGCAAGATGATGCGCCGCGTGATCGGCCTGGCGGGCGTCGAAGACATCCGCGGGATCAAGGACGTCCACGAACGCGCCATCGCGGGCAGCCTGGCACTGAATATGGCCCAGGCGTTGATCATGGGACGGGAACAACTGCATACCATCGAAGAACTGGTCGAAGTGGCGACCGCCTGCCAGCCGACCTATCCCTGGAAGTGAGCGAACACGATGAATGTTCATGGCAAGCATTACCGCACGATCTGGCTGAAAGAGGACGATCCGACGGTCGTGCAGGCGATTGACCAGGAAGTTCTGCCGCACGTCTTCCGCATCCTCGACCTGACCACGGTCGATCAGGTGGCCTACGCCATCTCGTCGATGCAGGTGCGCGGCGCGGGCTTGATCGGCGCGACGGCGGGCTACGGGATGTATATCGCCGCCCTGAATGCGCCCCGCAGCAGCCGGGACGCCTTTCTCGCGGCACTGAAGACCGATGGCGAAACTCTGAAAGCCACCCGCCCCACTGCGATCAACCTGGAATGGGCCGTCACCCGCCAGATCAAGGCGATCCAGGCCGGGCAGAGCCTCGACGAGATGATCGCCATCGCGCGGCAAACGGCCCAGGCCATCGCCGACGAAGACGCCGACTACTGCCGCCGGATTGGTGAGCACGGCGTCGCCCTGATCGAAGCGATCCGCGAGCGCAAGCACGGCGCGACGGTCAACATCCTGACACACTGCAACGCGGGCTGGCTGGCCTTCGTCGATTACGGCACGGCCACCGCGCCGATCTACGCCGCGCACGACCGGGGCATCAAGGTGCACGTGTGGGTGGACGAAACTCGCCCACGCAACCAGGGGGCCAAGCTGACCGCCTGGGAGTTGGGCCAGCACGGCGTGCCCTTTGCCGTGATTGCCGATAATACCGGCGGCCACCTGATGCAGCATGGGATGGTCGATCTGGTGATCACCGGCAGCGACCGGACCACTTATACCGGCGACGTCACCAACAAGATCGGGACCTACCTCAAGGCCCTGGCCGCGCAGGATAACCACGTCCCCTTCTACGTCGCGCTGCCGTCTTCGACCTTCGATTGGAAGATGCGCGACGGCCTCAAGGAAATTCCAATCGAGCAGCGCAACGCCGCCGAAGTCACCCATATCCAGGGACTCTACCAGGGCGATGTCGTGGACGTGCTGCTGACGCCCGAGGGCAGCCCGGCAGCCAACTATGCCTTCGACGTGACCCCGGCCCGGCTGGTGACGGGCCTGATCACCGAGCGCGGCATCTGCCAGGCGTCCGAA
>CAYRWY010000321.1:5287-7021 GCA_964427955.1 uncultured Anaerolineaceae bacterium
GGCCCGGCTGGTGACGGGCCTGATCACCGAGCGCGGCATCTGCCAGGCGTCCGAAACCAGCGTCCTGGCGCTGTATCCCGAACACCAGCAGTAGCTTCCAGTGCTCTCGCTGAAAGGAGACCCGCATGAGCGACTCTCAACGTATTTTGGTCACCGGGGCCACCGGTAAAGTCGGCCAGACCTTCATCCGGCGGCTGCTGGCCGATCCCCGCTTCGACCGGTTCACCGTGCGCGCCCTGTGCCACAACCGGGTGCTCGACGCGCGAGATCGCCTGGAAGTCATCCGGGGATCGCTGCAAGACCGCGACACCATCGAGCGCGCCCTGCAAGACGTGACCCACGTGCTGCACCTGGCCACCACCAAAGAAACGCCCGAAACGTTCATCGACGTTTCGATCAAGGGGATGTTCTGGCTGCTGGAAAACTGCCGCGCCAACCCGACCTTCAAGCAGTTTCTCCTGCTGGGCGGCGATAATGCCGTCGGTCACTTCGTCTACCCCAAGGCGCTGCCGGTGACCGAGGAACACAAGCATACGCCCTATCAAGGCGTGTACGCGCTGACGAAAGTGCTCGAAGAAGTGATGCTGGAGCAGTATTACATCCAGTACGATCTCAACGGGTGCTGTCTGCGCGCGCCCTGGATCATGGAGAAGGACGACTTCAAGTACCAGCTTTCGTTCGGCGAGGACGTCTTCGGCGGGCCGCGCTGGCGCGATCTGGTCGGTCCGGAGCAGGCGGATCAGTATGTCGCCACGCACACCATCCCGATCATGCTGGACGCCGACGGCCAGCCGGTCCAGCGCAACTTCGTGCACGTCGAGGACCTGGTGAGCGCGCTCCTGATCGCCATCGATCACCCCAAAGCTCGCCAGCAGACTTTCAACATCTGCCTGAACGAGCCGGTCGATTACGGCGCGATGGGGCGCTATCTGGCCGAGACGCGCGGCCTGCCGACAGTGGGCATCCGCACGCCGTACCATTCGACCTGGCTGGATAACGCCAAAGCCCGTTTTCTGCTGGGCTGGCGGCCTGTGTACGACCTGAAAAAGATGATCGACGATGCCTGGGATTATCAGCGCGCTGCCGACGATCCCCGGATTATCTGGTATCCCGGTTAGCCGGGCCAGGGAAGGGACCTACGATGAAATACCGCACCTTAGGCAATTCCGGCCTGATCGTCAGCGTGGTCGGGCTGGGCACGATGCAGTTTGGCAAGGCGATGAACGTCGGGCAGTTGGACCAGGAGGCGACCACGGAGCAGATCCGTTTCGCGCTGGATCACGGCGTCAACTTCATCGACACCGCCGACGTCTACAGCCGGGGCGAGAGCGAAACCCTGATCGGCAATGCCATCCAGGGGATGCGCGAGAATATCGTGCTGGCGACCAAAGTTCGCCTGCCGATGAGCGATACCGACTTCAACCGCAGCGGCGCCACCCGCGTGAACATCCTGCGCGGCATCGAAAGCAGCCTGCGGCGCTTGAAGACCGATTACGTCGATCTGTACCAGGTGCACGGCTGGGACAGCAATACCCCGCTCGAAGAGACACTGCGGGCGCTGGACGACGTGGTCCGCCAGGGCAAAACGCGCTATATCGGGCTGAGCAATTACATGGCCTGGCAGGCGGCGGAAGCGTTGGGCATCCAGCGCCAGCAGCACCTGGAAAAGTTCGTCACCGCCCAGATGTATTACAGCCTGGTCGGGCGCGGCCTGGAGCACGAGTTCATGGCCTT
>CAYRWY010000322.1:0-6986 GCA_964427955.1 uncultured Anaerolineaceae bacterium
AGCATCCTGACTCCTCCATAGTGAGCAGAATATTAACTCGATGGAGCGATAAAATCTCCCACCCATTTAACCCACACAAGATTCTGTTTTACGACGTTGAACAGCCTTTCGTCCGCTGTCCAGAATTCACATCTGAGACGTTCCGCGACGGCGAGATATTGTGTGTCATACGCGGTAGGCCGGTTAAATTGGGTAGCCAGTTCGTAACCACGCCGGATCAAATGGCCGTCGATCATCAGCCGGACGGGTTTTGATAGCAGTTGATCCCTTACCCTAATCCCGTCATCAGCGGTCAGAGTGCCGTGATGGACATGTCTGCGCACGACGGCTGTGATCTCGTACCAGAATAAAGAAGGCGCGGCGATTTGAAGCTCCTGGGTTTGCCACAAGCGCAGCAATTCCTCGGCTTTGGCGCTGTACGGTCCAGACAATGCACTGGACAGAAGAATCCCCGAATCAGCCACGATCCATGAGGTCATCCAGACGCTCCTCGCGAACTTCGTCTAAGACTGCCTGGGAGTCGATCACAAAATTCTCACCATATTTGGCTTGAAGTTCCACTCGTAGCGCGTGCACCTGTTCCACCCAATCGCCTACCGGTTGTATCAGGCTTTGGATGAACTCCAATACGCGCTTTTGACTCTCGGCATCAAGCCTGCGAACCTGTTCTACAATCTCCTGTTCAAGTTGTACGCTGCTCATCTGATTCTCCCTGTTAACCCAACACCGCCTTGAGATTCTCCGCGATCTCTTTCGTGATGCCCGGCACGGCGATCAGATCCTCGATGCTGGCGGTGCGGATCGCCTCGATGTCCTTGTTGAAGGCTTTGAGCAGCGCCTTGCGCCGCGCGGGGCCGATGCCCGGCACTTCCTCCAACCGGCTGGCGAGTCCGGTTTTGGCGCGGCGGGCGCGGTGGCTGGTGATGGCGAAGCGGTGCGCTTCATCGCGCACCCGCTGGAGCAGGAACAATCCCTCGCTGCGGCGCGGCAGCAGGATCGAACTCTCCCGGCCCGGCAGGAAGATTTCCTCGAACTGCTTCGCCAATCCACACACCGGCACCCGATCCGTCAATTCGAACGCGTGCAGCACCTCGCACGCCACGCCAAGCTGGCCCTTGCCGCCGTCGATGATCATCAGGTCGGGCAGCAGCCGCCACGTCTCGTCGTGATCGTCCTTGCCGGGCGCGGTGACGGCGGGCGTCTCCTGCAAATCCACGAAGCGCCGGAAGCGCCGCGTCAGCGCCTCGCGCATCGACTGGTAATCGTCCGAGCCTTCGTGGGCCACCGTCTGGATGTTGAAGCGGCGGTATTCACTCTTGCGCGGCACGCCCTGCACGAACACCACCCGGCTGGCGACGATGGCCGTGCCCTGCGTGGTGCTGATGTCGTAACACTCGATCCGGTTGGGCGGGCGGGGCAGGCTGAGCGCCTCTTGAATCTCGCGCAGGGCGGTTTCCTGCTTCACGGTGTCGCTTTCCCACTGCGCGCGCAGAATCCCCAGCTTTTCGACGGCGGTCTGCGCGGCCAGGTGGACCAGCTCGCGCTTGCTGCCGCGCTGGGGCACGGTGATCTTGACCTTCTTGCCGTTGCGCCGGTCGCGCAGCCACTGTTCGAGGATCATCGCTTCGGTCAGGTCTTCGGGCAGCACCACTTCGGGCGGGATGTCGGTCGTCTCCTGGTAGAACTGGGTCAGGAAATGGCTGATGATCTCCTCGGTGGTTTCGCCTTCGGCCCCTTCCAGCGAAAAATACTCGCTGCCGACCAGCCGCCCATTGCGGATCAGCAGCATTTGCACGACGGCATCGCTGCCTTCCTGCGCCAGCGCGATCACGTCCTGGTTGGCGTCCACGTCGCCCACGAGCCGCTGCCGCGCGGAGATCTGCACCAGGGCGCGGATGCGGTCCCGCAGGCGGGCGGCGCGCTCGAAGTCGAGATTCTCCGCGGCTTTTTCCATCTGCGCCTTCAGGTCGCCCAAGACTTCCTGGGCGTGCCCGGCCAGCACGCGCATCAGGGCGTTGATGTTCTCCCAATAATCCTCTTTCGTCTGGGCGCCGATGCACGGCCCGCCGCACAGCTTGATGTCGTAATACAGGCAGGCGCGCGGGTCCTGCCCGGTGATCTCGCGGTCACATGTCAAAAAGGGGAAGGCGCGGCGCAGCGTGTCCAGCGTCTCGCGCACGCCGCCCGCCGACGTGAATGGCCCGAAGTAGCGGTGACCGTCGCGGCGATCCAGGCGGCGGGTCATCTCCACCGTCGGGAAGGGATCGCCGGTCGTCACGCGCACGTAGGGGTAACGCTTGTCATCTTTGAGCAGCACATTATAGCGCGGCTGGTGCACGCGGATCAGCTCGGCTTCGGTGATCAGCGCCTTCAGCTCGTCGCCGGTCAGGATGAACTGGATGTCGGCGGCGTCGGCGCGGATGTTGAGCACCTTCGTTTCCTGGTTGCCGGGCTGGAAATAGCTCCGCACCCGGTTGCGCAGGTTCTTGGCCTTGCCGACGTAGATGATCGTCCCGTTGGGATCGATCATCTGGTAGACCCCGGCCTCGGTGGGCAGGTTGTCGAGAATGTCCTGAATGTGGGGGAGGGGCGTATAGTCGGCCATAGACGGATCACAGACCTCACGTTGACGGTGCTCTAATTGTAGCACGTCCGTGCGATTTTCTCCGCGTTTGATTCTGATACGCGATTCTGCCCCTGATTTTTATAATGTTCTATACGGTTGTAACACCTTTAATACAAAGATTCAGTATATGATGGAGGTACACCGCGCGCGGCACGCCGGGCCCCCGCGCCCCGGCTCGACATCCCACCCCCAACGACCATCGAGTATAGGAGATAAGAGGCATGAGTCATCGGCCCCTGTTTGGCTTTGGGAGTGTTCTGGGTTTGCTGCTGCTGGTGGTACTGGTCGCACTGCCACTCGCCAGCACCCAGGCGCAGATCGGAGGATCGATTGGCTACGGCAGCAGCGTCTACGGGACGCTGGCCGCGGGCCAATCGCTGACCTACAGTTTCAACGGCACAACGGGCGACCTGGTACAGGCCACCCTCCGCAACTGGACCGGGACGCTGGACCCCCAGCTCGCCCTGGTCGCGCCGGATGGCCAGACGGTCGCCAGCAGCACCACCAATCCCTTTTCCGAAGACCCCTTGAGTGCGGCACTTTCCTTCTTTTTGCCCCAAACCGGCATCTATTCGCTGCTGGCGAGCGGAGAAAACTCCACCACCGGCGATTTCGTGCTCAAGCTGCAAGGGCGGGGCATGGTCCCGACCACGCCGCTGGTCTTCGGGCAGAGCGTGGACGTGACGATCCCGCCCAATCCTCCGGCGCAGATGTTCAGCTTCGACGCGCAGGACTGCCCGACCGTGTTCACCGTCGCCAACCTGAGCGAAGGCCAGCCGTTCACCTTCCCCTTCGTGGTCAAGGTGCGCGACCAGCAGGGCACGCCCATCGCCCAGTTGTACGGCGGCGATGCGCTGGAAGATCGCCTGATCCTGGCCCCCAACAGCGGGCATTACGAAGTCGTGGTGAGTTCGGATGATCCGCTGGCGCAGGGCAGCATCCGCCTGCTGGTGAGCTGCGGCGATGCGGCACCCGGCTGCATCCCCGGCAGCCTGTCCGGTGACGCGGCGGACGGGGCGGGACGCTGCCGGTCGTGCTTCGGCGACGATTTTGGCGGTGAGCTGTGCGACGCATTCCAGGTGACTGCCACACTGGACGGCGATACCGCCTCGTTCACCTGGCCGCCCGTCGAAGGTGCGGAATATTACATCTTCAGCATTATCGATGCGTCCGGCGGACTGCTGCTGGATTCGCCGATCATGTTGGAAGGCGCGACCAGCCATACCTATACCTTCCACCCCGAAGACCTCAGCCGCGGACCGTTCACGGCCATCGTGAACGCCGGGGACGAAGGGGTCGGCTATATTTGCAGCGACGATGTCCCCATCGGCTTCGAGGGCCGGACGACGGCAGAGTGCACGGGACTATCCGTCGGGGCGGACGTTGTGCCGGCGGAGGACCGCGCAGCCGTCGTGCACTGGAGCGGCGCGACCGGCGCCGGGGCGTACCTGGTCCACGTCTATGCGGTGGACGACGACGGCGGCCTGATCGGGATTCGCGTGCTGACGGTGCCCGGCGACGCCACGACCTATCACCTGTCGGGCGTATTCCCCGCGGACTACACCCGGTTCCGCGTCGAGATCGCCGCCTACAGCGAGGCCAGCGGCGGCGGAGCCTTTGGCGACATGCCGCAGGGTTACCTGTGCGGCGGCAGTGTCGATCTGGAGTTCGCGCCGTCTGGCCCGGTGCATTGGGGCTGACGCCAGGAGCGGGAGGAAAAATGATGAACCACAAACATCTGCACGGAATCCGGCTGGCGCTGATCGGGATCGCCCTGCTGGCGGTGGTGGTGGGCCTGGCCCAACCTCCGGCAGTCACCACCCAGGCTCAAACGGGTGGATCGCTCGGCTACGGCTCGAAGGTCTACGGGACGATCTCGGCGTCTCTGCCGCTCGTCACCTACAGTTTTACCGGCACGATGGGCGATTTCGTCGCCGTGACCGCCGATCCCTGGACCGGCAATCTCGATCTCCGGCTCGAACTGGTGGCGCCCAACGGCGTGCTGCTCGGCCAGAGCACCCAAAATACGCCCGGCGGCGAACCGGCGGGCGCGTACCTCTCCGTCTTTTTGCCGGACGCGGGCGTGTACCTGCTGCGGCTGAGCGGCGAAAATGCCTCGAACGGCGATTTCCTGCTCAGCTTGTTCGGGCGCAGCGCGGCGACGGCGACCCCGTTGGTGTACGGGCAGGCGGTGGACGTGACGATCCCGCCGAACGCGGCTCCGCAGTTCTTCGCCTTCGAGACGGAAGCCTGTCCCACGACCCTGATCGTGACCGATCTGGAATCCGGCCAGCCGTACACCTTCCCGTTTGTGGTCAAGGTGCGCGACCAGCGCGGTCAGACGGTGGCGCTGCTGCGCGGCGGCAACGAAACGGAAGACTGGGTGACGGTCCAACCGGAGAGCGGGCGCTACGAAGTCGAAGTGTTGGCCGCCGAACCGGCCCTGTCCGGATCGATCCGGCTGCTGGTCACCTGCTCCGGCGACAATCCCGGCTGCCCGGCGGGCCAGTCGGCGCTGGGCGGTCTGACCGGCGAGTGCCGGACCTGTCCCGGTACGGACGAATTGGTCCCTGGTGGCGGCTGTCCTAATTTGCACCTCGTGGCCGGGCTGGACGAGACGGTGCCTGGCGCGGTCAAGGTGGTCTGGGACCCCATGCCCGGCGCGGACGGCTACACCGTGCGCGTCATCGGGATCACGACCGAGGGCGGTGAAGTCTACCTCACCCACGCGGACTGGACACCCGGCGATCCCACCGCGTTCACCTGGATTCTGCCGACCGAAGGCTACACCGGCTACCGCTTCACGCTGGAAGTGCTGGTCGGTGACAGTGTGATCTGCTCGCAGAGCGTCCAGATCGACCTCCAGCAGACTTCGTCGGAATGCCCCGACCTGGGTCTGACCGGCGTGATCACCGATCCCGCCGTGAATGCCGTCGCGCTCAGTTGGGCGGCGGGCCTGGGCGCGGACCAGTTCGATCTCGATCTGTACGCGATCATCGGCGCGAGCGAAGAGTACGGCGGGCGGCTGGTCCTGCCCGGCGACGCGACGGGCCGCGCCTTCGATCACTTCCCGCCGCACTTCGACGGCGTGCGCTTCGTGCTGTGGATGTGGCGCGGCGGTGTCCTGTGCTCGGCTGAAATTACCATCATGTTCGAGTCGCAGCAAATCCCGGCCTGTGCCAACTTCGTGCTCAGCGCAACTTACGTCAGCGCGGGGCAGGTCGATATCGGCTGGCCCGCCTATCCCGACGTGGACGGCTATGCGTACCAGCTCCTGGACAGCGCCCGCAATCCCGTGCCCGGCTATTCCGCGATCCTGGGACCGGACCAGTTGAGCCTGTCGCTGGTCTCGCCGCCGCTCGCGCCGGGCGCTTACATCGTCAGCATCGCCCCCTGGGACGATACCACCGGGGCCTTTTGCCCGGCTGAGATCGAGATCAAGATCGACAGCAGCCAGGGCGGTGGGCCGTGTGCCATCCGGGCGGATCGGGAAGGGGTTAACGTCCGGGTAGGACCCGGTCTGGATCGCGCGGTGTTTGCCTGGCTGATGCCCGGTATCGAATACTCGGTAGTCGGGCAGGCCGTCGGCAGTGACGGTAACCTCTGGTGGGAGATCGACAAGTCGCAGATTACCGGGGGCGGAGATGCCACCAGCCTGTGGGTCGCTCAAGGCGATGTGACGCCGGTCGGCGACTGCTCCCAGGTGCCGGAGACGGATATTCCGGACGTCGTCATCCCCGACAATCCCGACGAACCGCCGGACGAGGGGTGGGGGGCCTGCGGATCGTGCGATTCGTGCGGGCATCCGGCCAACGAGTGCGTCCTCTCGCCCGAAGGCGCGTGCCTGTGGGACCCGGCCACCTGCGTGGTTACGCCAGGATGCTACAGCGTGTCGGCAGCTATTGACATGTCGGCCTGCAAGAACCAGCCTGGTTCTGCGATGATCGATACTCCGCCGAACTGTGAAGGCGGTGGCTATGTGGCAGGCACCACGTTACAGGCTCACGCTCTTGCTGCGACAGATCCCTACTGTCATGTGATTTCCTGGTCTGGTTGCGGCGCGTCCGGCGGTGGAAACTCAATCACGTTCACGCCGTCGGGAAACTGCACGATCACGGCGATCATGGGCTACTGAGCGGAATAACCCTGCCCGCCCGGTCACGTATGAGGGCGGGCAGGGTTGAAGGTTTCATAGGCTGACAGGTAGGTAAAGAACAGTAGACAGGCGAAATTCGTCGGGTATTACCTCACCCCCCGACCCCCTCTCCACCCGGTGGCGAGGGGGAGCGGCAAGGGGGAAACGTCGTGTAGATACCGTCTTGAAAGTCAAGGGGCAGCCAAAGAAAAAGTAGGACCCTGA
>CAYRWY010000323.1:0-6963 GCA_964427955.1 uncultured Anaerolineaceae bacterium
CCTGTACGTACAAATATCCACGCGATTGACTGGAGTCTAGATGGCAACTATTTGGCTGTTGGGGATGGTGATGGCCTAGTACAGATATTCAATTTGTCCACAGGTGAAACAATTGAGACTCTTCAGTTTCCTACCAATGGCTATAGTATTGGTTCAGTAGCTTGGAGTCCAGATGGTAGGTTACTGGCAATCGGTACATACATTGGGATGATATATATCTGGGAGCAAACTACTGGCCACATTGGACAGCTTTACGACGAAGATGATGCAGTCAATTCTGTAGATTGGAGTCCAGACGGTACTAGATTAGCGACAGGGAACCAGGATTACTATTCTACAGGAGGCTATTCGACTAAAGTTTGGGATGTTGCCAGCGGCAACGTCTTATTTACTAGACCTTCTATGGATGGTGTCGGAAGAGTCGTTTGGAGTCCAGACGGAAGCAAATTGGCGCTGGCTGAAACCTCGACACTCATTGTTTTAGACACTGCCACATGGGAGGAAATGCTCGATCTGTCACCCCAGCACTACGGCCCCGCCACTGTCGATTGGAATCCTGAGGCAACTCAGTTAGTGAGCGTTGTTGGAGGGGAAGAATATGGAGTCAAGATTTGGTCCATCACTGGAGAATTGTTGGTGACAATATCCACTTATGCAAATGATGCTCGGTGGAATCCCGATGGGACACGGATTGCGGTCTTAGGCAAACATGAAATCCAGATTATCGATCCTCAAACCGGCCAAGCAATTTTGGCTATTCCAATCGTGGATTGGGGATACAAACTTGCTTGGTCTCCAGATGGGAGTAAGTTGACTTATGGTAATGCCTCTGGCGATGTGTATATCTTCGACTCGATCACCGGTGCACAGATCATGCTTATACCAGCAGACTCGACTAACCCTATTCTCACACCCACCTCTACCGCCACACCAACCCTCGCCCCCACCGCGATGTGCACCCCGACGGCGACGCCGACTCCGGCCATTATTTTGACGCCATGTGGCCTGTCGATCTCGCCATCGTGGCTGGAGACTACTCACTATTTCGGATATGGATAGGGCCTGTGTTGGAACGGGAGCCCGGGTTACGTGTGCCCATAAATACGAGGAGTTGTTTGCCGATGAAAAAACGAACACTACTCATTTTTATAGCACTTGTAGTGCTGCCGTACCCGCCACTTAGCGGACTGGCCCAACCCATGAGCGCCGACGCCCAGGCCCTGCGTGACTTGCTCACAAGCTGCGATCACCCCTGTTTTATCGGAATCGAAGTAGATGTCACGACAAAAGCAGAAGTAATGGGAATATTTAGCACAATGGGAATTGGCAATTACAATGAATTGGATGCGGTTAGCCCGGGCGGAGGTAGTGTTTGGTCATGGGTGCCTGATGGCTCTCAGCGATTCGTCAATGACGGAACACGATCGGACAGTATCGCCTGGATAACTTTCCATGGAGACGATATTGTACGACAAATCAACGTTCCTCTCGAAGTGAGTCTTACCACGGTGACGGAAGCTTTTGGTGCTCCAGACGCCATTAGGGAAAGCCCATCAAGCAATGAAAACAGTAGAGGCTACTATCTTGTTTATCGAAAAGATCGCTTAGTTTTTACAGTTATTACACTCTATGGCCTCGATACAGTGGTCAATGTATTTCTTGTCTCCTCCGTGTTTGAAGGAAATATGATCGACGACCCTATTGGGATGGATGTATCTCAGGTCTGTTCGAGTTACGGAACTCCTCCCTGTATTGTCGCCACTGCAACGGAGACTCCCACGCCAACCCATACCCCGACGCCCACGCTCACGCCGTTCAGCGATGGGGTCGAGAGCGGGCTGGGGAACTGATGGCCCGTCTCCTGCTCACGTCCCCGAATTGTTATTCCCCGGCGGGGTGACCGGCAGCACGAAGGTGAAGGTGCTGCCCTGGCCGACTTCGCTCTCCACCCAGATTTTGCCGCCCATATGCTCGACCAGCTTTTTGGTGATCGCCAGCCCCATCCCCGTGCCGCCGTAGGCGCGCGTGCTGCTGCCGTCCACCTGGCGGAATTCGTCGAAGATGATGGTCTGGTTGGTGGCGCTGATCCCGATCCCGGTGTCGGCCACCGAGGTCTCTACGAAGGGGCGGCCCTGGCGATCCACCTGGTGCGACTGGACGTGGATCGTGCCCTCGTGGGTGAATTTCACGGCGTTGCTGAGCAGGTTGATGATAACCTGGTGCAGCCGTTCGGGATCGGCCTGCACGCGCGGCAGGTCTTCGTCCAGCTCCACCTTCAGGGTCAGCCCCTTGTCGGTGGCGGTGCTCTCGATGGTCTGCACGGCGGTCAGGATCACGTTGCGGACGCTGATGATCTCCAGGTGCATCTTCATGCGCCCGGCTTCGATCCGCGAGAGGTCGAGCAGATCGTCGATCAGCGACAGCAGGTTATAGGCATTCTGGCGGATGCGATCCAGCCGGTTGGTCTGCTGCTCGCTGAGCGGCCCGTACAGCCCGTCGATCAGCGTCTCGGTGAAGCCGATGATGCTGTTCATCGGGGTGCGCAGCTCGTGGCTGATCGTCGCCAAAAACTGGCTGCGGAGCTGGTGCGCTTCGGCCAGTTCGCGGGCGCGCGTTTCCAGTTCGCGGAACAGCAGGGCGTTATCGACGGCCACCGTCGCCTGGGCGACCAGCGTGCGGGCGAGTTGGACGTCTTCGGAAGAAAAGCGCCGTCCAGGGTGATCGTCGATCCAATCCACCACGCCCAGCACGCGATCCCCGGCCACCATCGGGACGATCAACTGGCACGACACCCCCAGGTGCCGGAGCAGTGCGCGCGCCGCTTCGGGCGTGGCCGGATCGTCGAGGTAAGAGGTGACCGGCTGGCGGGTGCGGATCGCTTCGCTCATCGCGTGGCGCTGGTCGAGCGGCAGGTAATCGCCCGCCTCGCGCGCCGCGTTGGTAAACTCCCGGCCAGGATCGAGGTAATTGGCGGCCACGCGCACGGCCCCTTGTTCCTGCTCGTAGAACGCCACCATGCAGCTCGTAGTATGCAGGGCGCGATTCATGCGCTGCACAATCGCTTCCGACAGTTCGCGGTAATTCAGGATCGCCGCGAGGTCCTGCCCGACCTGGTGCACGATGCTCTGTTCCAACAGGCGGCGCTGGGCCTGCTTGTAGAATTGGGCGTTTTCCAGCGCGATGCTGACCTGGACCGCGATCATTTCCAGCGCGTCGCGCTCCGCCTCGTTGAAGGCCGTCAGATCGTTGGACAGGATGCAGATCGCCCCAATCGACTCTTCGGCGCGGCGCAGGGGCGCGATCAGGCCGCTTTGCAGGCGGCGGATCTGGTACAGCGACGGATAATCTTCGTCCTCGCGCAGATCGTAGGCGATCTGAGATTCGCCGCTGCGAATCACCTGCGCGATGACGCCCGATCCCAGCGGCAGCTCTTGCTGGGCGGGTAAGTCCAGGTGCGCGGCGCTGGCGGCGCTGGCCGCGACCTGGAGCGACTGCCCATCCGGGGTCAGCAGGAACAGGTATACGGCCTGGTGCCCGAACACCTGGTGCACGCGCTGGGCGGCAATCACCAGCAGCATCTGCGGATCGAGCGTGGCCGAAAGTTCCTGGCTGATCTGGTTGATCTGGCCGAGTAGTTCGGCGCGGTGATGCTCGGCGGCGAACTGTTCCGTGCTGAGCAGGCTGATCGCGATCTGGCTGGCGATGGCCTTCACCAGCCCGGCCTGTTCGGTGTCGAACGGTCCGGACTGGCGGTTGGTCAGTTGCAGCACCCCCAACGTGCGGTTGCGAGTGTTGAGCGGGCAGACCATCAGCCAGGCGCAGTCCGGGCCGACTTCGCAGTTCGGCTCGGACGTGATGAACAATTCGCCGGTATGGTAGGCGTCCACCAGGTAGCCTAAGCCATCCAGCGGTTGGGGCGCATCCGGCCAGTCGCGGGCGACGCCGTACAGCGAAGGCCGGTGAATGACGAGGTGATAGATCGCATGGTCCGGTATCCAGAGCTGCGCGCCATCACACCCCAGCAGTTCCGCGGTTTCGCGCACGGCGTTGGTTAACATGTCGTCGATATCCAGCGTCGCGCTGGTGATGATCGCCAGCCGCTGCAACGCCTCGACTTCACGCCGGGGATTGGAGAGGCTCTTCTCAGACATGGATTGGCTGCTTTCTCCTTCCCACCCCACTGGGGAAGGGATGATAGGTTGAAATCCTAGACCATTTCCGGCGGAAACATCTGCTTATACTGCTCGATGGCTTGCAGGATGATCTGCCGCGCGGCCTCTGCATTTTCCCACCCTTTGGGGGTAACCTCAATCCCCTGTAGCTGCTTATACGTCTCGAAAAAGTGCGCGACTTCGCTCAGGAAGTGCTTCGGGACGTTGTCGATGTCCAGGTATTCGTTGAACAGTGGGTCGGTCGAGGGGACCGCCAGGATCTTGTCGTCCTCGTCGCCGCGATCCAGCATGTGAAACACGGCGATGGGCCGCGCCTCGATCACGCACCCGGCGAAGGTCGGCTCGTTGACCATGACCATGATATCCAGCGGATCGCCGTCGTCCGCGTAGGTTTGCGGGATCAGCCCATAATCACTCGGATAGTGCATCGAACTGTACAGCACGCGGTCCAGCTTGATCACCCCGGCTTTTTTGCTGTATTCGTACTTGTTCCGGCTGCCTTTTGGAATCTCCACAATACAATACACGCTCTGCGGAACATTCGGCCCGGGGGGGAGTTTTTGCCACAAATTGATGCCCATAGAAGTTCCCATCTCATCAGTTACTGGCGTACTACTCTCTATTGTAGCTTATTTTGGGTACGAGCAAGTTACGCGGGGGCGCCTATTTCATAAAGAATTTACACTCTGTCAGCATCTGTTTACAGTTTTGCGCATACAATGAAATTATGGGTATCCGATTCAGACTGAGGGGAGAAACACGTTGATCAAGCTCAAGCGAGTTTCCGTCGTGGTGGTGGGTGTCCTGGTTTTGAGCGTGGTCGTCATGCCGCTGTCGGCGTCGGCGCAGGGCGGCGGGATGCCCAGTGGGGCAGGGGGTAAGCCCGGCAGTCCCGGTATGGCCGGAGCAGGCAGCTTCTCGATGCCCGAAGTACCGCAGCCGTCCGTACCGCAGGTCAGCCCGCCCAGCTTCACGCCGCCGAGCGTGAATCCGCCCACCTTCGAAGCGTCCGGGCGCACCCGGCCTTCGTTCACACCCTCCACCGGCGGCGAACGCCCAAGCGGCAGCCAACGTCCCGGCCAGGGACGCAGCGGCGAGGCCGGATCGTCGATGCCAGCCTGGGGCAGTGGCTACAGCCCGTTCAGCCAGACCGAGAGCGGCCAGTGGTCGCGCTTCGGCGAACGTGGATCGGGGAACATTACCCTGGGTGAGATCGATCCGCAGGGGACGCTGGGCTGGTTCGACGCGGGCGGCTTCGGCTCGCTGACCGAACCGCCCTCCGGTGGTATGCCCTCCAACCTGGGGACGCTCGATCCGACCTGGCGCCCGTCGGAGACGGACCTGCCCGCCGCGCCGGGAGCCTTCGACGACGTGACCGCGATCACCGAAGTCCAGGCCCAAGCCCAGGCCGCCATCGAAAACGCGGGCGAGAATCGCGATCAGATCACGGCGGAGGCGCAGCAGAATATCCAGCAGGCGGCGGATCAGGCCCAGCAGGCGTATGACCAGTTCTGGCAGGATTATTACGACGCGGTGAATACCACCGCCCAGGCGTATTACGACACCGTGACGGCCACGGCGGATGCGCTGGCCCAGACCTACGCCGAGGCGCTGACCTATACGACGGCGGTGATCGATTACTATCTGCCCTATGCCGAGCAGTTCGCCTACTACTGCGCCTATTATCCCTGGGACTGCACCATGTACGCCTATGATCTCGCGACCGGCGCGTACTACTACGTCGGCGACACCAGCGATCAGCCGGTGGCCTATGTCGAGATCGGCGACGTGACCGTGAACACGACCTATCCGACGGTCGAGGCGACGCCCGTGCCCTCGGCGGAAGCCTACCAGGCCGTGACGGTCTTCGCCAACGACCAGTTGGGCGCGGTCATCCAGCCGCTCTACGCGGGCGAAGCGACCGATCAGGTCCAGATCGCGATCCAGGCGCTGCCCGACGAGATGGAAGCGTTCGTGCTCAACGCGATCCCGCTGGGCTGCGCGGACTACTGGGCGCTGCTGAACGGCGGCGTGGCGGGCGTGATGGTTGGAGACTGTGCGAGCGGCGCGCGCGCGATCAGCTCGAATGCGCTGAACGCGGAATTGTCGGCCTCGTCGCTGGGGGCGTATGCCCTGTACGCGAGTGCCGCCGTCCCAACCGACGCCGCGGGCGCGCTGGCGCTGATCACCCAGGTTTATCCCGCGCTCAAGGGGCTGGCTTTCGCGCAGATTACCGATCTCAGCACCGGGTTGGCGTTCACGGCGACGGCGGCGGGCCTGGGCACCGATCCCGCGACCGGCGCGAGCCTGTCCGTGGCGAAGGTCGTGTATGCGGGCGTGGTGGACGTCAACGGCGTGCCGCTGGTGTATGCGGTGGTCGGCGTCGGCCAGCCGTATGTGGACGTGATCGCGTCCGGGCAGTAGCCGGCTGGCCGCACTGCTGACCGCTCTCTGGGGAGGACGACTGCGGTTGGTTCACGAGAATAACGCAGGGGCAGGGCTTAGAATAGGAGGGACACTTTGGCAGCGCAAGATCCAACAGTCCTACCGCCGGGTAGTGTCTTGAGCAACCGGTATCGGATCGCGGGCTTAATTCATGCGGGCAGTGTGGGCCATGTTTATCAGGCTGAGGACCTGCGTTTTCCGGAGACTGTTCGCTATGTTGCCCTCAAGGAAAGACGGGAACAACCTGTCACGCCGGACGGGAGCGCGATGACTCAAGTGGTCTCTGAGCGCGAAGCCGCGATCATGGCGTCGCTCACTCATCCTTCGATTCCGCGTCTTTTCGAGT
>CAYRWY010000324.1:0-6955 GCA_964427955.1 uncultured Anaerolineaceae bacterium
ACCTCACCCCCTGACCCCCTCTCCACCCGGTGGCGAGGGGGTCAGGGGGTGAGGTAAATTTCAGCATGTGTCAACCGTTTTCCCTCAAAATTCGGTAAGGCTCATGCTGCGGTTTTTGCACCCCCTCGCCCCAGATGAACACGCCGCCCCGCGTCCCACCCGGATCGCGCTCCTCCGCAGCCGAACGGTAAGCCTGAAGTTGCCATTAGAGGGGTGAAAAGATGAGAAATGTCTTACAGCACAGGTGGCAATGGATTGTGCTAGGTTTCCTGGGGTTCATCCTAATCGGCACTTTGTGGGGGTGGCTAAACGTAATCTGCGTAGGGTCCATCTGGTCAATGCCCGACTTCGTGGTAATCGCGTTCATCGTGGGCGGTTGTCCTGGAGCAGCGATGTTTGCCGCCATCCCGTTATATCTGGTTGTACGGAGAGAGCTTCGTAGCTATGAACCAGAGAACGGAAAAGCACCTTTTGACTCCCGGACGTTAGCCAGGGACTTTCTGCTTATCTACATTGTTTTGGTCGCAGCCTTCCTTGCTTTTCAGCATTTCATATTGAGTCCCCGTTGGTGGGGATGAGTTTTGCAATTCTGCTTATTCCGCCAGGCTCAGTCATGGTTTCTCCCCGCCAGCGACGCCGGGCCGACAACGTGATCGAATTCCCCTCTCCCATCGTTCTCTATGGGAGAGGGGGCAGGGGTGAGGGCTACTCCGGCACGACCGCCAGCGCCTCCATCTCGATCAGATACTCCGGATGCGCCAGCCCGGCGACGAACATCATCGAGATCACCGGCGGCTTCGCCATCACGCCCCACGTTTGCTGGAACGCCTCGAACCCCCGCTGGAGCGCCTGCCCCTGCACGAGATAGATCGTCCACTTGATGACGTGCTCCGGCTGCGCGCCGCCCGCCGCCAATGCCGCCCGGATATTCTTGAGCACCTGCTCGGTCTGCGCCCGGATGTCGCCTTTCCCGACGACCGTCCCACGGGCATCGACCGCGTTTTGCCCGCCGACGTAGACCGTCTTGACCGGGCCGCTGACGGTGACCACCTGCGTGAAAGCCGGGTTGTGGTGCAGGGTGGGGGGATTCAAGTGTTCGACAACCATATCAGACTCCTTGGGCGTTCAGAAATTCCAGGACGAGACGGTTGAACGCGGCGGGCTGTTCCATGTTGGGCACGTGCGCCGCGTTCGGCAGGATCGCGTGCTGCGCGCCCCGGATTTCAGCGGCCATCACGTCCGCCGCGCGCAGGATTTCGGGGTTGTCCAGCGCCCCGGCCAGGACCAGCGTCGGGACGTGGATCGCGCCGAGGCGCTGCGCCGCCGGGGGATCGAGCGGATCGAGCGGCTGGGCGTCGGCGATGGCCCACGTCGCGTTCTGCACCGTGATCCAGTTCATCTCCGCCGCGCGCTGCCGCACCTGCGGATCGACCTGATCCGCCTGGCGGAACGGGCCATCGACCCACAGGCGGATCTGCAAGGCTGCCGCCCGCGCCAGGTCGCCCTGCTGCATGGCCCCGATCATCTCCATCAGTTCGGCGGGAGGCTCGCCGCGCAGCGCGAAGCCGGACGGCACCGCCGAGACGGGGATCAGCGCCGCCACGCGATCCGGGTGTTCGAGCGCGAAGTCGATCATGATCTCGCCGCTCATCGAGCAGCCGACCAGGATCGCGCGCTCGACGTCGAGGTGATCGAGCAGCCGCAGCAGGTCGGCGCGGCGGCACAGCGGGCCGTGGGCCGGGTCCGAGCGTCCCATCCCGCGCAGATCGTAGCGGATGACGCGGTAACGCTGGGCGAACGCGTCCCACTGGTCATCCCACATCCGGCAGTCCACGAATCCGGCGTGCGAGAGCACCAGCGCGCTCCCGCGGCCCGCCGTCTCGTAATACAGCTTTCCGTCGCCGCTCTCAACGAAGCCGGTGAGGGTTGGTTGTCCGAGCATGATTTTCTCTCCTTGTGCGTAGGGGTAGTGGTCACCGCTTGGTGGTTTCTTGGGCCAGCCCGATGAGAATTCCTTCGGGGCCGCGGATATAGCATAGTCGATACGAGTCCTCGTACTGAACCACGTCACCGACGAGCTGCGCGCCGTGGTTGCGGAGCCTGGCGAGCGTGTCGTCGAGGTCGTCCACCGCGAACATGACGCGTAAGTAGCCGAGCGCGTTCACCGGGGCGTTGCGATGATCGGCGACGACCGGCGGGGCGAGAAATCGCGAAAGCTCAATCCGGTTGTGGCCGTCGGGGGTGACCAGCATGGCGATCTCGACGCGCTGGGTGCCCAGTCCGGTGACGCGCCCGGCCCATTCTCCTTCAATCATGGCGCGCCCTTCGAGTGTCAGGCCAAGCTCGGCGAAAAACGCGATGGCCTCGTCGAGCGATTCGACCACGATGCCGACGTTGTCCATCCTCGTAAGGCTGGATTTTTCTGATTTCATCGAGTGGCTCCTCTTCTGCCGTGTTATCATGTTGTCCGTAAACAGCCTACGGCGCTCGCTTTCAACTCAAATCGGTGAAGGACTGAGCCGGGGAACTTGCGCCCCGGCTACGAACAAAACGAGAGACACGCTGACCTGTAGCCGCGTTACATGCTCAGGATACTATCACTTGGGTGACATCTTGTGTCACTCAAAAGACGGGAGTTCTTGTTGTTGGGCCGACAGGAGCCACAGACTCGCGATCAGCAGCGCGGCGCCGATCAGGCCCAGGCCGTTCATCGTCTCGCCCAGCAAGGCCCAGGCCAGCAGCGCGGCGACCAGGGGGTCCAGCAGGGCGACGATGCTCGCCGTCGTGGCCGGGACCGAGCGCAGTCCCATCTGGAACAGCCCGTAGGCCAGCGCCGTCGGGATGAGACCCAGGTACGCCGCCAGCAGCCAGCCGCGTGCCGTCTCGATCACCACGACCCCGCTGGCGAGATTGAGTCCCAGCAGGACCACCGTCCCCGCGCCGAAGCCGAGCGCTGTGACCTGCAAGGGGTGGTAGTCCGCCGCCAGGAAGCGCCCGCCGATCACCATGCCCGCGTACAGCACGGCGGCGACGATGGACAGCAGGATGCCCAGGCGGAAATCGTGCGCGGCGCGGCCTTGCGGGTTCATCCCGGCCAACAGCGCGCCGCCCGCCAGCGCGCAGATCAGCGCGATCACGACACGCCGGGTCGGGGCTTCGGATTTCAGGAGGACCGACACGAACGTGACGATCAACGGCGAGAGGCAGATCGTCAGCAGGGTGGCGATGGTCACCCCGACGTGCTTGAGGCTGGCAAAATAGGCCGCCTGCGACAGGGCCAGGAATGTGCCCGTCAGGATCATGATCAGCAGGTCGCGCCGGGGGATGTCGAACAGCGTGCGCCCGACGACACGCCAGCCCATGATCAGCAGCACCGGCGCGGCGATGGTCGTGCGCGCCAGGTTGATGAACAGGGGCGTGGTGCGGTCGAGATTGTAGATCGCTTGCGTGGCGAGTCCGATGGTACCCCACAGGATCGCCGCGCTGGTCACCAGCCAGAAGCCTTCTGGCCGGGAAAATCGTATCTTACGCATCGGGAAGCCTACCCTTCAGATGGATGAATGATCTGGGAATCCAAAATCGTTCGCTGCAAAGCCAATGAGCGGGCAGGCTGGGGCGTGCGTATGGGGATGGAGACCTGCCCTGCGTTAGGCAGCGACAGGGGTAGGGGGATGCGAATGCGTCGCGATCATGTCGATTATCTCATGTGGATAGGTCACACGCCCTTAGCATAGGCGAGGCGGCCCATCCCTGTCAACCGGTAACCTATACAAACCTGACCAGGAGGAACTATGCGCGCGGATCGACTGCTGTCCATCATCATGCTGCTGCAAGCCCGGGGGAAGATGACCACCGCGGCGCTGGCCGAGGAACTGGAAGTGTCGCGCCGGACGATCTTGCGCGACGTGGACGCCCTGTCGCTGGCGGGCGTCCCGCTCTACGCCGACGGCGGGCATGGCGGCGGGATCGCGCTGGACGAGCATTACCGCGTCACGCTGACCGGGCTGAAGGAGTCGGAAGTACGCGCGCTGTTCGTGTCCAGCAGCGCCGCACTGCTCAAGGACATCGGGTTGGGCGAGGCGGCAGAGAGCACGCTGCTCAAGCTGTTCGCCGCGCTGCCCGCGCTGCACCAGCCGTCCGTCGATCATATCCGCCAGCGCATCCTGATCGACCCGGTCTGGTGGTGGCACGACTTGCAGCCGCTGCCATTCTGGTCCGAGCTGCAACAGGCGGTGTATGAGGATCGCTGCATCCGCGTGCGCTACGAAAACTACGACGGCGCGGTCGTCGAACGGCTGCTGGAACCGTTCAGCCTGGTGGCGAAGGCCAGCCTGTGGTATCTGATCGCCCGCCGCGAAGGCGAGCTGCGCACCTACCGCGTCTCGCGCTTGCAGCACGTGGAACTGCTCGACGCGCGCTTTCACCGCCCGGCGGAGTTCGACCTGGCGGTCTACTGGCAGGATCACATTCAGGATTTTCTGGCGACGCTTTCCGGTTTTTCGTTCACACTGCGTATCGACAGCCAGGGCGTAGCGGCGGCGCGCTGGTATACCCCCGGACGGTCGGAGATCGTCGCCCCGGCGGACGCGGACGGCTGGGTGACGGTGCGCTTCGGTGTCGAGTCGCTCGAACAGGCGGCGATCTTCGTGCTCAGCCTGGGCGCACACGCCGTCGTGATCGATCCTCCCGCCCTCCGCGCGCACGTGGTGGACGTCGCCCGCACGCTGCTCGACCACTACCGGACTCCCCTCTGATCCCCTCTCCGGCCCAGCCAGCGAGGGAAGAAGGGGAGATAAATTCCCCCTCTCTAACTTCGGCCAGGGGGTGAGGCCGGGTGAAAAAACCAACTGGCATAAGGCCCAACCTGTAAAAAACTTGTGCCAAAATGACCCTTTTGTTGGCATTTGACGACTTAATTTCTATCATCATTATGATAAAAATACGATCCAGTCACACGGCGCCAGTCTGTGCTGGATAGGAGGAATACCATGTCTCTACACAGCAGTCTCTTCAAGTCGGTGACCACGTGGCGTGCGCCCTATGCGGCGCAGACCGCTTCAGCGGACGAGAATCCGCAGGACGACGAACAGCGTTTCCTGGCGAGCATCGCCCATCTGCCGCTCGACGAGCAGCAGCAGCGCCTCCAGCGCCGCCTGATGTACCAACGGATGGCGCAGCGCCAGGGCATCATGGAAGCCGAAGCCCAGGCGGATGCCCACCAGGACGGGCGCGACCACTTCGGGTGGTAAGCGGAACCGCCGCTCTCGCGCGGTGGGGGGAAGAAAAAAAGACCTCTGGCGACTGCCGTCAGAGGTCTTTTTGTTGGCGTGCGTTGGCCTAAAACCCCGCGTCGGGGCTGGCCGGTGCCCAGAACGGGAGCGCCAGCGGCGTGCCCGTCCCGAAGCGTTCCGCCCAGAGGCGCTGGTAGGTGCCATCGCGCGCCATGTCTTGCAGCGTGAAGTTGATCAGATCGCGGAAGTCAGCATCGTTGCGCGGCCCGGCGAGCGTGATCGGCATGTCGTCGCCGTAGGGCACGTTGTCGATGATCTTGACCTGAGTCCCTTCCGGCGAGTCCTTTTGCAGGGCCATCAGCCGCAGGCTGTCGCCGTAGATCGCATCGACGTTATTTTCGGTGACCATCGTGTAGATCGCGTCCGACTCGCGCTGGATGGCGAACGGCTCGCGGATGTTCTGCGCGACGCCGAAATGGTTGGCGAATTTTTTGATGTTGTCGGCATCCAGCCCGTCGTCGGCGAAGTAGGCGATGATCCAGTCGGTGCCCAGCATATCCGAGAAGCTGGTCAGCTTGGAATTGGCCGGGAACATCAGCCGGTCGCCGTGCTTGAGATAGGGCAGCGAATATTCGACACGATCCGCGCCATCCCAGCGTGGGCTGACGCCGACCGCTAGGTCGGCCTGACCGCTGACTACCATGTCCACCGGGTTGAGCGCCGATCCCGGCACGTACTGGACGGTGACGCCCCAGCGCCGCGCCATTTCTTCGACCAGCGCCTGGTTCAGCCCGTTCATGAAGCGCACCGCGGCGGGCGCGTCCGTCTCGGTGGTGATCGCCCCGGCCACGCGGATCGGTTGGCCGCTCTGGATGCGTTCCAGGATGGGGTTAGCCGGGTAGGGGATGTCGGTGGGGAAGTCGCCCAACACCCGCGCATCGTCGTACAGCAGGTCGTAGACCGGCACGAGCGTCGAAAAGTCGATGCTCTCGTCCGGGAACCACGTCTTGAACATTTCGTCCAGGCGTCCGCTGGCCTTCAACCGCTGCAAGGAGCGGTTGAGCAGGTTCAGCAGGTTGGCGTCCCAGCGCCGCACCGCGATCCCGTAATCCTCTTCCAGCACCGGCGTGTCGATCAGGCGCATCTGCTGGCGTCCCGCGCCGCGCAGGCTGTGGAGTTCGCCCAACGTCGCCTGGACTTCGCCGTTGGCCAGCGCATCCAGCGCCGCGCTCTCGCTTAGATAGGTGCGGATGTCGAACTGGAGGCCATTTTGCGTTTCCCAGTGGTGCAGGGCGCGCTCGCTGCGGCTCCCGATCTCGACTCCGACCGGCAGCCCGGCCAAATCGTTCAGCGTCGTGTACGGCGCGTCGGTCTTGACGACCATCTGCTCGTAGTTGACGTAGTAGGGCGAGGTGAAATCGAAGGTCTGGTCGCGGTCGCGGGTATGCACTTGCTGGCCGATCAGCAGATCGACCTGTCCGCTGAGCAGCATATCGTCCGCGTTGTGGCGCGTGACCTGCACGTAGTCGATGTCGATCCCCAGCTCGATCCCGATGGCGTTCAGAATGTCGGCCTCGTAGCCGTCCACTTCGCCCTGTTCGTTCAGCCAGGTGAACGGCGCGGCATTGAACAGCGCTCCGACGCGCAGCAGGCCCTCCGACTGAGCCGTCATGAGGCCCGATTGGGCGGGCGGCTGGAAGGGCGTGGCCGACGGGACGGGCAGC
>CAYRWY010000325.1:0-6951 GCA_964427955.1 uncultured Anaerolineaceae bacterium
TCGACGGCTCCGACCCGGAGCGGATGCACAACTACTATACCTACCTGTACAACCAAACGGTATTCGATCTGCTCCGCCAGGAAAAGGGCGAGGGGCAGGCGGTGCTGTTCGCGCGCTCGGCCACGACCGGCAACCAGAAATACCCGCTGCACTGGGGCGGCGACAACAGTTCGACCTATCTCTCGATGGCCGAAACGCTGCGCGCGGGGTTGTCGCTGTGCCTGAGCGGCTTTGGCTATTGGAGCCACGACATCAGCGGCTTCATCGGCACGGCGACGCCGGACCTGTACAAGCGCTGGGTGGCGTTCGGGCTGCTGTCGTCGCACAGCCGCCTGCATGGGATGGACAGCGTGCGGATGCCCTGGCTGTTCGGCGACGAAGCGCCCGACGTGCTGCGCTTCTTCAACCACCTGAAAACCCACCTGATGCCCTACCTGCTCGACGCGGCCCAGGAAGCGCACCGCTTCGGCTGGCCCATGATGCGCGCGATGGTGCTGGAATTCCCCGACGATCCGACCTGCCGCTATCTCGACACCCAGTACATGCTGGGTCCGGCTCTGCTGGTCGCGCCGATCTTCCGCCCGGACAGCACGGTGACGTACTACCTGCCCGCCGGGGAATGGCGCAACCTGCTGACCGGCGAGATCGCCCAGGGTCCGACGTGGCGCACCGCCGAGCCGCACAGCTATTTCAGTCTGCCACTGTGGGTGAATACGGCGCGCGGCGGTTCGTGGCCGTGCCTGGAGAACGGCCCGACGGCGTAAAAACGCCCTCACCCCCCGGCCCCCTCTCCCATAGAGAACGATGGGAGAGGGGAGTAGGCTGGGGTGAAATGGCTTTTCGCCGTTTTTACCTCACCCCCCGGCCCCCTCTCCGAGGGCGGAGAGGGGGAGTGTCGCGGTGGAAACGTCGGTGTAGGGGCCTGCGCCCTGTGTGCGTCCATTTAAGCACGAGATTTCGTGCCATAGGGGAAAACCCGGCCTCACCCCCCGCCCCTCTCTCCATCCAAGAGCCAATGGAGAGGGGGAGCAAACGGCGACTCTGATCCCCTCTCCATCCGTTTGTTGATGGAGAGGGGCTAGGGGTGAGGCCAGGACCAGACAGTGATTGCCTCACAAAATCCTAAATTGACGCCTATGGGGCGCTGCTTGCTGCGCCCGGTATTGAAACACTGTAAACCAGAACGAAAAATTCCCGGCGATCCTTCCCCTCTCCCATCGTTCTGTTTGGGAGAGGGGACCCAGGGGTGAGGGCTATTTCGACGCGATCAGCAGCGTATACGCGCCCGCCGTCTGGCTGCCCCACGAGCGCACCTCGATCCGGTACATGCCCGCATCGGGCAGGACGATCCCCGTCAGAATCGAGTTGGTATCGTCGTCCGCCGCATCGTCGTTCGCGGCCAGCAGCGTGCCATCCGGCGCACGAATGACCAGCAGCGTGTCCAGTAATCCCTGTTCGGCGCGTTCTTCCGCCGTGGTATTCCCCGCAGGGTGATCGGCTTTCAGTTGCAGATCCAGCGCTTCGCCCGCCCGCCCTTCGTAAGTCCAGACATCGGCTTCCCCGACGGCGATCTCGCCCCGGTTCGCGCCGGAGTCCAGGCTGGCGGGCTGCGGCTCCACACCGGCTACGGGCGAGGGGATCGGCTCCTCGCGCTCCAGGTAGAACATTAGCGGATGGTTCGTGGACGGGCCGTCCAGCAGCGGGACGTCGTAATGGCGCAGGTACTTGTCGAAGAAGGCCACGGTATAGGCCCGGTATTCGATCAGCGCGACCTGACCCAGGTACATGGCATTTTCCGAGACGGGCAGCGAGCTGGTGTCGTACAGCAGCGGCAGCAGGAACATGGTGTCGGCGAAGCTCATGTGCTGCGTGCGGGGGACCATCAGCACGTAATATTCCGAGGCCAACGCCTCCAGGCTGTAGCGGAACATCGACTCGAAATTGGCGACCCCGTTGTCGGCCAGGATCATCATGTACGGCTTGCGATATTCCAGCTCTACCGCGGCGGAATAGCCGCCATCCAGGTTGACCGCGCCCACGCAGCGCTCGTCGTGCAGGCAGACTTCCGAGACGGTGCGCCCGCCCATCGAGTGCCCGATCAGCCCGAACTCGTCCAGCGCCAGCCGCCCGCCGAATGGACCGGCGGCGTCCGCGTTGAGCTGGGCGACCTGGCCGAGCACGAAGCGCATATCCGGCTCCCACATCTCGGTGAATTCAGCGTCCATGAGGTCGCGCGGCTGCCACAAGCTCCTGAGCAGGCTTTCGGTGAGCGTCAGGATCGTGGTCCCATCGGGGAACAGCGTCATGAAGGTGATATACGGGTGCGAGATGGCGAAGACCACGTAGCCCTGGCTGGCGAATTCTTCCAGCAGCACGGTGTATTGGCGCGGCATCACGCTGAAGCCCGGATCGAAGATCAGCACGGGGTAGGTGGGGGCGGCGTCGGACAGCGGCGCATCGATCACCGCGTTGGACAGGACCAGCGCCACCCGCTCGGCGGGGATACCGTTCTGCTGGGACCAGATCGCGGCGGCAGCCGGTTCCAGGTAGGGGGCAAACGCGGCGTTGGGATCGGGGTTGGCGGGATACCAGGCTTCGACCAGCAGCGTGCGCTTATCGTCCGGATCGGCGGTGTGGACTTCGTCTCGCGCGGGATCGACCCACGTAAACGCCGTCCGACTGACCGCGTAAGGTCCGGTCGGGGCGACGATCCGGGGTTCCTCCTGCGCGCGGCCCGGCGCCGTCCCCCCCAGCAGGCTGACGATGATCGCCAGCAGTATAGCCCCTCGACTCATGTTACGGATCATTGGCTCTCCCTCCTGCGCGATGCACTTTTATGTCTCATTATACGCGGGTGTGCCAGAAAGCGGGCGGCAGTTTATTGGCGGTGATTTTTATGATAAATATCACAAAAATATTGACGGGACGCGCCGGGTTCTTTACAATGCCGGTTGTTATTGAGAATCATTCTCAATAATCCCTGTCTTTTTCATACCTGTTGCAGGAGAGACTTCTATGCTGGCATCGCTGCTCCTTACCTTCCGCGAAGGGCTGGAAGCCGCCCTGATCGTGGGGATTATCCTCAGCACGCTCGATCAACTCGGCCAGGCCCGGCACCGCCGCTGGGCCTGGATCGCCATCGGCGCGGCGGTCGCGTTATGCCTGCTGCTGGCCATCGGGCTGCAAGTCGCCGGGGCCGAACTGGAAGGGGAGGCGGAAGCAATTTTCGAAGGCACGACGCTGCTGCTGGCGGTCGGCGTGCTGACCTGGATGATTTTCTGGATGCGCGCGCAGGCCCGGTCGTTCAAGAGGAATCTCGAAGCCGAGGTCCAGGGAGCCATGCGCAGCGGCCAGCCGCGGGTATTGTTCGGCGTGGTATTCCTGGCCGTCTTCCGCGAGGGGGTCGAAACCGCGCTGTTCCTGGTGGCGATCAACCTGGCGAACGGCAGCGGGTGGATCACGCTGCTCGGCGCGCTGATCGGGCTGAGTGCGGCCATCGTGCTGGGGTGGGCGATCTACACCAGCGCCGCGCGGCTGAATATCCGGCGCTTTTTCGACGTGACCAGCGTCTTGCTGCTGGTCTTCGCGGCGGGCCTGTTCGCCCACGGCCTGCACGAATTCGAGGAAGTCGGCTGGCTGCCCGCGTTGGCCGAGCAGGTCTGGAACCTCAAGCCGGTGCTGGACGACGAATCGACGCTGGGCAGTCTGCTGCGCGTGTTGGTGGGCTACAACGATACGCCTTCGCTGCTCGAAGTGGCCGGTTACCTGTCCTACTGGGGGATCGTGTTGGCGGCAGTAGTCTGGTGGACGAACCGCCGCCCGGCGCGTACGGCGGTCCCAGGATAACCCAAAAGGACTATTGCTCCCGCTCCGGTTCGCCTATAATATCCAGAACGGATAATAGCCCTGCTTACTCATGGATCAAGTTAGGAAAGGGGACTGTTCATGAAATCGCTATGGCGTCTGAGCCTTGTGCTTGCCCTCCTGGTCATGGGTCTGGGAGCTTTCCCGGCCCTGGCGCAAGATGAATCTCAACCGGTGTTGGGGGCGGTCAATATCATCGTGCCGGAAGTATATGCCACTCACGCCGGTGAGGCCGAAGCCCGCCTGATTGCCGAATCGGTCATGCAGCCCGGCGAAACCCTGCGCACCGACGAAGCCGGTGTCGCGCTGATCACGTGGTTCTACGATGGGACCGAGACGGTCCTGGGCCAGAATACCAGCCTGACGCTCAACAATTTCAGCGGCGAAGCTCAAGGCGAGTTCGCGGTCGAGATGTCGCTCGATTCCGGCCACGTCGTGAGCGAGCTGGGTGTCGTCGCCGCCAATTCTACGCAAGGCACCTGGACGCTGAAGACTCCGGCGTTCGGCATCAAGCTGCTGCGCGGCCAGTTCGAGGTTACCGTGGCCGAGGATGGTACGACCACCCTGATCGTCACTGAAGGCCGGGTCGAAGTCATGACCGGCGATGCCGAAGCGTTCGCCGTGGACGCGGGGCAGTTCCTGGTTGGTGCGCCTGGCGTCGCGCAAAATGTGAGTGAAGACGGCGTCACCCCCAGCGCCAGCCTGCCCGGCGTGTGCACGGCGACCGCTCCGACCAATCTGAATGTCCGCCTGTCGCCGAACCAGGACAGCCGCAAGTTGGGCGGCGTCCAGACCGGCCAGGTCTTTTGGGTGCGTTCGTCCACCGAGGGCAACCTGTGGCTCCAGGTCTACTTCCAGACTCCGGCAGACGACGAAGAAGCCCACAACTACGCCTGGGTGTACGGCCCGGCGGTCGATCTGAATCCCGACACCTGCGGCACGATCCTGCGGTCGGCGCTGGACGCTCACCTGTACGGGGGAGGGGGGGTCGATCATCCCGGTGAGACCGAGAGCGACCCGCTTAGCTAGTACTGACCTTTGCCTTGAAACCTAAACCCCACCCCCAGCCCCTCCCCAGACAAGCTGGAGAGGGGTCAGGGGTGAGGTAAATCTCCCTGGCAAAAATCAAGCTAGTTGTGCAAGGATCAGTAGATCGCCGTGTTAGTGAAAATCGACGAGCCGGAGAATCCTTCCGGCTCGTTTTATTTTCCGGGCGTGCGTTATACTGGGCCGGTGCTTGAGTTTGGTTCAAGGGAGTTGTCGTTGACGCTGAATGTTGCCCTCATCCGGGAATGGGTTACCGAGGCCGGGGCTATCGCCCGGCACTATTTTCGCCGCGCCGATCCGCAGTGGAAAGGCGTGGCCGATCCGGTCACCGTGGCGGATCGCGAGATCGAGCAGTTGCTCCGGCGCGCGATCCAGGCGACCTATCCCGATCACGGCCTGCTGGGCGAGGAATACGGCGCCCAACAGATCGATCACGAGTATCTGTGGATCATCGATCCGATTGACGGCACGCGCGCCTATGTGGAAGGGCTGCCGTCGTGGTGTATCACGCTGGCGGTGCTGCACCGGCGCGTCCCGATCTTCGGGCTGGTGCACCTCCCGCTGTACGACGACTGGACGTATATCGACGGGGACGACGTGATCGCCAACGGCGAGATCGTGACCGGGCGGCTGGCGCGGCGCTGGGCCGAGGACTCGTACGTGCTGTGGCGCAGCGACGCCGGATCGCGCTACGATCTGCGCTTCACGCGGGCGATGAGCATGGGCAGCACGGCGGCGCATACCGCCTACACCGCGCGCGGCGCGTCCGTGGCGACCCTCTCGCACGAGGGCTACGCGTGGGACATCGCCGCAGGCGCGGCCTTCATGGCCAGGCAGGGCGGGGAGATTCGCTTCCTGTCCGGGGAACGGCTGGATTTCGCGACCGCCGACCTGACGCACAAATTCCAGGGGTTGTACGCTATCGGCCACCCGGACGTGGTGCGCCGCCTGCTGCCGCTGGTGAGCGAGCGCCCGGAACCGGTCCATCACCCGGCGTGGTAAAAAAGAAAAATTCACCACAGAGGACACGGAGAAAAGCAAGAGAAAAAAAGAAAAAATCTCTGCTCTTCCTCTGTGTGCTCTGTGCCCTCTGTGGTGCAATGCTTTTTTGTTCTTTAGATTATGAGGCGAAAAAAATGACTTCAAAACATACCCTGACCCGGCGGGAAGTGCTGCGCGCGGCTGGGCTGCTGGCTAGCGGGGCGCTGATCCCCGGCCTGCGCCCGGATCGCGAAGCGCTGGCGCGTTGGAACGAGGCGCTGCCTAAAGTCGCGCTGGCCCAGGCGGACTCGTATGACCGGGACCTGATCCGCCAGCAGGTGCGCGGCCAGATCGAGGCGCTGGGCGGGCTGGCGGACGTGGTGCACCCCGGCGATAAAGTCGCGATCAAAGTCAACCTGACCGGGGGGACGTGGTGGCAGAGCCAGATCGACTTCCCGGCGGTCGAGAGTATGGTCACCCACCCGGAAGTCGTGCGGGCGCTGGTCGAAGTCGTGCTCGAAGCGGACCCCGCCGAGGTGAGCATCGTCGAGGCGATCTGGGATGAGCAGTCTTACGACCTGTGGGGCTACACCGAGATCGCGGATGATCTCGGCGTGAAGCTGGTCAACCTCAACGAAAGCGAGGAGTTCATCACCCGGCCCGTCGGCAAGGGCGCGCTGGTCTACAAGGAATTCAAGCTGCACCCGATCCTGGACGAAACCGACGTGTTCATGTCCGTCGCCAAGATGAAATGCCACGCCAGCGCGGGCGTCACGCAGTCGATGAAGAATCTGGTCGGGATCACGCCGCTCCAGTTGTACATGCAGTCCGGCGACAGCAACCGCACGGCGCTGCATGGACCGGGGGATGCCTACCGGACGCGCCTGCCCGGCGTGATCGTGGACCTCAACCGCGCGCGCCCGATCCACTTCTCGCTGATCGACGGCGTCAAGACCTCCGAAGGCGGCGAGGGACCCTGGCTGGAAGGCTGGAGTCCGGTCGAGCCGGGCATCCTGGTCGCGGGCAAAAACCCGGTGGCGACGGATGCTGTCGCGACGG
>CAYRWY010000326.1:0-6948 GCA_964427955.1 uncultured Anaerolineaceae bacterium
TGGGCCCGGCAGGATTCGAACCTGCGACCGACCGGTTATGAGCCGGCTGCTCTAACCGCTGAGCTACAGGCCCTTGACGCAAACGCCCAGCATTCCTGGGCGTCGGCTGAGCGGGCAACGGGACTCGAACCCGTGATAACAGCTTGGAAGGCTGGTGTGTTACCGCTACACTATGCCCGCGTACCTGTTTATCTTACCCAAACCTGCTGATCTTGACAATAGGGTTTTTGCGATCCGCGCCGGAGCGGTGCGGTATAATCTCGGCCTGGGATGGATCACTGAACTGGACAAAGTCGAATGCCCCTGTCGTCACGCGCCTATGAACTGCTGCAAGCCTTCGAACTGCCCGGCTGCCCGATCTGCCGCCTGACCGCGGACAGCGTCCACAACTACCTGGGCAGCCTGGTCTACGAGTACGTCAACGAACCTCCCACTCACCTGGCGATTCGCGCGGCGCGGGGCTTTTGTCCCACGCACGCCTGGCACGTGCAGGAACAGATCAACGCCAGCGGCCTGGGGATCGCCGTGTTGTACGAAGGCTTGGTGCGGAACATGCTCAAAGATATGGGGGAGATCACGCCGGAGAGTGGCAAACGCCAGGTAGCCCAGGCGGCGGGGGCGCTCAAATCGCGCGGGCCATGTCCCGCCTGTACCCACCGGGCCACCGTCGAGGAGCACGTGATCCGCAACCTGATCGAAGGACTCGAACAGGCGGAGTTCGCCGAGGCGTTCCAGCGATCTGGCGGCGTCTGTCTGGTGCACTTACGGCAGGCGATGGAGGGGAACTTCGCGACCGCCGCCAAAGCGCGCTTGTTGGCGGGCCAGCAGGCGTTGTGGTCACGGTTGCAGCGCGATCTGGCCGAGTATATCCGCAAGAACGATTACCGCTTCGCCGATGAACCGATGGGCGACGAAGGGACCAGCCCGCGCCGGGCGATTGAGCAAATGGCCGGGGCCAAAGATCTGTATTGAGGCCGGTCACTCCAGAATCAGGTACACCCGGTCGCCTTCGCGGACGGCGTCGTCAGTCTTGATCGCGACCTCTTCGCCGCGCTCGCCTTTGTCGATGGTCTGGCGGTTGACCTGCATGGAGAGCACCTGCTGCTCCAACGAGGTGCGCGGGCCTTCGATCAGAACCCAGTCGTCCAGGTAAAGCTCGTCTTCCAGATGGACCACCGCCACGCCCAGCCGGTCAAAATAATGCGTCACCGTACCCACGAATTGGTATTCCATACTGCACTCCTGAGCCTCTAGCTCCTCCACATGATCCGGCGCTGATCCAGCCGCAGTCCGGCCTGCCGCGCCAGGGCTTCAGCGGCCTCGACTTCGGCTGCCGTAACCGGACGGTTGAGCGGCGCGATCTGCCGTTCCTGGACGCGCCAGGCCGGGCGATACTGGCCCATGATGTTGATGTAGGTGTGGGGTGAGATTTCTTCGGCCAGAAAGCGCACGATCTCGGCGGTCCCGGCGATACGGTCGGGCAGGACGAGATGGCGCACCAGCAGTCCGCGCACCGCGATCCCGTCCTGATCGAGCTGCAAATCTCCTACCTGGCGGTGCATCTCGCGCACGGCGGCCTGATTGCGCGCCGGATAGTCGCGCACCCTGGAATAACGCCGCGCCAGGGCAGGATCGGCGTATTTCATGTCCGGCAGGTAGATGTCGATGATGCCGTCCAGCAGGGCCAGCCCCTCCAGCGAGTCGTAGCCGCCCGTGTTGTACACCAGGGGGATATTCAGTCCGGCCTGCGCGGCGAGGTGCACCGCGGCGATGATCGGGGCGATCACGTGGCTGGGCGAGACGAAGTTGATGTTGTGGCAGCCCAACGTTTGCAGCCGGAGCATCATCTCCGCCAGGGTCGCGGCGCTGACCGGCTGGCCGTCGTCCTGCTGGCTGATCGCGTAGTTCTGGCAGAACTGGCAGCGCAGATTGCATCCCGCCAAAAAGATCGTGCCGGAGCCGTGCCAGCCGCGCAGGGGATCTTCTTCGCCCAGGTGCGGGAAGGCGCTGCTCACCCGCGCCTGGGTTCCGGTGCGGCAGAAGCCCCACTGCTGAGTGCGATCCATGTGGCATTCCTGCGCGCACAGCGTGCAGTCTGCCAGCGCCGCCTGGGCCTGCCGGACGCGCTCCGGAAAGCCACCCTCGCGCAGCAACCGGCGGTAAGCCGGTTCGACACCGGACATGCTGCGATCCCTTTCTTCTGCCGGATCATTATTCGCATTGTAGCACAGGTTTTACGCACGGTTGCCAGTTCAAGGGGATGATGCCAGAATGGTGACGCGACAAAATGCTTTTTTTGAAGGAGAGACTTATGGATCAATTTCCGCGCACGGTGGTCGGAGGGGTCAGCCTGCCGCGGCTGATCGCGGGCACCAACTGGCTGTTGGGCTATTCGCATACCTCGCTGGCCAAAGATAAATTCATCAAAGACTATCAGGGGCGCGAACGGATGGCGGCGGTCCTGACCGCCTTTTTGGAACGGGGCGTGGATGCCGTGATGGCCCCGCTGTCGCCGCTGCTGCAAGACGCGATCTGCGACGCGGAACAGCGCGTGGGGCGGGCGATGGTGCGCATCCTGACGCCGAGCTTCAACATCCAGCCGGGCGGTGCTGCGCAGGACGACCCCGAAGCGGTCTTCGACCGGGCCAGGGCGCTGGGCGCGACCTTCTGTATGCCTCACCAGTGCGTGACCGACGCGCTGATCGACCGGATGCAGGGCAAAATTCGCGACCTCGACCGCTACACCCGCCTGATCCGCGAGCGCGGCATGATCCCCGGCCTTTCGACGCACATGCCCGAAGCCGTGATCTACGCGGACAAGACCGGCGCAGACGTCGAGACTTACATCCAGCTTTACAACTCGCTGGGCTTTCTGATGCAGGTCGAAGTCGATTGGATCATGCGCGTCATCCAGCACGCCCACAAGCCGGTGATGACGATCAAGCCTCTGGCAGCGGGCAAACTCCAGCCGGTGGTCGGGCTGGCGTTCGTCTGGAACACCATCCGCGATCAAGATCTGGTCACCATCGGCACGACGACGCCCGACGAAGTGCGCGAGGTGATCGACATCTCGCTCGATCTGCTGGCGCAGCGGACGCCGGATTACGAGCTGCAAAAGACCCGCAGCAAGGCTTCGCTCACCTAAATCAATCGACCAACGCCTGGAGCGTCTCGGTGGTCTGGGTCAGCCGCTCGGCCAGGAAGCGCGCCATGAAGCGGTGAAAGGCCGAGGCAATTTCCGGCTCCTCGCGTTCCAGGCGTTGGAGGGCTTCCTCCGACAGGTGATACAGCGTGCTCGGCTGGGTGGTGATCACCGAGGCGGTGGCGGGCTGGTGCAGGTAGGTCCCTAGCTCGCCGACCAGCGTGCCCGCGTCCATCTTGCGCAGCCGCACGGTGCTGCCATCGCCCAGCTCGATCTGGATCGAGATCTGCCCCTGCTCCAAAAAATACAGCCCGCCGGGCGCATCCCCCTGGTGCATCAAAAAGTGTTCGGCTTCAACTTTCTGCTGGTCGAGGTAAGTCATCAGCCGGGCTAACTGCTGCGCGTCGGGCACGATCTCTTCGAACGGCAGCTTATGCGGACTGAACCGGGGGGAAAATCCCACGCTCTCCAGGATTTCCAGGCTCTGGTTTTCGCACCATTCCACGCCGCGATCCAGGTCGGGGAAGAGGCGCCAGATCGGGTAATGCGCGTCGTTGAAGAGGACCGGAGCCATCCGCTGGTGGACCTGGGGCGCGAGGTGCGTGAAGACCAGCAGGATGTCGTGCGCCTGAGCGAGCTGCTTGATCCGGGTGAAGCTGAGCAGGGCGGACGAGTCCAGCCCGCTGACCTGCCGGAAGTCCAGCACGATGAAATGAGGCCGGGGGCCGTGTTCGATCCGCGCGCGCACCCGGTCGAGCAGCTTTTGGCACGTGCCGAAGAAGATGAAGCCTTGCAGCCGGAGGATGTAGGTCCAGTCGCCTTTCTGGCGCAGCAGTTGGCGGTAAATCGAAGGGCGGACGACGTTGCTGTGAAAATTCGTCCCGGTCAATTCGTCCCGGACGACGTCGATCCGGCTGTAGCTGACGACGAACAGGACGCCCGCGACGACGATGCCCAGCCCGACCCCTTCCAGCAGGCCCAACGTGTTGATCACCACCAGGATCAAGATGACGATCCCATAATCGGTTTTGGGGAGCTTGAACCAGGCGTCGTACACCCATTCCGACACGAAGCTCAGCCCGATCAGCAGCAGCAGGCCGCCCAGGACCAGGTTAGGAATGTAGGACAGGGCCGTCCCACCCGCGAACATGACCGCTGCGCACATCGCCGCGGTGACCACGCCGATCAGGCGGCTTTTGACGCCCATACGGTAGGCCAGGACCGTATCGCTAACGGCAGCATAGCCAACCAGCCCGCCGCCCAGCCCACCCAGCAGGTTGGCCAGCCCGGTGGCTTTCAATTCGCGGTTGAGATCGACGTCCTGCTGGCTGGCGAGTTCGAGGGCACTGGCGTTGAGCAGCAGGCCGATCACGCTCAGCAGGGCAATCGCGCCCAGGTCGCCCGCGTGATGGGCCAGCACGGACCACTCCACGTGCGCGAGATCGCCGGGGGTCAGGGGATGCCAGAGTCCACCCCCCTGAAAGCTGGCGGACAGCCAGCCGTGATCGGTGGCCGCGGAGACGGACGTCCCGCTGATCACCAGCGCGAGGTAAAACAGGCCGGTCGCCGCCGCGAAAAAGCCGGGCATGATCAGAAAATGAGAATAGCGGCGCAGCGTGAGCAGCAGCAGGACGCCCAGCACCAGCCCGGGCAGCCATTTGACCAGCCGGTCCGGGTCGGTCAGCGGTTGGGTTTCGGTCAGGCTGAGCGGGGCGCCCGCCATCGAGGCAATCGCGCCGCGCACCACCAGCAGGCCGATCCCGGCCAGAAAGCCGCCGATCACCGGGTAGGGGATGAAGCGCACCAGGTTGCCCAGCTTGAAGTAGCCCAGCAGCAGGAACACCCCGCCGGTGAGCAGCGATGCGGCGACGAAGGCCGCCATCACGGTGAAAAAGGTATCATCGGCGGACGCCGAAGCGGGCATCCGCGCCGCGATGGCCACCGCGGCGAGCGCCATGATCGCCGCGGGCGTATCCTGGGGGCCGCTCACCAGGCTGGGGATGGTGCTGGTCAGGGCCAGGACCAGCGATAGGATGGTCGCGCCAAACAACATCAGGCCGAGACCGCGCGGCAGATCGCCCGCCAGGTCACCCGAAAAGATCAGCGAGGCGAGCGCGATCACGATGATGACTTCGATCAGGCCAATGACCAACCCGGTGGCCAGGCCGGGAATCAAAGTACGAGGTCGGAGCGAGTCACGCAGGGCTACCGTCCAATGCGAAAGGTCAACCATAGGAGTGTCCTGAAGGGTGGCAGTCAATAGACCCCTCCTATTGTGACGCGAAATGGGGGAAAGCGAAAGGAGGACAAGGGAGAGACTCTGGAACCAAATGACAGGAGTCTCTCTATTGGGGAGTTACGGTTTGACCATCAGGGCCAAAAACGGATGCTACTGCACCAGGAAGTTGGCGGCGTTCTTGAAGAAGTTGCGTCCAATCGTCATGGCATGAACCTTTGGGATACCTGCAATTCCGGTGAATCGAGATTCTTTCGATTCTACGAAAAGGCGGTGCTCAAAAGGTTATGTCGCGTTTAAGGTTTGTTAACGCTTGACGTTCCACAGGCGCACGGTGGCATCGTGGGACGCCGACGCCAGCAGCGTGCCGTCGGCGCTGAGGGCGATATGGGTGATGCCTCCGTCGTGGCCGCTGAGCGAGCGCAGCGCGCGGTTCTGCTTGCCATCGCCCAACAGATCGACGCGCCACACCCGGATCGCGCCGTCCAGCGAGGCCGCGATCAGCAGCGTGCCGTCCGGGCTGAAGGTCAGGCCGCGCACACAGTTGGCGTTGTAGTCGGCGTAACGCACCGCGGCGACCTGGTTCTGAGAGTCCGCCTCGACCAGGATCAGGCCGCTGCTGCTCAGCGCCACGGCCAGCAGGCGGCGATCCGGGCTGAGGGCCAGCCGGTGCACGCTGTCAGGGGCCGCAAACGTCCGCTGCTCGGTCCGGGCGTTGACGTCCCACCAGCGCACGACCTGATCCTCGCCGCCGGACAGCAGCAGATTGCCATCCGCGCTGAAGATCACGTCGTTGACCGGGCCGTTGTGCGATCCCAGTACGCCGATGGCTTTGCGGGCTTTGGCGTCCCACAGTCGCACCGTGCCATCTTCGGAGGCCGAGGCCAGCAGTGTCTCGGACGGGCTGTAGGCGACGGCGGTCACGCTGGCGGTGTGGCCGCGCAGGGCCGTGATGCAAAAATGCTTGCTGACGTGCCACAATCGCACGGTACGATCCTCGGAGGCCGATGCCAGAAACGACCCGCTGGCGCTGAAGGCGACCGCGTTGACCGGCTTCTCGTGCCCGATCAGCGATTTCATGTGGGTGCGGCCTGTCGTCTGCCACAGCCGCACGGATTTATCTTCGCCGCACGAGGCCAACTGGAGGCCATCCGGGCTGAAGCTGACGCCCTTCACGCTGTCGCGGTGCTCTTTCAGGGTGGTCTTGAGCGCGATCTGGCGGGTGTTGGCCGCGGTGATGGGGTGGGCGGGCGCGACGGGTTTGCGCGGCACCACGGGCGGCGCGGGTGGCTCGTCGAACAGGCGGGATCGCAGTTGGTCGAGCGCGATCTCGTAGTCCTGCTCGACAAAATCGACGTATTGGATGCGGCGCAGTTGGAAGTGAATCTTGGGCGCGGGCCGCCACAGCACGGGGATAATCGGCTTGCGCTCGTCGCGGAAATACTGCCATTCGTCGGTGACGTTGGACGAGGTGAGCGACTCCGGCGACATGATCAGGATCAGGGCTTCGCAGGTGTCCAGCCCTTCCTGAATGGCGGAACTCCAGTTCACGCCGGGCGGGATGTCGTCC
>CAYRWY010000327.1:0-6849 GCA_964427955.1 uncultured Anaerolineaceae bacterium
ATCGGCGGCTACGCGATGGGATCGCTTTCCGGGGCGCGCACCCGCCGTTACCACAGCCTGTTGACAGCCTCCCTCCAACCTCCGACGCGGCGGACCCTGATGATCGCCAACCTGGACGCCTGGGTGGACATCGACGGGCGGCGTTCTCCGCTGGTCACGCACGAATGGGCCGCCGGGGTGGTGCTGCCCGACGGCTACCGCCACCTGGAAAGCTTCCACCTGGAAGGCACGATCCCGGTGCTGGTGTGGGGCCTGGGCGATCTGCGCCTGGTGCAGCGCATCTGGATGGAGCACGGCAAAAATACCACCTACGTGACCTATACCTACACGCGCGGCACCTCGAACGTGCGGCTGGTGATCAAGCCGCTGTGCACCTATCGCGACCATCACAAGCTGACCAAAGGCGGCTACGTCGTCGAGATCGACCCCGAAGAATCACCGTGGCCGAATGGGGCCGCGGTCCAGGTCACGCCGCGCCCCATCGAACGCCAGAGCGTCCCGCTGCGCCCGTACCGCATCCTGGCGAACCTGGGATCGATCACGCCGGGGCCGGAATGGTGGTGGTCCTTTCACCTGCCCGAAGAAAAACGCCGCGGCCTGGACAACCAGGAAGACCTCTTCGCCGCCGCGACGATCACCGCCGATCTGCACCTGGGAAACACGCTGGCCCTGGTCTTCACCGCCGAAAAGGACGAGCCGCAGCCCTGGTATACCGCGCTGCAAGCCGAGCAGGAACGCCAGCGCGACCTGCTGGCCCGCGCCCAGGCGACGGAGGCCCCACGCTGGGTTCAACAGCTCGTGCTGGCGGCGGATCAGTTCGTCGTCACGTGCGAGATCGGCGGGCAGACCGGCCAAAGCATCCTGGCGGGCTATCCCTGGTTCAGCGATTGGGGGCGCGACACCATGATCGCGCTGCCCGGCCTGACCCTGGCAACCGGGCGTCCCGAAGACAGCGCCGCCATCCTGCGCACCTACGCCCAATTCGTCGATCAGGGGATGCTGCCCAACCGCTTCCCGGATGCCGGGGAAGCGCCCGAATACAACACCGTGGACGCCACGCTGTGGTATTTCCACGCGATCTATGCCTGGTACAAACACGGCGGCTGCGACCGGGCCGTGCTCGAAGAGCTGTACAACGTGCTGGTGGACATCTTGAACTGGCACATCAAGGGCACGCGCTACCACATCCACCAGGACCCCGCCGACGGCCTGCTCTACGCGGGGGAACCCGGCGTGCAGTTGACCTGGATGGATGTCAAGATTGACGATTGGGTCGTCACGCCGCGCACCGGCAAGCCGGTCGAGATCAACGCGCTGTGGTACAACGCGCTGCGCATCACCGCCGAACTGGCGACCGCCCTGGACCGCAGCGGCGACGCCGTCCGCTACCAGCAGATGGCCGACAAAGCCTACGACAGCTTCAACGCCAGTTTTTGGTACAACGGCGGTTATCTCTATGACGTCATCGACGGTCCCGAAGGCGACGATCCCACCCTGCGGCCCAACCAACTGCTGGCGGTCTCGCTGCCGTTTCCGCTGTTGGAAGGCGAAAAAGCGCGCGCCGTAGTGGACATCTGCGCGCGCGAGCTGGTGATCTCGCACGGGCTGCGCAGCCTGGCCCCGGACGAGACGGATTACGTCGGCACCTACGGCGGCGACCCGGTCCAGCGCGACAGCGCCTACCACCAGGGCACGGCCTGGGCGTGGCTGATCGGGCCGTTCGTCAGCGCCCATTACCGGGTGTACGGCAACGCGCAGACGGCGCTCAGCTACCTGGAAGCCTTGACCGATCACCTGAGCGACAGTGGGTTGGGGAGCATCAGCGAGATTTTCGACGGCGATCCGCCGCACGCCCCGCGCGGCTGCATCGCCCAGGGCTGGAGCGTGGCCGAAGTGCTGCGCGTCTACCGCGAGCTTGAACCGGCGCTCAAAGCGGCGAAAGCCGAAGGATAGGAGTAATTCACGACGGTGAGCGAACCAACGCCAGTTATTTCCTACAGCCGTTCCTACAAGATCGCCCTGACCATCGCCATCGGTCTGTTTCTCGTCCTGCTCACCGGGTCGATCCTGATCCTGATCCTGGTGAACTCCCGCGAGGAGAATCGCCAGTCCGAATTCGCGATCACGCTGACCGCCGTGATCCACGAGGTGCAAAGCACGCAGACCGCCGCGGCCTACACGCCGACCCCGGCCCCGCCGCTCACGCCGGGCGTGTACCCGTTCACGCTGGACGGAAATCCGGTCTATCTGGAAGGTCCGGATTGCAGCGGGCAGGTGGTCAGCGGAGACGTTCTGGATCTGAACGGCGCCCCCACCGATTCTTTCCAGGTCTCGATGTGGGGCGACTTCCTCGCGCGGCAGATCATCCTGACGGGCGAAATCGAGCGGCACGCCGACGGGCATTGGAGCCTCGCCCTGGACCGGATGGTCAACCGCCGCCTGTGGGTGCAGGTCACCGCCGGAGATCGCTACCTGTCGGCCCCGGTCGAGGTCGTGCTGGACGCGGCAGGCTGTGATCGGAACCGGGTCGAGATCATCTTCCGGCAGACCGGCGCGTTGGAGTGACGACCCTCACTTGCGCACGGTCAGCCACACGCCGATGAACATCACGGACAGGCCGAGCAAGCGGGAGGCCGTCAGGGGCCGGATGTCCAGGCCCAGCAGCCCGAAGTGGTCCAGGATCGCGCTGACGAGCAGTTGACCGGCTACCAGCACCACGATAGCCGGTGCCGCGCCGATGCGGGGGATCATGAGGCTGATGGCGGCGATCACGATCAGGCCAAAGGCCCCGGCCCCCAGCGTATAGCGGGGGGTATCGCGCCAGTGGCCCAGATTACCACCCCCCTCGGCCAGCAGCAGCGCCAGCGCCACGATGGCCCCCCCGATGTGGATGATAAAGATGCTTTCCAACGTGCCGACGCGTTGGCTGATCATGCTGGACATCGGCCCTTGCAGACCGACGGCCACGCCTCCCAGCAGTCCGATCAAAATGATGACGATGATGGGCATATAGTTGCCTTCTCCCAAAGGGGCGCTGCGCGCCTGGCGCTAAACATCTCGCGCGCTGCCACGACTGTAGCGCACCCGCACGGCAAAACAAAAAAGAGGGGAATTCTGACATCTGGCTGAAATTCACCTGACATCGCCCTGAGTGAGCCTTGTCAGGGCGAGCAAGTAGGTTACAATTCGCCTCTGCTGCGCGTATCACCTATAGGGACAGCGTGCGCCCTCAGCAAAGGAGTCTGTTACATGAGCGCCTCACTGGCAATTTCGGTCCGCAACGTCACCAAGCATTATGGCGACTTCACCGCCGTTTCCGACCTCACGTTCGAGGTCCGGTGCGGGGAACTGTTCGCCATGCTGGGTCCGAACGGCGCGGGCAAAACCACCACCATCCGCATGATTCTCGACATCCTCAAGCCCGACACCGGGGGGATCGAAGTCCTGGGGGGACCGATCTCCGACCGGACCAAAGACCGCATCGGCTACATGCCGGAAGAACGCGGGCTGTATCGCAACGTCCCCGTGATCGAAGTGCTGACCTACCTGGGCCAGCTCAAAGGCATGAAGCGGGGCGACGCTGTGACGCGCGCGACGGAACTGCTGCACCAGTTCGACCTGGGCGACAACGTCAAGAGCAAGGTCAGCGAGCTGAGTAAAGGGATGCAGCAAAAAGTCCAGGTCATCGGCACGATCCTGCACCACCCCGACCTGGTCATCATCGACGAGCCGTTCTCCGGCCTGGACCCGGTCAACACCGAGTTGATCAAAGACGTGCTGTACCAGATGAACAAGCAGGGCGTCACGATCATCATGTCCACGCACCAGATGCCGCAGATCGAAGAGATGGCCGACCGGATGCTGATGATCGATCACGGGCGCGGCGTGCTGTACGGGGACGTGGAAGAAGTGCGGCAGCGTTTCGCCAAAAACGCCGTGATCATCGAAGGCGAAGGCGATTGGGCCGCGCTGGACGGCGTGAAGCAGGTCGAGTCCGTGGAAAACGGACGGCAGGTGACGCTCTACCTGCAAGATGGCGTCACGCCCGATCACATCATGGAGCGCATGGCCGTCAGCACCGCCTACCACGTCCGCCGCTTCGAACTGGCCGTGCCGAGCCTGAATGAGATCTTCATCCAGGTGGCGGGCAGTGGCCGCAACGGCAACCACGGGGGGTAACCATGTCCTGGCATAAAATCCAGCTCGTGCTGCGGCGCGAGTATCTGATCAACTTCAAGCGCCCCAGCTTCCTGTTCACGGCGTTCGGCGTCCCGCTGCTGTCGCTGGGGGCGATGTTCTTCATCGTCCGCTTTTCGGTGGGCCGCGAGCAGAATCTCGACCACTGGCAGCAGGTGCGCTACATCGACCGGGCGGGCGTGATCGACCCGGCGGGACCGAATCCTGACGACTATCTGCCGGTCACGGCGAAGATCGACATCCCGGCCACCGGCCCGGACGAGAACTACTTCACCACGGTGACGACCGCCGCCCAGCAGCAACTGCTGGACAAAGAGATCGACGCCTACTTCATCGTCAAGGGCAGCTACGTGCTCGACGGCCAGGTGGACCTGTACGCCCGCCAGCGCATCCCGCAGGCGCTCAAAGACAACATCACCACCTTCCTGCGCGTGCAGATCGCCGCCAAAGCGCCGGACACCCTGCCGGTTCCGGCCACGCGGCTCGAAGAGACGAATTATATGGTGCACGACCTGGACAGCGACAAGGAGTTGAGCGAAGCGGCCCTGGCCGGGCGGCTGATGCTGCCGTTCATCTTCGTGATGCTGTACTTCATGGCGACCAACACCACGGCGCAGTTCTTGATGAGCGGCGTGGTCGAGGAGAAGGAAAATCGCCTGATGGAAATCCTGGCGACCAGCCTGCGGCCCATCGAACTGCTGTGGGGCAAGCTGCTGGGACTGGGCGCGCTGGCCCTCACCCAGGTGGTAGTCTGGGCGGCGGCGTCCCTGGTGATCGCCGGATTCAATAAGGATGCGCAGAACTTCATCAGCGGCGCGGAATTCCAGATCGGCGACATTCTGCTGATCCTGCTGCTGTTCGTGATCAACTTCCTGCTGTTCGCGGCGACGATGTTGGGCGTGGGCGCGGCGGTCACGGCGGAGGCCGAAAGCCGCCAGTTCGCGGGCATCTTCTCGATGGTGGGCGTGCTGCCGCTGATGCTGCTGGTCACGTTCTTCACCGACCCCAACGGGACGATCCCCATGATCCTGACCTTCTTCCCGCTGACCGGAGCGACCGCCCTGATCCTGCGGCTGGGCCTGGCGTCGCTGCCGCTGTGGCAGATCGCGCTCAGCGTGGCGATTCAGGTCGTGTCGGTGATCGGCGTGATGTGGCTGGCGGCGAAAGTGTTCCGGCTGGGCATGTTGATGTACGGCAAGATGCTGACGCCGCGCACGCTGTGGCAGGCGCTGCGTGAGGGGAAAACCACGCTGACCACAGCTTCAACGGACTATACGGCTAAAGAGACCCGCCGCAAGAGAGGGTGGTTTGGACGATGATGCGCTGGATTGAAGTCTTCCGCTACGAGACGCGGCAGCAGCTCCGCCGCAAGTCGTACCTGTTCATGACGTTCGGCATCCCGCTGCTGGCGCTGGCCGGGTTCTTCGGCTACCAGTTCTACCAGGATCAGACCGCGAGCAAGAGCGACAAGCCCAAGACCTCCGTCAACGAGAACAAGGGCCTGGACAAAATCGGCTACGTGGACCTGACGCCGGAGCACCTGTTCCCCGCGCCCGACAGTTACGGGGACGTGAACTGCACGCCCAGCGAGGCCGAGATCGCCATGATCCTGAATCCTACCGGCCCGGACCTGGCGCGCAGCCAGGTGGTCAAGCGGATCAGCTCGCCGTACTGCCTGCGCGGGATCGTGCTGCCCTACCCCAGCTTCGCCGCGGCCAAACAGGCGCTCGACGACCAGGTCTTCGACGTGCTGTACGTGATCCAACCGGACTACCTGGACACCGGGGACATCTGGACGTACATGAAAGGCTTCAACATCACCCAGGCTGGCACACAGACCACGATGGAAGATTTCGTGCTGCGCAGCTTGCTGTACAACGCCGACGCTGCCGACTTCGAGACCCTCTACTGGCGGCTGAAGAATCCCGCCGTCGTGACGGTGAACAAGATCACGGACAGCGGCGCGGCCCAGTCGGACAACGAGGACCGGAATTTCCTGCTGGTGTACGGCTTCGGGCTGGCGATGATGTTCAGCATCTTCTGGGGCGGCGGCTACCTGATGCAAAGCGTCGTCCAGGAAAAAGAGTCGCGCATCATCGAGATCGTGCTGTCGTCCGTGCCGCCCATGCCGCTGCTGCTGGGCAAAATCCTGGCAATGGGGATGCTGGCGCTGATGCAGGTCGGGATGCTGCTCGGCACCTTCCTGTTCCTCATGAGCCGGGGCGAGCAAGTCTCCGAGCAGATCGGCAACATCAGCGTGAGCGGCGGGACCGTCGTGCTGACCATCGTCTACTTCCTGCTGGGCTTCCTGCTGTTCGGCAGCCTGATGGCCGCCATCGGCGCGCTGAGCAACACCGTGCGCGACAGCCAGAATTACGTGGTGGTCGTCACGCTCCCGGCGGCGATCCCGTTCTTCTTCCTGTCGATCTTCGCCCAGGAGCCGAATCAAACCCTGGCGGTGATCCTGTCGATCTTCCCGATCACCGCGCCGCTGTCGATGATCATGCGCCTCTCGGTGACCGACGTGCCCGCCGGGCAGTTGCTGATCAGCCTGGGGGTGTTGGTCGCCTCGGTGATCGGGGCAATCTGGCTGGCGGCGCGGCTGTTCCGCGTCAACACCCTGTTGATGGGCAGCACGCCGAAGATCAAGGA
>CAYRWY010000328.1:0-6834 GCA_964427955.1 uncultured Anaerolineaceae bacterium
GCCTCGTAATACACCCAACTCCGGCTGTAGCGGAATTGCAGGATGGTCAGCGTCAGGATGATGATCACCAGAATCCAGGACATGGCCGCGCCTTCACCCACCGCCAACTGGCGGAAGGTGCGCTGGAACAACTGGAACGCGGCAGACGACAGGCTGGCCTGGGTGGTTGGCGTCTGGAGAATGAACACCGAGTCGAAGGTTTGCAGCGCGCCGATCACGCCGATCACGATGTTGTAGAACAGCGCGGGCGAGATCAGCGGCAGGGTGATCTTGAAGAATTTCTGGACGGAATTGGCCCCGTCCACTTCGGCGGCTTCGTAGAAGGTGCCAGGCACGCCCTTGAGCGCGGCCAGGAAGATCAGCATCCCGGTGCCGGAACTCCACATCGTGATCAGGATCAGCGAGGGCTTGGACCACAGCTCACTGCTCATCCACAGCGGGAGGCGGCTGGAATCCGGGAATTGATCGAATGCCTGGTGGAACAGGGCGAAGTGATAATTGGGCTTTCCGGCAGCTTTCGCCAGATCGACGAACGCCTGGAAGTAGGTGCGGGTGTCCAGGAACGATCCGACGGTGAACAGGGCAAAAAAGATCAGCGCGCCATAGAGCACCACGCGCCGCGCGCGGGGATAGGTCTCGTTGAGCAGCGCCGCGCCCAACAGGCTGGCGATCACCAGCCCGTAGATCCAGAACTGGGACAGCGTTTCCGCCGGGTAGACGTCGTTGAGGTACTTCAGATCGTCGGTGTGTTTGATCGTGCTGCCGAAGGTGAGATAGCGCGCGATCACGTTCAGCCGCCCACCGTCCAACTGCCCCGGCGCGACGGTGATCACGATGGCGACGCCCAGCACCACCGCCGCCGCGCTCAGCGCCAGGTATTTCGGGCGCGACCAGCGTCCCACGAACGACGCCGCAACCGGCACCGCGGACAGCGCCAGCGCCAGCAAATAGGCTTTGGCGTGTGGGGTCGAGAGCTTGAACCCGGCCCAGTCCAACACCAGGAACAGGCTGATCCCCAGCACTCCCAATCCGCCCCACTGCCACAGCCGCAGGGTATCCTTGCGCCCCTGCCGGGCCGAGGCCAGAATGCCCACCAGCACCGCCCCGCCGAGCACGTACAACCACGCGGCGCTGATCGGCTCCATCATCAGCCCTTTAGCCGCCAGGCTGTAGAAGCTCACGATGCCGAAAATCTGCGCCACGCGCCAGGCGGTCACGCGCTTGCCGTCGGTCCATTCGCCTTTAGCCAGTCCCGCCAGCGTCAGCACCGCGATGAAGGCGGGCAGCGTATATTTCAAGGGACCGACCGGATCGCCGCGCACCAAACCGGTGAAGAAGCCGTTGAAGGATTCCGACAGGTAGATGAACAGCCGGTAAATGTACTCAAACCCAATGAAGCTGTCGGCGAAACGCTGCAAGGCCACGTTGATGAACCCGCCGTTGGAGTTGAGCATATAGCGCCACGCCAGCAGCAGGGCCGGGCCGCCCGCCAGGATAACCGGCAGGTAAAAAATCGTGCGGAAGACGCGCACCCCGCGAATCTCGTTGTTGAGCATCATCGCCATCGCCAGAGCGGCGACGATTTGCAGCGGCACGCCGATGATGGCGTAGTAGAACGAGTTGTACATCGACTGGTTGAACTGCCGTCCCGGCGCGCCCTGGACCAGCAGCATTTGGCGGTAGTTGTCCAACCCGATCCAACTGAGCGAGCTGCCCAATTTATAGTTGGTAAAGCTGTAGTACAACGAAGCGATCGTCGGGCCAACCACAAAAATGATGAAGCCGACGATCCACGGACCGGCAAACGTGAATCCCCAAAAGATTCGGCGCTGCTCAGCCCCCGTAAGACCACGCAGCCGGGCGATCAGGCGGGCCAGGTATCCCAGGGCCAGACTGGTCACAGCGATGAAAACCACTGTGAGAAAAGACATTTCTAAGTTTGCTAAGCGATATTGGTCAGCCATCGCATATCATCTCTTAAACTCTCATTGGGCGTAGCGTGGTGGGGGAAAACGGGGGAGGGACAGGCGCCCCTCCCCGGTGAGGTGCAATTACTACGCAGTTTTACTGGATGTAGCCGTTCGCCTGAAGGATGGCGTCGTACTCATCCTTGAGATTCATCTGGGTGTCTTCCAGGCTCTGCTGATCGGTCAGGAAGAGCGTCACCTGTTCGGTGATCAGCGGGCGGAGTTCGGCGCTGGCGCGGATGTCGGAGAAGCTGCGGCCATACTCGACGGTCAGGTCGATCAGCTTGGCCCACACGGGATCGCTGGCCTTGATTTCTTCCCAGGCATCGGTGCGGACGGGGGTGTAACCGGCCACCGTCTTCAGGGTGATGGCGTTGTCTTTGCTGGCGATGAACTTCAGGAAGCTCGCGGCCAGTTCGGGGTCCTTGGCGTAGGACGGGACCGACAGCCAGTCGATGAAGACCTGGATCAGGGGGCTGCCATTCGCGCCCGCCGGATAGGGTTCGATTGCGACGTCGTTCCAGATCGGGTCGCTGGTCGGGGGCACGTTCCACATCGGGAAGATACCGCTCACGACTTCGCCAGAGGCCAGGGGAGTACCTTCGAACGCGGGCAGGCCCGCCGTATCTTCGGTCGGCATCATGACGCGGCGACGGTCGTACATGTACTGGAGGGCTTCGGCGACGGCGGGGCTGTCGAACGCGCTGGTGCCGTCTTCGTTGTACAGTTCACCACCGGCGGACCAGACGTAGCCGATGAATTCCTGGGCGTCGAACAGGCCGCTGCCGATGTCCATGAAGCCCATCTTGACCATCTTGCCGTCGGCGACTTCGCTGTTGGCTTTCACGAATTCGAGCGCGTCGGTGAAGGTCAACGGGGCGACGAAATTGGCCGGATCGGCGACCAAGTCGGTGCGGTAGAAGATCGGGCGGGGGCTCATCAGGATGGGCAGGCCGCGCAGGTGGCCGTCATAGGTCACGGTGTCGAGCGCGGCGGGCAGGAAGCTGCCCAGTTCTTCCCAATCCTTGAGATAGGGATCGAGATCGGCGAGCAGCTTGCCGTAGGTCGCGGCGTATTCGGAGCCGAGGTAGACGATGTCGGGACCATCGCCGGTGGTGATCCAGCCCGCGACGGTGGTGTCGAAGCTGCCCCAGTCGCCGGTGATGATGCTGCACTTGACGCCGGGATTCTGGGCTTCAAACGCCGGGAACGCCGTGTTGTTGAACCAATCGAGCGTGTCTTGAGTCAAGCCGGTGATGTAGATTTCGAGGGTCTTGTCTTCACGCGCTTCCGCAGCGGGGGCCTTGGGAGCAGCCGCCACCACGAGCGCCAGAACCATCACGAGAGCGAAGGTTACTGATAGTGCACGTTTCATGATTTTAAAACTCCTTGTAAATTCGCTAATTGCCACTATTGAGATAGTTAGCAATCATTACTTACTAACTAAATCGCAGTTTATCACACCCCTTCAGGCTTGTCAATAAATTCCTGGGAAGGAAAAAAAGAAGGCGCTCAGGGGGTCGATTCGGTCATGAGCGCCTGCGGAATGGTATACGGCAGGGGGAAGAGGGTTGTGCTAACCGGCGATGCCCAACTGCTGCCGGGCGTCGGCTTCGTCTACGAGCGTGGCGGGACCGCCCAACTGGCCCCGGATGACCTCGAAGCCCATGTTCAGGCTCTCGATCTTCGACACGACGACCGACTCGTAATCTCTGGCCGTCAGCAGCACGGTGGTCGGGCCGGTGTCGGTCGAGAAATAGACCGGGACGCCCGCCGCCCGCAGATCGTTACACAGGCGGAACAGGTGAATATTCTCCGGCTCCCAGGCGAAAATTTTGTTTTCCCGGTTGGCGCTCATCGTCACGCCGTGCAGTTGGATGCTGTCGAGTTCCGCCAACTGGCCGACGGTCTGCCAGTCGCCGCGCCGGATGGCCGAAATACACTCGGCAATCTCGCTCAGCCGGTTGTACATCCAGGGCCGGTAGAATTGACTGTTGGGGGCATCCTGGTGCGCCGATTCGGTCTTCAAGCCGATGCGCGAATCCAGCGGAATGGTGAGCAGGCTCAACTCCTTGAGCTGGTCCTGATCGTCCAGCCTGAGGGCAAAGCTGTCCTCATGCGGAATGCCGGGATACGACAGCCACAGCCCGATCCCACCGACCGCGCTGCGGCAGCCCGATCCCGCCAGCAGGCGCGCCATGCAGCTCAGAAAGCGCGTATTCTGGATCGCTTCCGGGCCAAAGGCCGCCGCCAGCGCCGCCGTCGCCAGCGCGGCTGACGCCGACGCACTGGTCCCCAGCCCCTTGCCGGTTTTGGTCGAGCGGGCGATATTCCGCGACCAGACGCGCGCCCGGCTCTGGATGCCGCCCAGGCTGCGCACGGCATCCAGACTCTGCTGGACCCGCTCCAGGTCGCGTCCCTGCGCCAGCACGCCGTTGATCGTGGCCTGATCCTGCGCCAGATCGGGATCGAATTCGACCAGGGTGATCGAATACGCGGCGTCGTTGTTGACCGAAATGCTGGGCATGTAAGCCGTGCGCCAGGTCCAGTCGGCCATGCCGTGATATTTCAACACGCCCTGGATCGGGTAGGCTTTGGCCGCTGCCGATCCCTGGGCACGCCCTTTGCCGCGCCAGTCCGGGTACTCTTCCAGTGGGTAATGGTAGCGGGCGAGCGAATCGAGAATCTGTTGGTGCGCCGCGCGCATCGTCTCAACGGTATCCTGGTAATTTTCGGGAATGAAGGTGGCGGTCATTAGTCTTCCCCTGCTGTAAAAAACAAAGTGGTGCCGAGGGCGTCGCCGGAGAGGGCGCGATAGGTATTCCCCGGCTCCAACGCATTGTAGATAGTGCAGCGCAGCGGTCGCTTACGCGTGGCGTAGACTTCTTCGATCTTGCCCTGCATCCCGCGCGTGACATCCAGATTCGAGGAATCCGACAGCGCGGCACGGATGGCTGGATAATTCGCGTCGTCCACGTGATCGATGCGCCGGGCGGCGGGATCGCGCCGGGGATCGGCGGTGTAGATCCCCTCGACGTCGCTGCCGAACAGCAGATCGGCGATCTGCAACTGCTCGCACAGGTACGTCATGATCTGGTCGCCGGAGAGGATGCGGTAGGTATGCGCGCGATCCAGCACCGCATCGCCCCACAAAAAGGGAACCAGCCCGCGCGCTAAGGCTTCCCGAATCGGATCGAGCGTGCTCGCCGCGATCCGGCCCTGATCGGTACTGAAGAGGGCCGAAGGCGCCAGCGGGAACAGGGCCACCTCTTGCGCTTGAAAGGCGGCGGCGATGGCCTGCCCCATGCGCTGCATGTTGGTCGTGATCCGCACGAAGCCCAGATCGCTTTTTTCGGCGCTCGGCGCGTTGAGCTGGTAGCGGTGGGCCAGCGGGTGCCCGAACGATCCGCCGCCGGTGATCAGGATCAGGTCTTGATCGGGATTTTCGGCCAGCCAGCGCCGGATGTCGGTCACGGCGTTTGCCACGGCCACCGGGTTGAGTTCGGAATCGGCGTCCTTATGGGTCAGGACGCTGCCGCCGATCTTGAGGAGTTTCACACGTTTCAAGGGACCGCCTGCGATGTGCTAGAGCGCCGTGCCGGGGAGAATTGTAACACAATTTCAAAGCCGCGCCGCCCTGGTTTATAATCTGGCGACACTGAGACAAGGAGCAACCTATGCCACGCCGCCTGCTTTCCCTGCTCGTCATCCTCCTGTGGGCGGGTCTGAACCTGCCGCTCAGCCGGGCGCAGAGCGATCCCGCCTGGCGCGAAGACCTGGCGACGCTGGCGCAGGAACTTCCCCAGCGCCACGTCGAACCCTTCACCCAAATCAGCCAGGTCGATTTTGACGCGGCGGTGGCTGCCCTGGATGCGGAGATCCCCCACCTGGACGACGATCAGATCGTCGCGCGCCTGATGCAGATCGTGGCGCTGCTCGGCGATGCGCATACCTCGCTAGCCTACAATTATACGCCGGATACGCTCGTTTTCCCGCTCAACTTCTATCCCTTTGCCGATGGCCTGACGTTGATGACTGCTCCCGCCGACTACCGCGCGGCACTGGGCGGGCGGCTGGTGAGCATCGGGAATCGCGATGCGGCGGACGTGATGGCGGCGCTGGGGACGGCGATCCCGCACGCCAACGAGGGCTGGCTGCGCGTCATGGCGGCGCAATCGCTGCCGAATGCGGCACTGCTCTACGGCCTGGGTGTGATTCCGGGCACGGATACGGCGTCGTTCACCTTCGAGCTGCCCGGCGGCGACCGCGTGACACTGGACATCGACTCCATGCCGCGCAGCGCGTTAGCGGGCCAGTCCTGGCAGACCGCGCTCGATCCGGCGGCGCTCCCGCCCGCGTTTGGGTCGCACAATCCACCGAATTACTGGTACGAGTATTTCGCCGATTCACAGACGCTCTACGTGAATTACGCGATCTGCGCCGAGGCGGAAGGTTGGCCGTTCGCGGATTTCATGGCGGAGGTGCTGAGCGTGCTGGACGCGCAGCCGGTGACGCGTGTGGCGGTCGATCTGCGCTTCAATTCCGGCGGCGATTCGCGCATCCTGGAACCGCTGATCGACGCGCTGGCCCAGCGTCCGGCGATCAACCAGCCCGGCCACCTGTTCGTGCTGATCGGCCCGCACACCTATTCGTCGGCGCTGCTAAACGCGATCCAGTTCCGGCAGCGTACCGCCGCCCTGCTGGTGGGCGAACCGACCGGCGGCGAGCCGAACCACTACGGCGAACTCCAGTCGTTCACGCTGCCGCATTCCGGGCTGCAAGTGTTTTATTCGACCAAGCACTTCGTCTACCTGGAAGGCGACGACTCGTCCGCGCTCGCCCCGGACCGGCTGATCCCGCTGAACGC
>CAYRWY010000329.1:0-1785 GCA_964427955.1 uncultured Anaerolineaceae bacterium
CGGCGGCGTGGCAGGATCAGGTGTTGTATCCCGACGATGCCGATCTGATCCCGTGCCTGCGCGCCCGGCTGGCCGATCCACGCCCCGCGCCGCCCGACCTGCGCGCGCACGTAGCCTCGTTCGACTGGCAGGCGATGGCGCCCAGGTATGATACGGAATTCAATTCTCCATCTTTTTCAGAAAATCGGCGATGATGGTCTTCTGGCCCACGCCGCCAGGGAACATGACCGTCACCTGCTCCATGCCGCCGCTCACCGTGCTGCTGACGACGATCCCCTCGCCGTATTTGCCGTGCCAGACCACGTCGCCACCTTTGAAGCGCGTCGGGGCGGAGGGGCGTGACGGCGCGGAGTCGGATCGTTTTTCCGAGCGCCTGGACGTGGTGGCGGACGTGTTCCAGGTGGTGATCGCCTCGTAGCTGCGGCGGTCGGCTTCGGCATTTCCCCGGCGGCGCAGCGGCGCGCCTTCGCGCACGGTGTCGGGGATGTCGTACAGAAAGCGCGAGGGCAGGTTGGCGCGGCTGTCGCCGTAGAGCGACCGGATCGTCGCGTAGACCAGGTACAGCCGGTCCTTGGCGCGGGTGATGCCCACGTACATCAGGCGGCGTTCCTCCTCGACCGCTTGAATTCCCTCCTGCTTTTCTTCCGCCGTGACGCCCGGCTTACGCTCCGGCGCAATCGAGCGGGAATGGGGGATGATGTTTTCTTCCACGCCGGTGATGAACACCACCGGGAATTCCAACCCTTTGGCGGAATGCAGCGTCATCAGGCTGGGGCGGTTGAGATCGTCCTCCGGCGTGTCCACGTCCGACATCAGCGAGACTTCTTCGAGAAACGTCACCAGCGGCAGCCCGGTATAACGTTCGGCATAGCCGCGCAGTTCCAGCACGTTTTCGATGCGGCTCTGGCCTTGCTCGGTGCCGTCGTCCAGGTAGGCGAGATAGCCGGTATCCTTGAGAATCTGCGTGATCATCTCGGCGGGCGTGAGATCGTCCTTGGCCTGCCGCCACGCCTGCAAGTGCCCCGCGAAGCCCGCCAGGGCCGCGCGTGCCCGCCCGGTGAACGGCGAGTCGACCTGGTCGTCGCGCAGCGCCAGGATCGCCTGCGGCGGGAACATACCCTGATCGGCAGCCCAGGTGTTGAGCGTGTCGAGCGTCTTCTGCCCGATGCCGCGCGTGGGCACGTTGATGACGCGCTGCAAGCTGACGTTATCGCTGGGATTGTGCACCAGCCGCAGGTAGGCCATCACGTCCTTGATCTCTTTGCGGGCGTAGAAGCTCGTCGCGCCGACCAGCCGGTAGGGCATATTCGCCCGCCGGAAGCCGTCTTCCAGCGCGCGGGACTGGGCGTTGGTGCGGTACATGATCGCGAAATCGCCGGGCTTGAAGCGATCTCGCGCGATCAGGTCGCTGATGGTGTCCACCACGTAGCGCGCCTCGTCGTCTTCGCTGTAGGCTTCGTAGATGGTGGTCAGCGCGCCTTTTTTGCGCTTGGTAAACAGGTCCTTCGGCGTGCGGTCGGTGTTCTGGTTGATCACGCCCATCGCCGCGTCGAGGATGGCCTGGTGCGAGCGGTAGTTTTCTTCGAGCAGGATCACCTGGGCGTCGGGATAATCTTCCTGGAAGCGCCGCACGTTGCGATAGTCCGCGCCCCGGAAGGCGTAGATGCTCTGGTCCGGATCGCCGACGGCGAACATGCAGCGCCGTTCCCCGGCCAGCAGCTTGACCAGGGTGTACTGCGCGATGTTGGTATCCTGGAATTCGTCCACCAGGATGTGATGGTAGCG
>CAYRWY010000329.1:1885-3561 GCA_964427955.1 uncultured Anaerolineaceae bacterium
GAGCGGCGTGTAATCGGCTTCGACGCGCAGCACCCGCGCGCAGATGGCGTGAAAGGTGCCGATGGACAGCCCGTCCAGCTTGCCGGATTCGCCGAGCATCCCCAACACGCGGTTTTCCATCTCGCGGGCGGCTTTGTTGGTGAAGGTCACCGCCATGATATGCCAGGCGCGCAGGTCCCGGTGCTCGACCAGGTAGGCGATGCGGTGCGTGAGGACGCGCGTCTTACCGCTGCCCGGTCCGGCCAGGACCAGCACCGGGCCATCGCCCGCCGTCACGGCGGCTTGCTGCTGTTCGTTTAAGCCCTTGAGAATATCCACACCTGCACTCCTTAAAAGTGGTCAGTTTACAGTTTGCAGTGAACAGCAAGTACCCCACAAACCGGTTATTTTGGAGAAATACGAGTGGCAATCCGCGCGCGGATTGCCGCCCGCGTACCCTCGAGGTCGAAGACCGCGTACTGGTTCTCGCGCATGAAGCGGCTGGCGAGCGTGATCGCCTCGGCTTCGCTCAGGAAGCCGTCCGCGATCTCGGCCTTCAGGGTGCGGGCCAGGCCATCGCGCGCCTGGGCGGCATGGCCGACCGAATTCACGGGCGAGAAGGCATCCCCGCCGAAGCCGAACAGCTTATTGCTGGGCACGCTGTGGATCGCCTGGCGCACGAAATCGATGGTGTACAGCAGGTTCATGTTCCATGCCCAGCACAGATCGAGATAGACACCCCGGTAATGTTTGGCCAGCGCCAACAGCTCGCCGCCATAGGGATACGCTGCGTGCATCAGCACGAAATGCGCGTCGGGATGGCGGGCGATCAAGCCGGCAAAGTGGCTGGGCCGGGTGTCATCGGGCACGTAGGGATCGTTCCCGGCCAGAAAGCCGGTGTGAATCTTGAAGGGCAAATGATATTCGACCGAGAGTTCGACGCCGCGCTCCCAGCCCCAGTCGCCCAGGCACAGCCGCTCGGCTTCGCTCAGGGGTTCGCCGCGCAGTGCCCGCTGCAAGACGTATTCGGCGTCGGCGTCGCTGCGTTCCTGCCAGGTGAGGGGACGCTCGTAAGCCTGCTGGGCCTTCATGGCGATGGCGCAGTCGCCGTAGCGGTCGAACAGGCCGGTCATGGCCTGCCGCAGCGTCGCCAGATCGACCACCTCGACCCCGGTCTGCTCGTACAGCGCGGGAAAGTCGATTTTACCACAGGCGAAGCCCACCCAGGACAGGTCGTACAGAAAGAAGTCCGGCCCGGACGTGTCCGGCGCGCACTCCCACAAAAAGTCGTCGATCTGGACGTGATCGAGGTTGGCCGTCTCCTTGAGCATTCGCAGCCGCTCGCCGGGCTGGCGCAGTTGGGCATTACGCGCTGCCGCAGCCTGGATCGTCTCCAGGGTGATCTCATCCATGCCGTACATGATCTTGGCGGCGAGCCGGATGCCCTGCCCGTAGCCGGTATGCTGGCAGTACGGCCAGAACTTTTCGATGATCTTCCAGCGGCTCTCGACGTCCAGATTTTTGGCGTCCAGCGCCCGCACGCCCTCTTCGAGGGTGAGTCCCGCGCTGATCACGTCGTTGCCGAGATACATCCCGAACAAGTCCTGGATCACGTCCGGGCCGTCCTGAATATAGTTCTGTTCCTTGAGCGTATGCTCGTGCGTATCGACCAGCGGGGTCGCCTGAATGTGGTGTTC
>CAYRWY010000329.1:3661-6781 GCA_964427955.1 uncultured Anaerolineaceae bacterium
ATGAATTTATTCGTACCGTCCGCGCAGCTCGACGGACTTGACGCGATTCGCTTCGTCCAGCGTGATTACCTGTGGCGACCAGCCGGACGGCGGCGGAAAATCGACCTGGCTGAACGCCATGATGATCAGGCGGTCGCCCAGGTTGACCAGGCGCGCGGCGGCGCCGTTGACCTGGATCACGCGGCTGCCCCGCTCGCCAGCGATGATATACGTCTCGAAACGTTCACCATTTTCGACATCGGCCACTAACACCTGCTCGAAGGGGAACATGCCCACCTGATCCAGCAGATCGGTGTCGATGGTGATGCTGCCCACGTAGTTGATGTCGGCGTCGGTGACACGGGCCTGGTGCAGCTTCGCCCGCAGTAATGTGATTTGCATCGAAGTCTCCGGAATCTCTTACGACGGCCATCCCTGACTTGATTCTAATGCCTCAGGGTGATCTTTCAACAGAATTGTACAAATGTGCGAGACATCTGGCGAGGGCGAACTGATCTTTCTTACGTGAATAAAATCCCCTTTCCGGCTGTGCTGGAAAGGGGATTTCTCCGGGTGCGCAGTGGCGTTATTCGGCGTCTTCGGCCTGTTCGGCGCGGGGCGTCGTCGGCTTGAGCTTGAGCACTTCGCGCGGCTTGCTGCCGCTCTCCGCCGGGCCGATGATGCCGTCTTCTTCCATCATATCGATCATCTTGGCCGAGCGGGTGTAGCCGATGCGCAGCCGCCGCTGGAGCAGGGAGATCGACGCTTTGCCGAGCCGCTGGACCAGATCGACCGCTTCCTGGTAAAGCTCGTCGTCGTCCTTGCTCTCGCCGTCGGTCGCCCCGGCGCTCATCTCTTCTTCATCCCAGAAGGCGCGCTGGGCTTGCGGCGCGGCGGTCTTGCGCCGGGAGGCCGCGTCGTCGTCCGCCAGGGCGGTCCGGGTGAGCGTGATATCGCGGCTGGGCGAGGCCAGCACGTCGCGCGCGCCGGTCGCATCGGCCTTTTGCAACACCTGCGCTTTCCAATAGCTGGTGATGCGGTTGATCTCCTCGTCCGAGACGTACACGCCCTGCATACGGAGCGGAGCGGCAGCGTCCGGCGACTGGTAGAGCATATCGCCGCGTCCCAGCAGCTTTTCGGCGCCGGGCTGGTCGAGGATAACGCGCGAGTCCACCGAGGAGGCCACGGCGAAGGCGATGCGGGCCGGGAAGTTGGCTTTGATCAAGCCGGTGATGATGTCCACGCTGGGGCGCTGCGTACTGATGATCAGGTGGATGCCGGTCGCGCGCGCCATCTGCGCCAGGCGGGCCAGCAGGCGCTCGGTTTCGTCCGGCGCGAGCATCATCAGGTCGGCCAATTCGTCCACCACCACGACGTAGTAGGGGATCTTCTGCCCTTCCGGGCCGATCTTGGCGTTGTAGTCGATGATGTTGCGGGCGGAAATGGACGCGAACTTGCGGTAGCGCTCCTCCATTTCGCGCTGGACCCATTGCAGCACGCCGACGATCCGTTCCAGGTCCACCACGACGGGCGCGACCAGGTGCGGGATGCCGTTGTAGCCGGTCAATTCCACGCGCTTGGGGTCCACCATGATGAACTGCACATCCTGCGGCGAGTTTTCCAGCAGCAGGCAGGCGATGATCGAGTTGACGCAGACCGACTTACCGGAGCCGGTCGTCCCGGCGATCAGCAGGTGGGGCATGGCGGTCAGGTCGGCGGCGACGGGCGAGCCGTCCACGCCCAGGCCGAGCGCGAGGCGCAGCTTGGAATCGATGCGGCGGAATTCGGGCGCGTCCATGATGTCGTACAGCCCGACCAGCGCCACCTCGTCGTTGGGGACTTCGATCCCGACGAAGCCTTTGCCGGGGACCGGCGCTTCGATACGGATCGACTTTGCGGCCAGCGCCAGCGCCAGATCGGCATCCAGGCGGGCAATCGCGCCCACTTTGACGCGCATCTTTTTGCCCTGGCGGCCATTCACGTAATCCGGCTCGACGCCGAACTGGGTGATCACGGGGCCGGGGTTGACTTCGACCACCTTGCCGGGCGCGCCGAAGCTGAGCAGCGTATCCTCGATCACCCGCGCTTTGTCCAGCAGAATTTCGTCGTTGATGCGCTTTTCGTCGCCGCGCCGCAGCAGGCTGCGATAGTCGGGCGGCTCGTAGCGGCCCTTCCCCCGCGCGGTCGAACGGCTCTCCGGGGCATTGGCTCCCGAAGCGACGGCAGCGGCGGGTTCGTGCTTCACCGCAGGCGGCTGCTTGTGCGGCAGCGTGGGATGGTCGGGAGCGCCGGTGCGCTGGACGACCGAGGGGCGTCCGACCGGAATGTTATCCGGGGAAGTGTCGCGCTTGCCCAACACGGACGGCACGACCGGGCTGCTGCCATTTTCGTCCTCGACTTCTTCGAAGTTATCTTCGTCGAAGTCGTTATCTTCTTCGTCGTCGTCCTCCGGTTCGACCGGCGCGGGCCGGGTCGGGATCTCGCCTGCCGGGCGGCTCAGCGGCGAGGGCGGTCCTGCCGGGCGGGGCGGGGTGGCCAACGCCGGGCGCGGGGGGATCGCCGCGGCGGGCGTCGTCGTCGATTCGCCGCCCACTTCGGCGGGCGCGGGACGCGTCGGCAGATCGGCGACCGGGCTGGGGCGCGGCGTGCTAGCCGGGGCGTCGGGAGCCGGTGCGGGCGTATCCGCGGCGGCATCCGGGGTGATCAACGGCGAGCGGCGCAGCATCCCAGGAGCCTGGATCGGCGCGGCGCCTTCACTGCGGCCCAGCGGCGCGGTCAGCGGGGCGCGGCGCAGCGGATCGAGTCCGACCGGGCGGGCGGGCGCCATCGGCACCGGGTCCGCCGCTTCGTCCGCCGGAGCGGGCGCAGGCGAGGCCGAGGCGTCCGGATCGAGGGGCTGTGGGCGATCCCCAAAGGGCGGTCGCCGCTGGAGCAGGTCGGGTCGGGCCGGTTGGGCAGGTTTTTCGTCGGCGGGCGGCGGATTTTCTTCGTCCTCCGGCGCATCGCGGCGGCTCAGGAGCGCAGCAGCGCCGACAGCGCCCGCGGCGGCCAGCGTACCCAGGCCGGGCCGGGCTTCCTTCGGCTCGTCGTCATCCGCTTCGCCGGTCGCCGGACGGCGCAGCGGGGACAGCGGCGCGGGCG
>CAYRWY010000330.1:0-6720 GCA_964427955.1 uncultured Anaerolineaceae bacterium
CCACCATGACCAGCGCGATGAAGGCGAACGGCACCGCCTGCCCTTCGAGATCGCGTACGCGAATCCGGCGCAGCACCCGCGCCGTCTGCCAGATCAGGTACGAGATCACGATGAAGATGAAGGTACCGTGCACGTACAGGTAGGCCCAGAGCGGCGTGGTTTCCTGTTCCCAGGGTTTGACCGCGGTATAGGCCGTCACGAAATACATAGTGAAGGGCATGGCCGCGACGAAGGTCAGGCCGACGAACAGGCCCACCCGCCCGATCCAGGTGAGCAGCAGCGTCTTGTTGAAGCGCGCCCGCAGCACGATCAGCAGCGCCAGGTACAACACCACGGCCAGCACGACCGCCCCCAATGCCCAGGCCAGCGCGCCGGGTACCGTCAGCGAGGGGTGAATCCACGTCTCACCGGCCCGCAGCCCGCGCAGTTTTTGCTGCTCGGCCTGCTGCTTTTGCAGGACGTAGTACGCGATCTTGGCCAGCATCCCAACCGGCGCGGCGAACAGCATCAGCAGCAGTTGGCGGGCACGTCCGGGGCGCAGCGCGCGCCACAGCTCCTCGGCGAGGTCCATTTCGGGACGCTCCCGCCGCGTGCGGACCGCGCTCACCCAGGCGACATAGGTCAGCCCTGCCACGCCCAGCAGCAGGTAGGTGATCCAGTCCCAGGAGTTGGTCGGGCGCAGGATGCCGACGACCACCGCGGCCAGCCCGGTCGCCAGGCCCGCCTCCCACCAGCGGCGCAGGCGATGCCCTGCCCCCAGGATCTCGGCCAGCACCCACAGCAGCACCAGCAGCGTCACCGGGAAGGCGATCATGTGGGCGTGCAGGTCGCCGTACAGGAAGGTGAAATAAGGCATTTCAGTAATCGCGTTTTGCCCAGCATAGTTCGGCAGCTCGCCGATGATGCGCGTCGGCCCCCAGTACCAGCGGTTCGCATCCAGCGTGCGATCCGGGCCAGATTCCAAGGGATGACCAGACAGCACGTCCGGCAGGCCCTTGAAAAAGGCGGACATCTGGCGGCGCAGGTTGCCCAACTCGTAATTCCACAGCTTGTAGACCGGCGGATGCTTGGCGTAGTTGTCGATATAGTCGTCCGTCTTGGTCTGGGAATCCACGGTGATCTGCCCGACTTCCATATCGACCGGATCGCGCCCGTGCTCTTTGCGGAAATCCTTGACTGCCTCGTCGTAGAAGTCCTGGTAGATCGCGGTGCGGCGCGTTTCGGCGTCGGCGCGGCGAACCTGGCTGTACAGGTCCGGACGCTCCCATCCGCCCACGTAGGCCACGCCGTCGAAGATCAGATAGAAGGTGCCCAGGTTGCCCAGCACCACCGCCAGCAGCAGCGCCAGGAAGCCCGCCAGCCACGCGTTGCCCGCCGGGGCGCGGGGTTCGACCTCCACCCGGCGGCGCGGGGGAGCAGCGTCTTCCGGCGGGTTTTGCGGCGGGACCATGTGAACGATCCCGGTAGAGGCATCGAGATCACCCTCGTCACGTAGGGGCAGGGCTTGCCCTGCCCGGTACGATTCATCGAGATCGGCGGCGGCGTCAAAGGGCGCAGCAAGCAGTGCCCCTACAGGAGCATCAGAATCGCCATACGCCCCGGTAATGGCATCGGGATCACCCTCATCGTGTAGGGGCAATTCATGAATTGCCCCCCCCACCGAGACGTCGGGATTGCCATACGCCCCGGATGGGACCTCCGGATCGCCGTCGTCCGCCCCGGTGGCCAGGGGCGGCATATCGCCGGTCGCGCCGTCGATCTGGCCGGGACGCACCGCGCGGGCGCGCACCCAGTTGTAGGCGATGCTGAACACGCCGACCCCGGTCATGGCGTACAGCGTGGGGAGGATCAGGTTATAGGCCAGCGACGGGCGCACGCCGAGCAGCTTGACCGGCGCGCCGACGATCACGTAGCCAAAGTAGTAGTAGTTGATGTAGCCCTTGGCGAACCAGGGATCGATGGGCGGAAAAATCGTGCTGCGCAGTACGGCATTGAAATAGGCGAAATCCATCGGTTTTTCGCCGCCGAAGCTGCCGTGCCACAGGTCAGGATTGGTCTGCCGCACGCCCAAAAATGCCAGGAACAGCGCCAGGGTCAGGCCCTCCATCGCCAGCAGGTGACGGCGGTTGGCGCGCACGTAGTGCCAGAAGTCGCGCCGCTGCCGCCAGACGATCAGGACGCTGAAGGCGGCCAATCCCACCAGGATCACCAGCAGGCCGGGCCGGGTCCAACTCAGAATGTGGAAGGTCCCGCCCACCCAGGCGAGCCAGGCCACCACGACCCAGGCCGCGATTTTCGCCGCCGGGTACGCGCGATCCGGCAGCGCGGGGAAGATAGCGTAGAGCAGCGGCCAGATCGCCCACCCCGCCACGATCATCAGCAGCCACCACAAGATCACCGCCGCGATCTGGCTCTTGTTGACAATCGAGTCCAGGTCGAACAGCTTACGCCACGTGCCGCCCTCGGTCTGGATCTTCCACTGCTCGTCGGTGAAGCGCAGCAGAGTCGGCGTCTTGGACGCTTCTTTCGCACCCCAGGTAACGACGTTGACCGGATCGGGATCGTCCGCATAGGCCGCGGTTGCCGCGCGCACCGAGCGCCGCGAGACGCTGTTCAGGATCGCGCGCATGTTGTCGGAGGTGTAGGCGGCGGTCTTGCGATAGACCAGCACCACCGGGTGATCGTAGACGCTGAACGCCTCCTCGGATTCCCACTGCTCGTTGAGGAAGTCCGGCGGAATTTTGGGCGGAAGCACCTGATCGGAGATCTTGAACGGGCCCACACTCGGATCGGACTTGAACGTCCGCACCAGTTCGTAGCCCAGGCTGCCATCGAACAACGCCTCGTAGTAGGCCATCGTCATCGGCCAGCGCGACAGAATACGGCTTAGCGAGTCGTAGAAACGGTTGCTGGTGATCACGATGTAGTCGGCCTGATCCAGCGCGTTGGTCATCGCGGTGTACTTCTCGTCGTTGTCCTCGGCCACCATCCACAGCTTGAGGCCCTGGTAGTGCGCGCCGTACATGTCAATCGCGCCGCAGGTGTACTCGGACAGGCCGGAGGGCAGATCGTCGCGGTAGACCATGTCGTCCGGCAGCGGGCAGGTCGGCCACGGCACCGGATCATCCCAATCGCCTTCCCAGGCGATCACCGGGCCGGAGGTGTAGACCGGGTCGAGCGCCTCGACCAGCAGCGTGCCGGTCTGGACCTCGCCCGCCGCGTTGGAGCGGCTCACGTGCAGCGGGGGATCGAAAATCACCGTGCGCGGCTGGCCCAGCGGATCGGCGTCGCGGTTGAAATCATCCTGGACGGTCGCCGTCGTGCTGGTGCCGTCCGGCGCGACCACGGTGAAGCGGACGGCTTCCTGCCCGGCATCGCGCAGCGGATCGCCCAGGTGGGGGATGTCTAACTCGCGGACCGTGCCGTCGATGGGAATGGTGAAGTTGATCACGTCACTGCCGCCCACCGTCCAGTTGGTCAGCGGCTGCGGCACGTCGTCGCCGTACCCGGTCAGGATCGGCTGATCCGGCAGGTTGAGGTCGGCGTAGGTCAGCGTTTGATCCATCGTGAGCTGCATCCCGACCGAGACGTCGTTGATCACCATGCCATCGCTGGCGGTAATGCCGCGCACGAACGAGACCGGGCCACCTTCCAGCGCCGTGATCTGTACCAGATAACTCGACGACGGCGGCAGGGTGACAGGCACGTCAGGCACCAACGGCACCGCCGCGCCATAGGGGGACGAAGTCGGCGTCAGATCGAGGTCGAGCGACCCTTCGTACTGCAACTGGCGTCCCAGCGCGGCATCGTTGAGGAAGATCCGCACGCGCAGCACTTCGGGGTCCGGATCGCGCAGGGGATCGTAGACCCGGTTCAGGGTGATGCGCGTCAGATTGGCGTTGGCCGGGACGGTGAAGGGCAGCTCGACGGTCTGATCCTGGTCCAACTGGTAGACCACCGGCGCGGGGGCAACATAAGATCGCCCGATGTTGACCAACTGCCGGGTGCCGTCGTCGCCTTCGACCCAGATCCCGAGGTCGCCGGGGATCATCTCCTGGAACCAGCGCGAGGCCGCGACGCGCGTCAACTGGCGGCGCTCGACGTTGTGGAAGGCCACGCCGTACAGCATGGTGTAGCCGAGCACGACGATCAGCAGCAGGACCGCAGCGGGATAGGCCAGCGGGCGCAGACGGCGCAGACGAGGTAGGGGCAATTCATGAATTGTCCCTACAACAGAATGCCGAATTCGCCGCGCGCCGAGGATCGCCGCCCAGATCATCCAGGCGGCGAACAGCGCCAGCAGCGGATAGATCGGCAGGAAATAGCGCATGGTCGTGACCCAGCGCCCGCCCAGCCAGCCGAAACAGACCAGAATCCACACGAACGGGATGGCGTGGCGCGTCCAATTCTTGCGCCCGCGCACGATGGTCACGCCCGCCCAGCCCCACGCGATCCAGGCCAGCAGCCCCAGCGGAATCCCGAAGCCCCACTCGACGATGTTGCGCCAGGGGAACAGGTAGGGCGTGCGGCTGGCCCACTGGTGATTGGGCGGCGCGTCCCAGTTGCCGGACGTCATGTAGGCCGCTTCGTTGGCGTCGTCCTGCCAGCCGGGGTTGAATTTGAAGTGCAGATCGATCAGGTGCGGCCCCAAAAAGGCGTGCGGTTGCAGCAGGCGGAAAGTCACGAACGACATGACGCCCGCCGCCATCATCCCGGCCAGCGCGACCATCACCAGCCGGTTACGCTGGGCCGCGCCGAGCTTGCGATCCAGCGCGGGCAGCATCCGAATCCCCGCCGCCACGACGATGATCCCGGCCAGCGGCGCCAGGTTGATCCGGCTGGCGACGGCGCCGCCGAGGGCCGCGCCAAACAGCGCGTAATCCGTCAGATCGGTGACGTCGAAGATCAGCAGGGCGACGGTCGCCAGCGCCACGAACAGCACGGCCCAGGGAGCCAGCCCGCCCAGCGCATAGCCGATGATCAGGGCCAGCATGGTGATGCCCACCGCCCCGACCACGGTCCCGTTGTGGGCGCGGCGCTCCAGGCCCAGCGAATGCCGCCGCACGATGCCCGCCGCCGCATACGTGATCGCCGCCGCCAGCGCGAACATCAGGCTGACGAAACCGGTCGTGATCAGGCCGCCGCCGATGCTCAGATCGTGCGGGGCGAAGGTGTCGGCCAGCGTCCAGCCGACGAGGTAGATAAACGTCGCGAAAATGCCGGACGCCGCGATCCACAGATCCCCGCTGCTCCCGCGCCGCGCCTCCCAGATCAGACGGATCAGCGCCGTGATCGCCAGGGTGAGCAGGAATACCCCGCCCAGCGTGACCAGGCCCAGGATCGGGCGGTGATTGTAGCCGGTATCCCACGCCACCCCGCCAAACCAGATCGCGAGGTAGACGAGCACGCGCGGTCCCTGTTGGGTGCTCGCGCCATCCAGCGCCCGCACCGCCCAGTAGATCGTAAACGTGACCCAGAAGGTCGAGAAGGAGTCCACCGTCCAGAAATGCGCCTGCTGGATCGGGAAAGCGGCAAAGGCGTACAGCATCGCCGCCAACAGTCCCACCCAGCGGCTGTACAAGCGCCGTCCCAACAGGAACAGCACCAGGATCGTCAGCACGTCGGCCAGCGCCGAAACCGAGCGCCCGATGAACTGCGCGCCGCTATAGCCTTCCCAATAGGTGGTGACGACGTGCTTCCCGGCGGCGTCGGGATCGTAGGCTTCGAGCAGGGCGTGATAGTCGCGCGACAACTGCGAGCGGGCCACCCCCGCCGTGTGCACGGTGAACAGCGGGAATTCCCCATAGACGTACAGCCCCTTGCCGATATTGTTGGGGTTGAGTGTCGAACAATCCGCGTCGAAATAGGGACCGAGTCCCGCCGTAAGCGAGCCTAAGTCATCGGTGCTGGCGCGGGCCGGATAACGTTCCTGGCAGCGAGCCACGTGCGCATCGCGCTCGGCCTGGGTGCTGTCCGACGGTTGGAGCGGGCCGCCAATCGAGCTGACCACGTCGGTCATGAAGCGCTCGTCGGGGTGCAGGTGGGTGAAATCGTCCCAATTCTGGTGGTCGAAGCGCAGCCACGCTCCGATCCCCAGCGTCGCCAGCAGCAGCGCATAAAACAGCACGTCCACCAGCCCAAAGCGGAACACCGGGCGGCGGACGATCACGCGCGGCGGCTCTTCCTCCGGCAGATACTCGCCGGATTCCATCTCGGCAGGGGAAAAATCGCCGGACTCCGCCTCAGCGGGCGGCAGATCGTCTACCAGCGCGGCGTAATCCTCCGGCATATTTTCGGCGTCGTCGGGCAAAAGGTCAGGAGTAGAATAAGGTTCTGCCAAGGCGTTTTCTCGTGTCCACTGGATGGGGGAGCGATAGTCCTTTTTAGCTACACTCTCAGGCGGTGCTTTCCTCAAAAAGATGCATTACAACCTGCAAATGTTGGCGTCGTTCCGCCGTGTCTGTGAGCACACGACATCGCGGTATTTTACCTCACCCCCCGACCCCCTCTCCACCCCGTGGCGAGGGGGAGTGCCGCGGTGGAAATGTCGATGAGAGGGCGGACAGGGCGCAAAAATATCAAAGCCCCTACACCGATGTTTCCGCCGCGCTGCTTCCCCTCTCCGCCTGCGGGGAGGGGATTGAGGGGAGGGGCCTGTTACCGGACCTACTGATCCTTGCATAGAAAACTAAAGTGGCTATGGCGCGAGTGTACCTCACC
>CAYRWY010000331.1:0-6701 GCA_964427955.1 uncultured Anaerolineaceae bacterium
AGGTAAATCTCCCTGGCAAAAAGTTTAGCTATTTATGCAAGGATCAGTAAGGCCGCGCCCGCGAGACGTGGGGATTATCGGCTACCCACCAGCGCCAGGGGATCGACAGCCAGGGTTCCGGCACATTTTTGCCCAGCCCCACGCGCGGCCCGGTGCGGACCTGCTCGTCCGGCACCGGATCGCCCGCCTCGATCCACAGCCCTGCCGTCCCGGTGGTCAGATCGGCCCGGTTCAGATCGCCGGTGATGCGCAGCGCGCGCGTCAGGCGGCCCGGCCCGCTGGTCCATTCCAGGGGCGGGCGTCCGATCCGCTCGGCGGCGATGAAGTCCAGCCCGTCCAGCGGCTCGATGGCGCGGATCAGCACGGCTGCCGGGTGATCGACCGGCTCGCAGATGGCATTGAGCAGCCAGTACATCCCGTAGGTGAAATACACGTAAGCATGGCCAGGATCGCCCCACATCGGCGCGTTGCGCGGCGTCCGCCCGCGATGGCTGTGCGAGGCGGCGTCGGTCTGCTGGTGGTAGGCTTCGGCTTCGACGATCCGGCCCATGACGCGCTGGCCGTCGATCTGCCGCACCAGGATCGCGCCCAGCAGCGCCCGTGCGACGGTGGTGGCATCTTGAGCGTAAAAATCACGAGGCAGCATCAGGAATCATCCGGGTTGGGTAGGGGCGCAGAGTGCCGCGCCCGGATCGGTTGGGATGTGGAGATTATAGCACAGTGGGGAGAAAACAGCACAATTGTTCTGGGGGTAATCTCATCCAGAAACCTGCACGCCCCCAGGCTCAGCAGGGATGAGGGCGCGCAGCCGGATCAAAAGCGCTACGTCCACTGAATGTGGATGATCGTTTCGTCGCCTCCTTCTTCACGGCGCGGCACGTCTTCATCGTAAAAAACGACGAACTGGGTATCTTTCGGCAAGAAACGCTTGCACGTGCCATAGACTACGCCGTAATTCAGGTCGTCAGGGTCGGGCGTATAATGCGCGATGGCGTAGTGGCGGTCAGCGATTTTCGTGGGGCGGATGTAGCCGCGATCCGCCCCGCGATTCGAGTGGTTAAAGGTAGCGGGCCACAGCGAAAGGATATATTCGAAGGATTCCCGGTCGAGTTCCGGCCCCCACGCGAATTCCGCGATGGTCATGCCAATGCTGACAAAATCGAACATGGCCGATCGGTTGGATTCCGCAATCGAGTTGAACAGATCGATGTGCATCTGCTTGGGATACCACGCCCCGGAATCGAGATCGGTCATATGAAGTTTTTCGAGATGTGGTCGGATGTTGTCACTGTTGATGGCCGCAATAAACCCATTCATAACCCCGCCGATCACTTCCGAGTCGGGGCCAAGTGCTTTGTACTTTCCCATGCGATTTCTCCTCCATGACCAAACAATTGACGACGCATAAATATCGTACTTGATAAATCATTAAAAGACAATTGTTTGGCCGATTTCCGTTGATTCAAAATCGATGGGTCGTCTTTCCGGCTAGCGCAGCGACTTCTGGAAGAAAATCCGCCGGTGGCCGGTCGGGAGATCGTCCAGCTCGCCCCAGACGGTGTAGCCGAGTTTTCGGTAGAACTCCGGCGCCTGGAAGCTCATGGTGTCCAGGTGGATGGCATGACAGCCGCGCTCCCGCGCGATCTGCTCGGCGCGCGCCATCAACTGCTGGCCGAGGCCCTGGCCGCGCGCGGACTCGTCGATCCACAGGATTTCGATGGACAGCCAGCCCCAGTACGTCATGCCCAGCAGGCCGCCGATCACCCGGCCCTGCGCGTCACGCACGGCGAGCGTCACCGGCTGGTGGTGATCGTCGCCCACCAGCGCTGTATTGAAGTCGAATAACCCATCGCGGATCGCCTGTTGGTCCGCGGCGCTGGCGTGATCGTCGATGGAAAATGGCATCGTAGTCTCCCTGGTTGAATGGTGGATAGCCGCCCGACTTTAACGGATTTTCGGGCGACGCGCGAAGAAAAAAGGTTTTCAGAAATTATTAAGGTTTGCGGGATGGTCGTGCGCTATAATCTGCCCAGCCACAAAGCATCCTCAAAGCCATCGATGGACTGGGCATCGGTATGCCGGGCACACGCACGATCAAAATCTTCCGGGACATCACCGCCCGCCGCACGCGCACGGCACTGGTCGCGTTGAGCGTGTTTGTCGGCGTGTTGGGCGTGGTCGTGTTGACGACGCTCGGCACGCTGATCACGCGCCAGCTTGAAAAAGACCTGGTGCCTGGCGATCTGGCCATGCTGCGCATCTTCGTGGAGACGGCGACCTCGGCCCAGGTCGATAACGCGGCGGTGCTGCTGAAGCTGCGCGACTATCCGGGCATCACGCAGGTGGAAGGGCAGGCGGTCTACGAATTCGCCTGGAAGCATCCGGGCGATGCTACCTTCCAGGCCGGGATGCTGTACGCCTATTCCGAACCGTTCAGCCAGATTCACCTGGAACCGGTGCGGCTGGTCCGGGGTCGCTACCCGGTCGAGGGCCAGGACGAAATCGCCATCGAACAGCGCATGGCCCGCGCGCACCACCTCTCCACGGGCGATACCCTGGTGGCGCAGATCAACGGCGGCGACGAACGGACGCTGCGCATCGTCGGGATCGTCTACCAGCCGTATATGTATATCGGCGGCGGTGACGGCACGACCAGCGCCTACGCGACGTATACCACCGCGCAGCGGATCGTCGGCTTCAGCGGTTTCAGCTCGATCTACATTCGCTTTGGCGATTTTCCCACCGCGCGCCAGCAGTCCCACTCGTTCCGCAAGTGGCTGATGAGCGAGACGCCCTACCGCATCGTGTTTTACCTGGTCAACGATCCCCAGGACAACATCTTTCTGGTCGGCATCCGGCAGTTCACGCGCGTGCTGCTGATCCTGGCGCTGGTGGCGATGGTCGTCGCCAGCTTCCTGGTCACGACCGTGATCAGCAACGTCATGTCCGAGCACCGCCAACAGATCGGCGCGATGAAAGCCCTGGGCGCGACCCGGATCGACGTGCTCAAGATTTATCTTGGCATGGCCGTCGTGTATGGGCTGATTGGCACGCTCCCGGCGGTGGGCCTCGGCGCCTGGCTGGGGCAGCGCGCCGCACTGGCCGCGGCCCCGGTGGCGAATACCGTGCTGGAGAACGTGCACCCGCCGCTGTCCTCGATTCTGTTGGGCTTCGTGCTGGGGATCGGCGTGCCGCTGCTGGCGGCGGCGATCCCGGTCATCCAGGGATCGCGCGTGACGATCCTGGAAGCCATGACCGATCAGGGCATCGTCGCGACCTACGGCAAAGGGCTGCTGCCCTGGCTGGTGCAGTTACTCCCGCTGCCCGCCGCGGCGGCGCAGGCGGTCAACAACATCCTGCGGCACAAATCGCGGCTGGCGCTCACGGCCCTGACCCTGACGTTCGCCGTCGCGGCCTTCATGGGCGTGTTCGCCGTCTTTCGCGTGCTGACCGGCGTGGTGGGCAAAATCCAGTCCACGCTCAATTACCAGGTGTCGGTCGATCCGGCCAACATCAACGTCGTGGACCTGATGCAGACGCTGCTGGTGGACGAGCAGATCCGCGAGATTCAGCCGGATGTGGCCGTGCAGCTTCAGGCGCGGCGCGACGACGTGACGGCGGAGACGCCCTCCGAGGCCGAGTCGGCTCAGACGCAGCCGCCCGACACGACCAATATCTACGTCACCGGGATCGATACCGCCGTCGATCTGCTGAACATTCCCCTGACACTGGGCGACGGCTGGAACACCGATCCCAACCGGACCGGGATCGTGATCACGGCCAACATGGCGCAGGACTTCGATAAAACGGTGGGCGATACGCTGCACCTGATCGCGCCCAACGGCGAAGCCGATTTCGAGATCATCGGGGTGTGCGATTTCCCCTTCGAGACGGCGTTCATGGAGTGGCACCAGTTGGCGGATTTCGTCGGCGTGATCCGCGATGCGCCCGTGCCCAACGCCTATTGGGAGCAGGTCCAGGTCAGCATGGCGGGCGACAATCCCTATGCCGACGGCGTGTGGGCGGTCGGGATCGACGAGCGCGTCGGACGGCTGCTGCTGCCCAGCTTCCGCGCCGATCAGCCGGGCGTGATCATCAGCCAGGCCCTCGCGGACGCGGGCGGCTTCGCGCAGGGCGGGACGATCGCGCTGCACGCCCCGAATGGCGATGGCATCCCGCTGATCGACGAGCCATCCTCGACCGACTTCCCGATCCTGGCTGTGCTCAACGTCACGCCGCAAGAGCTGCGCGTCGTGGCGCGCGATGTGCCACAGGCCGTGTTGGACGAGGAGCAGCCCGCCCTGGTCGCGCTGTACTGGCCGACGCTGGCCGATCTCGTGCACCTGGATTACCGCAAAATCTCGCCGGAGACGTTCACCATCGATCTCGCCAATCCCCAGGCGATTATGTCCAGCCTCAACCACACCTTCGTCCAGCCCCGGCCCGCCTTCCAGAACCAGGTGGCCTTCGAGGATCGCATCGCGCAGATGATCCTGAGCCTGGGATTGGTGATGGGCTTCACGGCGGCGCTGATGGCCGTGGTGGGCGGGATCGGTCTGCTGACGATCATGTCGATCAGCGTCTACGAGCGCCAGCGCGAGATCGGCGTGATGCGCTCGGTGGGAGCCTCCTCGGCCAAAATCCTCGAACAATTCCTGCTGGAAGGGTTCATGATCGGGCTGTTCGCGTGGGGCGTCGGCGTCCCGCTCAGTTACGCGCTCAGCCAATACCTGGTCGATGCCGTCCCCTTCAGCGGCGTGCTGGTCTTCAAGTATACGCTGCTGGCCCCGGTGTTCGGGCTGGGGGGCATCCTGATCCTGACCGGCGCGGCGACGCTCTATCCCGCGCTGGCGGCGGCGCGCAAGACCGTCGCGGAGATTCTGCACTACCAGTGACGATCCAGACCGTTGGCCGCGAAAAACTGGCGCAGGGCCTCGCGGATCACGTCGTTGCCTCGCGGATTCAAATGCGTATCCCCGTAAAAATAGACCGGATCGCCGTCGGCAGTGGCCTGCTGCAAGACGGGCGTGAGATCGAGAAATAACAACCCCTCTTGATCGGCCAGTTCGGCGAGCAGGGTCCGCTGGTTATCGACGTGCTGCCGGGCGAGCGCCGCGATCACTGCCGGATCATCCTGATCCTGGTCGGGCACGAAGCCGTCCGCCGTCAGCTTGAGGGCGGGAAAGTGCGCGGCCAGTTGGTCGATCTGGTCCACCAGGCCGGGCCAATGGGCGTGTTCCTTGCTCGGCATGAAGACCAGCACGAACGCCGCCCCCGCGTCGCGGGCCTGCGCCGCCGTCTCGCGGATCGAGGCGCGGGTGAGGGCGAAGACCTCGCTGTGGCGCAGATCGTCGGGATCGAGTGTGAACATGCCCAGGTAGGACGGGTGATAACCCATGCGGTGTCCGTAGCGATCCGTGACGGGGAAGGGGCAGTCGCCGTCCGCCCTCTTGAAGCTGGTTTGCAGCCAGGCCAGCGTATCGTAGGTGATGGAAAAATCCAGCGGGCGGAACTGGCTGTTGTACTCCAACGGGTTACGCCCGTGCTGCGCGTACTGCTGGCGCGCCCGGTTGAATTTCAAGTTGTCCTGGAGATCGTTGCCTTCGAAGTAGACCATCAGCACGAGGTGGGGCGTGCGGGCCGGGCCGTAGGCGTCGAACAACAGCGCCTGTTCCAGGCTGCCGGTCCCCGCCGCCCCCAGCGCGTACACGCTCGGCGCGAGGCCCTGCCAGAATGGCGTCGTGATGGCGTGGGCCTGCACGAACGAGTCCCCGACGACGACCAGATCGACGTGATCGGTGCGGTCCCCGCGGAAGCCGTGGGAGTCGTACTGGAAATCGACCGGCAGCGGCGCTTCGTCGGCAGGCAGGGTATGCAGGCAGGTTTCGGCGAACAGGTCGCCGTCTTTGGGCTGAAAAACGTAATGCTCCGTTTGGCCCGCCCACCAAAAATCGTGGATGGGCACCTGGGGCGGCATCATGATGGTATGGCCGAGCGGCAGCACGATCAGCAGGGCTGGGGAAGCGGTCTGCCGGAGCCGCGCGGGCAGCCAGGGATAAGCGACGCGCAGCAGGACTTCGAGCATCAGCGTGATGATCGCCACCCAAAACATCAGCAGCGCCACACCGCGCAGGACGGGCTTCAGGCGGTGCCGGGCCGGATCGCTGATCGAGACCAGGTAGGCCAGCGCCAGCCAGGGCCACAGCAGCGCCAGCGGCAGATAGCAGCGCAGGGGCGGGAGGTTGATGACGCGATCCGCCCAGAGGCCGCGCAGCCAGAAGAGCAGCAGGGCGAGACCGATCAGCGCCGCGCTGGCCGGGCGTTCGAACAGGGCGCGCAGCCGCTCCCGAAGCCATCGTGCCGCCGGGTGGGGCAGGGCGCTGGCGGTGCACAGCAGGGAGAGGCTGATGGCCGTGAGCGTGTAAGGGACGACCCAGCGGGCCAGCGGTGGATCGAGCACCAGCCCTATACCGCCCAGGAAGGCGACGACGCCCTGGGCCACGATCCAGAGGTACGCCTGGCGGGGGAATGGTCGATTCGGCGGCATGGGATTCCTTTGAGGACGCGATCCGGTACCCGCCCGATTATCGTCCGGTCTGCCCAAAAGCAAAAATCACCCCGCGGCTAACGGTCCGGGAGAGCGGGGATTTTTTATTTTATCGATAATATTATTTTTAACGAAAGAATGGTAAAATCTACCC
>CAYRWY010000332.1:0-6645 GCA_964427955.1 uncultured Anaerolineaceae bacterium
TGTACCTTACGACGATGCGCCGTTCGACGATCATTACCGGGACCAGTTCAGCGATACGCTGGTGTTTTGGGATGTGGCGACCGGCGCGCGGCTGGCGGAATTCCCCAACCCTTATTGGCACGACTCCGAAGGGCGCATCGATTGGAGTTCTGACGGCAGCCACGTCTTGATCCAGACCAGCGAGGGCTATTTTCTATGGCACCGGGCCAGCGGTGAGACGGTCATGCTGCAATACATGATCACCCCGCCGGGTCAAGAAATCTGGCGTGACGCCATCAACACTCGTGTGCAGACCTACTGGGATTTTTCGCGCGGGCAGATTTTGATCTCCGGCTGGAACGCCGTCCACACTTTCGATCTTCAGACGGGCATGGAACGCTACCGTTTCGGCTCGTGCAGCAGTTATACGGGCTGCGAATTCAAGCTGATCGAGGATAACACGGTGCTGCTCGTGACCGACAGCGGCAATTTCGTAGGCCGCTGGAACCTGGATACGCTGGAATGCTCACCCGGGCCGCGCCCGTGGGGATTTTTCACCTGTTCGGCGGAATGATTCTCCTGCTAGGGCCTTATGCTAGTTTGGCCTCACCTCTCATCCCCCGACCCCTTCTCCCCTCTCTAACTCGGTTGGAGAGGGGGCCGGGGGGGGAGGTAAAGTTTAGAGGATCAGTAAGGCGTTATGTCCGGTGGGCGGCGACCCCAGAGGCAGTGCTCGTTCTCATCACCGAGGCGCGAGCGAAGGCAATGAAGGCACTCCGCCGGGCCGCGCGCCCGGTTTTTGCTTCTGCCGGGCAAGGCGAAAATACGCCCCGCCGCCTTTTTATGGTATAATAGGAAATGTCTCTCGAAAGCTTAAATCACAACTCTTGCAGTTATCTTTCTCCTTTTGTGACTGCTGCTTCCCTCAGTTCTGATCTAAGTGCCTGGAAGGCCAACATCATGGATACCGACCGAAAAATGCTCAAGAAGCGGATTGTTACGATTGTGCGCCGGAGCGGCCTGCCTATTTCTGCGGATTACATTACCGATCAGGTCTCTGTCCCCGAGGACGTTTCCCTGAATGATCTGCTCAGCGAATTGGTGGCCGAAGGGCACCTGTTCAGGGGGTGTACCCTGCTGGTCAATGGCGAGGTGAGTTATACCTACGATCTCGCGACCAAGTCGTCCCGATCTTGAACAGAGGTCGCCTGCTTCTGAAATAAAAAACCGCTGAAGGGAGCCTTCAGCGGACGTGTTTTCATCCACAGCCGGATTACCCGGCGCGCAGCAGCGTCTTACTCGGCCTGCGGCGGCTGGTCCTCGCGCGAGTCTCCGGCGACCATGCACACCGTATGGTGCGTGCGGAACAGGCTGTAGGTGTCGCTCTGGCCGGGCACGGCTTTCAGCACGTTCTCCGACTGCATGATCGAGATCCACAGGTCCAGGTCGGCGCGCGACATCGGCACGCGCTCTTGCAGCGCCGCGATGGTGATCGGCTGGCGGTGCTCGTACAGGTCGAGCAGCACTTCGATGAAGTGGTTGCGCTCGTCCAGGACGTAGCGCACTTGCGGCGACTCTTCGACCATCGAGATCCCCTTGGTCATGAAATCGCTCTGCGGGTTGGAATATTCCTCGATCAACACCGCGCCGCTTTCGAGCAGTTCCTCGACCGCTTGCTGGAAGGTCGTGCCCGGATCGAACGGGCGCAGCCGTCGGTGCAGGCTGCCCAGCGGGCACCACGCGAAGCCGCGGAAGCTGGTGAACTGCTCCACGCTGACGATCACGCGGCGGATCATCTGGTCCACCTCTTCGCGGCTGGTGCCGGGCAGGGTGGGCGTGCCGGTGGATTCCTCTTCGGCGGGCAGCTTGATCACCGGGACCAGGTCTTCGGGGTTGTGGCGGTGCGGGACCAGCTCGCGCAGCAGAATCCCCTCGCGCACCAGGGTATCGACCCATTCCGAGCGCCAGGTATCGGTCGTGTTCAATCCCGGCCCGGTCAGGCCGTGATCCATGCCGATCCCCTTGAGCAGGAAGCCGTAGTTGACGTATTCCCAGCCGCGCACGTGCAGGGTGTTGGCGACGCGGTGCACGATCCGGTCACGGATCAGGCGGGTCTTTTGCACGATGGGATTGACCGGGTTGAGGGCGACCGTGCGGGCCTGCGGATCGATCAGCAGCAGCTCGCGGCTGGCGGACTGGGCGATCAGGTCTTCGGCGCGGTCGGTGTTGGTCACGGCGCGCGCTTCGACCAGCCGCCGCACCAGGGTCAGCAGATCGACCCGGTCGGCGTGGGCCAGCGCCAGCAGCAGGTCGAGCTGCATGATCACGCTGGACCACTGCGACGGGCGGAATTCCGGTTCGGACGCTTCTTCGGTGCGGCCCGCCGCCGCCGCGTGTGCGGCCAGCATGTCGGCGTGGCGCTGGAGGTTGCAGAAATCTTCGATGTATTCGACTTGCAGCGCCGGGTTGGATTCGACCAACCGGCTGGTGCTGCCGTGCACGCCCCACACGATCACCTGCTTGTTGCGGGTGCGGACGGCGCTGAAGACCTCGTTGAAGTCGCGGTCGCCGCTGGCGATGATGAAGACGTCGGCGCTGGCCGCGCGGGCGCTGTCGTCCAACACTTCCTTGGCGATGCGCATGTCGGCGCTGTTTTTGCCGGGCAGGCTGAAGACCGGATCGATACTGGCGCGGGCCAACCGGCTTGGCGCTTCGTCGGACACTTCACGCCCGGTGCGATCCACCAGAGGCGCCAGGCTGCCGCGCTGGCCCCAGGGTGCATAGGCGGCCAGGTGGACGACCTGACCGTATTTCTGCGCCTGCTTGATCATGCCCGCGATCAGGTCTTCGATCACCAGGATGTAGCCCTGCTCGCTCAGGCTGATCGAGATATTCTCGAAATCGATGTAGAGCGCGACGGTTTTGCTGGGCAGTCCGAGGATCACTTCGAGCGGCTGGAAGATCACGCCTTCCAGGTTGGGGGGCGGCTCATCGCCCCAGATGCGGACGCGCGCCCGGTCGGTCGTCTGGACGCGGTGCACCAGGGTCGAGATGTCGAGCCGCGTGGTTGCGACGATCAGCTCGTCGATGCGCTGCTCCTCGAAGGAGAAATAGTGCATCAGCAGGGCGTCGGCGATAAACTGCCGGTCCGGCACGTTGAACAGGTCATAACGCTGTTCGGCGAACACCTGCTGAACGCTGACCCCGGCGCTGCCGCTGGGCCGCCGGTAGCGATTCCAGTCGGCCACGGCGATGGCGACTAATTCTTCAGGGCTGCCCAGGCCGGCGGCCAGAGACGCGCTGGTCAACAGCGCTTTCGCCACCTTCTGAATATCCTGGGCGACACCGCGCGCCTCCAGTCGTTGGAGGAGATCATCTACGTCTACAATCAGATACGCTGTCATGGGCAGCTACTCTCTACAACCGTAAAGTCCTCAGCACGGGTTTCTCCGGCTAAGGAGCACCAAGTTTGAGGTGTGGATCGGTTGCAGAGCTTGACGGGTGCGAACAGGCACGCTGTGATGGATGCGTTCAAACCTGTTTCAAAAACGCTCGCACAGGAGCACTATAACCTTAAAAGGGAGTGCGCAGATCTTGACATAAATGTCTTAGCGTGATGCCTTATAAATTTTGTTCTGCCGCGAGTCCGCCATCTCTGCACTGATCACTAACCTCTTAGCCCTCATTGTAGCAGGCCCCGTCGTATAAGCCAAGCCATTTTTAGAAAACTTTTATTAATCGCCGCTTAGGTACTTTGCACAAATGCGGATCGGGTTCGACTTTCGAGATCGGGCGCGCTAGAATCCAGAAAGATGCCCCTTTCATGCGCCAGGGGGCAAGGGTGGAAAAACATGTCCAATCATCTTCCTTCCGTGACCAGTCCTCCCTGGGGACCGACCGCCAAGCGCGTGGTGACGCTGGGCGTGGTCATCCTGATCTACCTCGTCGCGCGCCAGGTGAACCAGGCGGCCTGGGGCGCCATCGTGATCGCGCTGGTGCTGGCCTATCTGCTGGCGCCGATGGTCGGGTTCTTCGAACGCCGCCTCAGTTGGATCAAAAATTACGAAGACCGGCGCACGATCAGCGTCGTGCTGACCTGGCTGCTGGTGTTCGGATTGTTCGGACTGCTGATCGGGCTGGTCGTGCCCGCCACGCTGGTCCAGACGCGCGCCTTTGCCAACGAGCTGCCCGATCTGCTGAGCAGCACCGAAGACGACCTGCAAGCCGCGCTCAGCAAGCCAATCCACATCGGCAGCACGACCATCGTGCCCTGGGACGAGCTGCAAAAGGCGTTCGTCAAAAAAGAGGGCGATACCAACAGCAGCAGCCTGTCCTCGACGCTGCAAAACTGGCTGGTTTCGCTGGCGGATTCGGCGCTGGTGGTGGTCGGCGGGGCGGTCTCGTTTCTGCTCAGTGCCTTTTTCGTGCTGGTCATGCTGTTTTACCTGATGCGGGATGGCCCGGCGTTCGCGGCCTACCTGGTAGACGCCGTGCCCGAAAGTTACCAGGGCGACGTGCGCCGGATGATGCACGAACTGGGCCTGATCTGGAATGCCTACCTGCGCGGCCAACTGCTGTTGTGCCTGGCCGTGGGCGGCGCGACCTACGTCGTGACGCTGATCCTCGGCCTGCCGAATCCGCTGCTGCTGGCGGTGTTGGCCGGATTCCTGGAACTGATCCCTAACCTGGGGCCGACGCTGTCGATGATCCCGGCGGTGCTGTTCGCTTTCACTACGTCGAGCACCACTTTTCCCGCGCTGGACGCGGGCGTGCCGTTCGCGGCGGTGGTCGTGCTGGCCTACATCGGCATCCAGCAGACCGAGTCGATCTTCCTGGTGCCGCGCATCATGGGGCGCAGCCTGGACCTGCACCCATTCGTGGTGCTGGTTTCGATCCTGATCGCGGCCAACCTGGTCGGCGTGCTGGGCGTGATCCTCGCCGCGCCGACGGTGGCGACGCTGCGGCTGTTCGGGCGCTATCTGCGCGGCAAGCTGCTGGACGAAGAAGTCTTCCCGGTGGTGACGGTCTACGCGACGCACCAGCACAGTTTTGCCTACCGGGTGATGCACTACTTTCTCCGCAAGCGTTTCCCGGTGCAGTACGATGCGCCGAAGCAGTGATAGGCCCTGGACAAATTCGATTCTCGTGCGAAAATGGGGGCCATAACACGTTGAAGTTCAAGGAGCACCTTGCAGTATGACGAACAATGGCGATATGCCCGATATCTCAGTCGATACGCTCGCTGAAACCGAAAATTACGTGGTCTGGAGTTCGGTAGAACCGGACGGCGAGACCACCTATCACCTCGACTTAGGCCCGGTCACGGTGCACCTGTTCACCGAAGAGTGGGAAGAATTCACCGAAATGATCCGCGCCGCCGCTGAAGAAGAAGAATCCGAAGAAGACGCCTCCATCGAGCTGGACTGGGGCGTGCTGTTCTTCGACCGCGACGAGTGGAAAGAATTCCTGAGCCTGCTCGAGCAGGTCAAGTAGGCAGACCCGCACCCATCGACGAGCGCGCGTTCCGATTTTTCGGCAGCCCGGCAGGGCAATCCGTCCTGGAACGGCTGGCCGCCGCCGACCTCAGCGAAGCGCACACGCTGGCGCTGCTGTCGGACCTGCGGCGCGAGCTGCCTCCGGACCTCGCCGGGGCGGCGCTCACCTTAGCACGACTCCGAGTCCGCGCGGTTGACAAGTTCAGCCGGGCGGACTCGATGTTTTTTACGCCGGACGCGCTCGAACAGTCCAGCGGCGAAGCCGTGGCGACGTGGCGGGCGCGGCGCTTCGCCGGGTTCGACCGGATCGCCGATCTCGGCTGTGGGATCGGCGGGGATACGCTGGCGCTGGCGGGACAGCCTGGCGCGGCGGTGGTCGCGCTGGATCGCGATCCGCTGCGGCTGCGGCTGGCGCAGGCCAATCTCGCCGCGTATGGCCGATCCGCCTCCTTCGTTCGCGCCGATCTGACCGATCCGCTGCCGCTGCGGGACATCCCGGCGGCGTTTTTCGATCCGGCGCGGCGCGAGTCCGGACGGCGGATTTTTTCGGTGCGCGACTATCTGCCGCCGCTGGACGTGATCGCTGGATGGCCGTTCCGGGCGCTGGGGGTCAAGCTCTCGCCGGGCGTGGACCTGGACGAACTGCGCCGCTATACGGACGCGGGCGCGGGGATCGAATTCGTCAGCCGGGAGGGCGAACTCAAAGAGGCCGTGCTGTGGACGGGCGATCTGGGCTTCGGCGGGCGCTGGGCGTCGCGCGTGGAGCCGGACGGCAGCGGTGAGACGCTCGTCCCGCGCGATCTGCCGCCTCCGCCGCTGTCAGTGCCACGCGCGTATCTCTACGAACCCGATCCGGCAGTGATCCGCGCCGGGCTGCTGAGCGAACTGGCGGCGCGGCTGGGGATCGACCTGTTCCGGCTGGACGAAACCATCGCCTATTTGACCGGCGCTGAGTATGTTACGTCGCCCTGGGCGCGCGCCTGGCCGGTGTGGGAGTGGCTGCCGTTCAACCTCAAGCGGCTGCGAGCGCGGCTGGACGCGTTCGAGGTCGGCGAGATCACGGTCAAAAAGCGCGGCAGCCCGATCACGCCGGAGGAGTTGCTGCGGCAGTTGAAGTGGAAGCGATCCGGACGCCCGGCGGTGGTGGTGCTGACGCAGATCGCCGGACAGC
>CAYRWY010000333.1:0-6618 GCA_964427955.1 uncultured Anaerolineaceae bacterium
GACACTGTTGGCGAACTACGTGCCAGAGCCTACCTCACCCCCCGGCCCCCTCTCCGAGGGCGGAGAGGGGGAGCACGGGCAAGTCCCCTCTCCAGACTTGGAGAGGGGATTTAGGGGTGAGGTATGAATTCGCCAACAGCGTCTGGAATCATTTTTCTCTCTTGTTTTTCTCCCCTTGAACCTCTCCGCGTGCTCTGCGGTCTCTGCGTTGAATCAGTTCTTTGCTCTATCCTTTATTCTTCTTGTTCGAGCACTTCTTTCAGGAACTTCTCCCGGTTGGCCGCGCGCGCGATCTTGCCGCTCGACGTCTTGAGCAGCCACATCGGCCCGACCAAATAGACGTAATGGGCCATCGTGTCGGTCGTCTGCGCGATCCGGGCGCGGATGTCACGCGTGATGCGGTCGCGCTCGTCCGGGTCCTCGGTCTCGACCTCGGCCAGCACGGCGATGTCCTCCGTCCCCAGCGACTCGTTCAGCACGCCGAACGCGACCGTCCGGCCCGGATGGATGCCCGGAATGTCGTTGAGCGTATTTTCGATGTCCTGCGGGTAGATATTCTTGCCGCCGACGATGATCAGGTCCTTCTTGCGCCCCGTGATGTACAGCTCGCCGTCCGCCAGATAGCCGAAATCGCCCGTGAAATACCAGCCGTCCTGGATCGCGTCGCCCGTTGCGTCCGCCCGGTGATAATACCCGGTCAGCATACAGTCGCTTTTCAGTGCCACTTCGCCGACGTGCCGCTCCGGCAGGTCGTGCCGCTCGGCGTCCACGATCTTGATCGCCGTGTTGGGCAGGGGCCGCCCGCACGAAACCATCGCCATCGTCGGGCCGTGCGTGCCGTTCGAGGGCTGCGCGAGGCGCTGGATCATGATCGTGTCACGGTCGATGATGTCCACCGGGACCGGGCGGTCGATGGCGCTCTGCGTCACGGCGAAGGTGTTTTCGGCCATCGCGTAGCACGTTTGCAGCGCGTCCGGCGCGACGCCATACGCCGTGAAGTGCTCGGCAAAGGTCAGGTGACTCTCGTATCGCACCGGCTCCGAGCAGTTGATCACCGCCCGCAGGCTGGAGAGATCGAGGCCGTCCAGCGCGGCTTTGCGGATGCGCGTCGCCAGGAAGTTGTAGGCGAAGTTCGGCAGCCAGCACAGCGTGCCGTGGTACTCCTGGATGGCGCGCAGCAAAATCTGCGGATCGCGCACCCAGTGGAAGGGCGACATCAGCACCAGGTGGACGCCCTGCACGACCGGCATGATGAAGCCCGCGATCAGCCCCATGTCGTGGTAGAGCGGCAGCCAGCTCACGATCACGTCGTCCTCGCTCAACCGGATCGCGTCGCTGTAGGCGGCGATCTGGCTCAAGACCGCGCCGTGCGACAGCATGACACCTTTTTGCAGGCCGGTGCTGCCCGACGAATGCTGCAAGAACGCCGTGTCTTCGGGATGGGACGGCGCGCGGTCGAGGTAATCTTCCAGCCGTCCTTCCGGCTCCAGGTCGGCGATGTTCAGGATCGCGCCCAGCGTGGGAATATTCGCCAGGTGGTGTTCGAGCGCGGGCCGCAGGTCGGGATAGGTGATCACCGCCTTGATCTCCGACAGTTCGACCAGCTTGCGCACGCTCTCGTAGTAGCGATCCGGGTCCAGCTTGGGCGTCAGGAACGGCATAATCGACGGGATCGCGCCCAGCAGCATCGCGCCCCAAAAGCCATACAACACCTCTTCTCCGTGTTGCAGCACCAGGACGACCAGGTCGTGCGGCTGCACGCCCACTTTTTCCAGCGCGTGGGCATAGCGAGCCGCCTGGTCGAAGAACTCGCGGTAGGTAATCGTCTTGGTTCCGTCAGGAAAAATGAGGGTAAGTGCGGTACGATCTCCGGTCTGTAGCGCCAGGGTGCGGGCGCAGTCCAGCAGTGTGTGGGGGCTTGTGCCGGGCAGGGTTAATGTCATGCTCATAACCTTTGCGAGATGTCTGGTATAATAAAGATTGCATTATACCCGTTTCCGCGCTTCTTCTGGAGAGCTTTTTCCATATTAACCCCTCCCTCCTTTCTCCGTGTAGCGGGGGGATAGGGGTAAAAATGCGTAACACGCTCTAGCGTAACTTTCTTCCCAGGCCGGGTTCTTATGCCAGGGACAATGATCCAATTTTTGTTGTGGAGATTTTGTTTATTTGATCGCTGTACTTTATCCCACGTGGGATAAGCTGAAGCGATTGTTTGGTCTCCTGAGGTTCGATGCACTATGGAACGTGAAGTAAATTCAGTCACTCAATCCATGTCCCGCGAGCACTGGAATCAGGCTCGCCGCCGCGCTTTCTGGCAGCGGGTGTCCAATTCGCTGGGATTAAGCCGGGAGCCGATTGACCTGCTCTCGTTTGAAGAAGTTCAGCGCAAGCTGCGCCTGACGCAGAGCGCCTATCGTGGGTTGCAGCTCGTCCCGATCAAGCAAATCGTCGGGAGCATGGGCCGCTACAACGATTTCACGCGTACCTTCCTGCCGCTGGTCGAAAGCGACAGTGCCCGCTGGCGCAAGGTGGCCGAACTGCAAATGTCGGACGTCGGGCTGCCGCCCATCGAGCTGTACAAAGTGGGCGATGCCTATTTCGTCAAGGACGGCAACCACCGCGTGTCGGTCGCCAAGCAGTTTGGCATGGAATCCATCGACGCCTACGTGTGGGAATATGAGACCCGGGTGGGCGGCCTGACGCCCAAAGGCGGCGTCGATGACCTGATCGTCAAAGCCGAATATCGGGCGTTTCTGGATCGGACGCGCCTGGATGTCTCGCGCCCGGACCAGAATATCGTGCTGACCGAGCCGGGCATGTATCCGGCGCTGGAGCTGGAGATCGAGCTTTACCGCGACAATCTGCGCCAGATCGACGGCGAAGACGCCGAGCCGCGCACCTATGAGGAGGCCGCGGCGGCCTGGTACGACATGGTCTATACGCTGGCCGTGGATGTGATCCGCGAATCGCGCGTGCTGGAAGTCTTTCCGGGCCGTACCGAAGCGGACCTCTACGTCTGGATCGCCCGCCACCGCAAAGAGCTGTCCGAGCGCTACGGCACGTCGGTCTCACTGCGCGATGCCGTCTCCAGCCTGGCCGAAGAGCAGCACAAGCCCGGTCCGGTGGGCCGCATGATGCAGTCGGCGGTGCGCTCGGTGACGGGGCTGGTGCATTCCTTCGCCGGGGATCATGACGGCACGCAGGAATTCATCATCCCCCCCAGCGACACCGAGCCGATGGGCAAGCTGATCGCCCAGGTGTCCCATTACGAGCCGGAGATGGCCTATCGGGGTGAACGGGGCGAGGAGTGGCGGGCCTGGCAGTCCGCGCTCCGGGCCAAAGTGCAGGAGCTGCTCAACCTGGACTACCAGCCTGCCGATCAAATCCTGGTGGAGACAATCGAGACGGCCCAGGTCAGCGGTGTGGAGCGTGTGAAGATCCGTCTGCAAGCCGCCGACGGCTTGATGCTGCCCGCCTATGTGACCTACCCAACCGAGCGGCAGGGACTCCTCCCGGCGCTGCTGGTCTATCCGGGGCATGGGACGATCAAGCAGACCGTCGGCCTGGACAACAGCCGCCACCATGCCAACGCGCTGGCGCTGGCCCAGGCGGGGTATGTGACGCTCACCGTCGAAGGGCGCGGGCTGGGTGAGTTGGGGCAGGTGAACCACACCGATCTGGACAGCATCGCCCGGCTGCTGGGCCGCACCTGGATGACCAGCATTCTCGAAGACGGGATGCGGGCGCTGGACTATTTGCAGTCCCGTCCGGATGTCGATCCGCGCCGGATCGGCGTGACCGGCCTGGGCCTGGGCAGCGGTCTCGCGATGTATACCGCCGTCCTGGACGAGCGCGTCCTGGCGGTGGTGATCGAAAACTATTTCGGCGGCGGGATCGATCTGCTGTCGGTGCGGGGGCATAGCTGCGATTTTATCCCTGGCCTGCGCCGCTACGCCGATGTCAGCGACGTCGCCCGGCTCGTGATGCCGCGCCCGGTGCTGTACGCCTATCCCAAGGATCGCAACATCACCACGCTGGCGCACGCGTGGTTCGACAAGGTACGGCCCTCGTATGAGGTTTTCCGCTGCCCGGATCGGACTAATTTCATCGCGCACGAGGATGGCGATAACTACAACAGCCTGCTGGCGCGCAACTGGTTTGATCGCTGGCTGGTCGAAGAGGACGATCCGACTAATCTGCTCCACGCGCCCGTCGAGTAGCCGCGCGTGAGAGGTACTGATCCTTGCATAAATAGCTAAACTTTTTGCCGGGAAATTTACCTCACCCCGACCCCCTCTCCAAGTCTGGAGAGGGGGTCGGGGGGTGAGGTATGCTCTGGCACGGAATTCGCCAACAGCACCACTTGCCTGGGGCGGGGGCAAAGTTACCTCGCCCCTCCCACAGGTACTAAATCGAAATGAAGTCCCCGGCATCCAACACAAAAATCGTCGCATTATGCTGCGACGCGCCGGGGGGGGTAGGGCAGGTGGTGCGAATCATGTCCAGGACATGTTCGACCTGGTCGGGGTAGACGCCAATGAGCAGGGTCAGACTTTTGCTGCGCAGGAAACCGCCCATGCTGCTGATCTCCGTGACCCGATAGTTGGCATCGAGCAGGTGGTTCAGCAATCTGTCACAGCTTCCGCCTTGGAGAATGACCAGGATTACTTTATTCTTCATGTCTGTTCAAAATGCTCCACATCCAGCAGGAACACGGCGGCTCCACCGACTTCGACTTCGATGAAGGCTCCCATCATAGCCGCCGATTCGACGATATTGGGTCCGGCGGGAATCAGCCGGGTGCGGCGCTCGCAGGTGGTCTTCAAGACGTTGATCACGGCGGGTACCTTGTCGTCGTCTACGCCACACAGCAGGGTCGTGTTGCCTACACTGAAGAATCCCCCGGTACTGGCCACGCGTGTGACACGTAGACCCGCTTCGTTGAGGCCCTTAATGGTACGGTCGGAATCTTGATCCTGTACGACGGCAATAATCAGCTTCATACGCGCCTCCTGTGCCCTTCTGCTAACCGCACTATAACACAGAAGCCACGGCGGGGGCAATAGTTGATCTTGTCAGTTTTTGGTATAGGATTAAAGCATTGGGGTTAATGTTTCGGGTGAGGTGAACGTGTCTGATAATCGAGCGGCAGTGATCATGTTCGTGGATGATCAGGCATCACTGCGTTCTAGCGTCCAGAGTTTTCTCCAGATGGAGGGCTTTGAGGTGCTGCTGGCTAGCGGGGGGGCCGATGCCCTTCGCCAGCTTGAGTTGGCGGCTCCTCTGCCGGATCTGATTCTCAGCGATGTGTCCATGCCCCAGATGAACGGCTTTGAGCTGTTCGAGGTGGTTCGTGCTCATCCTGAATGGATCGACATTCCCTTTGTGTTTCTCACCGCCCGCGGCCAGATCGAGGACCTGCGGCGCGGCTACGACCTGGGGGCGGACGACTATCTCGTCAAGCCGTTCGATCAAGATCACCTGTTGATGATCATTCGCAGCAAGCTCAAACGGCGCGAGGAATGGCTGGCGCGCCTGCGCGGGCAGCAGCGGGCGTTGGCCGACGCCCGGCAGACGCTGGCCACGCTGGTCGCCCACGAACTACGCACCCCGCTAATGTCGATCAGCATGGTGTCGGAGATCCTCTCGCGCGAACTGGACCTGATGGACGCCGGACAGGTGCAGGAAATGCTGGAAGCGATGCACAGCGGCAGTGCCCGGATGAACCGCCTGATCGAGCAGATGATCATGTACGTCCAGCTTCAATCGGGGGCGCTGGCCGATTCGGTCCGCCGCCAATCGCTGCCCAGCCTGGTGAACGATCTGCTGGTGGGGGCGCTCGACCGGGCCCACCAGTTCAACTACCGCCAGTTCTCCGTCACGGTCGATCTCCACGAGCAGTCGCCGGGGTTGATGGTCCGGGGTGATCTGGCCTCGCTGCGTCACGCGCTGGCCGAGGTCGTGCTCAACGCGCTGGGGTTTTCCCCGCCTGAGACGGTGGTGCACGTGGTGGAGTGGGCCGACGCAGGCACCGTTTATATCAGCGTCAAAGATCAGGGTGTCGGCATTCCCCCCGACGAGGTGGAGCGCGTTTTCGACCCTTTCCACCAGGTAGGCCGCCACCGCCTCGAGCAGCAGGGGATCGGGATCGGCCTGACGCTGGCGAAGGGCATCGTCGAGCTGCACCACGGATCGCTGGTCCTGGAATCCCGTCTGCACGTTGGGACCCAGGTCTTGATGTCGCTGCCCCTCTACCTTGAAACCACCTGAGCGAAAACTCTGGACACTCGTGGGGCAGGGGCAGTGTGGAAATCAACCGCCCCTGCGTGCTCTCATAACGGCTAGTATTCCGTCTTGAACGAATAGGTGATGGTCTGGCTTTCCCCGGCGGGCAGCGTCACTTCCCAGCGCAGCAGGTTGTCCGGCTGGCGCACGGGGTCGGCGGAAAACTCAAAACTCCACGCCTCTTGCTGCCACCCATCCAACACCACCAGCGTGACCTCGCTCTGGCTGTAGTTGCTCAATTCCAACTGTACCGTATGCTGGTAGTACGATTTCGCCACTTCGCCGTGATATTCCTGGCTTTCGGAGCGATGCACGCGGATGTCCGGCAGGTGA
>CAYRWY010000334.1:0-6606 GCA_964427955.1 uncultured Anaerolineaceae bacterium
CGTTGACCCAGACACAGGGGCTATCACCTCCCAGGTCTGGGCCAAAGTGGACGACAAAGGCCGTTAAGCTTCAGCGCCTCAATGCAACGGGCGAGTGCAGCAACACTCGCCCGCCAAGACACCGAAAGGAACTTCTGATGACCTTCATCGATGACACCAGTATATCACTGGTCGTCAAAACACCACAAATCGGTTCGCCGTTCTTCTGGACAGCCAGCAGCGAGACGCTTTTGCTGGCCGCGCCCCGGATCGCCGGGCTGCTGCCCGACCCCGCGCCGACGCGCACCGCCGGGGATCTGCGCCGCCTGTATCGCACCCTGGCCGACATGGTCTACCGCCATCGCTCTGCCGGGTCCTGGAAAGACGCCACCACCGGCGGCATCGGGATCGGACGCCGGGCGCACTACCACGTCGCTCACCACGATCAGGGCGTCGTGACGATCACCGAATACCTGGGCGGCACGCCGGTGGACGCGCAGACCTTCGGCTGCCAGCTTTCGCCCGCACACCTGGTCGCCCTGGTCAACCTGGTGCAGCGCCGGGTGGCCGCCAGGAACTTCACGGAAACGCGCGAGACGACGTCGCGTAACGCGCCAACCGACTGCGGGGATGGCTGGACGCTGGTCTCGGTCAATATCGAGCCGCGCGCGAAAACGACGACGTACACCTGGTCCCGGATTGTGATCGGTGTCACCACGCCGCTGCCAGAAACCCACCGCAGCAAGCCCCTGGCAAAACCGCCGGTCAAAGACGACGACGCGGCTAACCTGCTCAGCCTGTTTGGGCGCGGCAAACGCCACGCCAACGATCTCTGGAAATTGTCAGGGCTGCCGCTCAACCGCCTCTACCGCGCGCTTGCTTTTCTCGAAGCCGAGGGGAAAATCAAACGCCTGCCGTACAGCTTGTATACCCTCACGCCCGCGGCCCGATCCGCAGGCACCACTCGCTAGGAGGCCCCCATGCCTTGCAACGGAATCGCCGTGCTCACCGCAGTAACCGCCTTCGACTTCGAAGCCCACTTCGCCCGCGACCCGCAGCACCGCGAGGAGTTCGCCGCCTGGCTGGCGCAGTACGGCCTGCCGGTCCAAGGCTGGTGGCCCTCCGGAGGCGCGTACCGCCCCCAGTGGGCGCTGGGCATCGGCTCAGACTGGGTGGGCTTGAAGTTCACCGGCTGCGCCATCGAGATGTCCAACGAGCGCACGGCGGATCTCAACCACCATCGCGCCGACCTGGACCACGCCTTCAGCCTGGCGCAGACCTTCGCCGGGATGCAGGTGCAGGCGCAGATCGTCGAAGCCTGCGCCGCGCTGGGACTGAACCCCCAGAACGCCACCTGCGGCGGGTATGGTGCGGAAATCCTCGCGTTCACCATCAACGCCGGGATCAGCATCCTGGTGAAAGCGCACCTGGACGGCAGACTCGAATTCATCACCCAGGAGGGTGATTTCGAGACGGGAAAAACGACCCTGGAGGCGCTGGTCACGGCGCTCAACGCCCAGGGCGCGGCCATCCAACCCACCGGCCAGGTCGAGACGCACCGCCATGACCTGGAAGCCTTGCACCTGCATCAGCATACCAGCGCCTAACCTTTACTATGCACCGGGGCGCATCTGCTGCGCCCCTTCCAACGAAAGAGATCAGCACCATGCAACCACCCTTCTGGCTCAAAGTGGCCCGGGCCTTCAAAGAAACGGTCGCGCACGCCTTTGCGCTGCACGGCCAGGGCGTCCACGACTACGCCGACGCCGAGATCGACGTCCTGCCCTGGCTCGACCTGACGCTGGTCGAAGCCCAGTTCGACCTGGTCCTGCACTACGACCTGGCGCAGGGCATCACCTTCGCCCTGCCGACCATGAAGAAGCTCTTCGCTGAGCTGACGACCCAGACGGCAGCCCCCACGCCCGCGCTGCCGCCTACCCTGGCCAAGTTCGCGCCGCCCACCGGCGGCGACTCCCCCTTGCCCCGCGATCCGGTCCAGGCGCTCACCCTGCTGGGCACCGCGCTGGATCAGGCCTGCACCCAGGGCCGCAAAGCGGCGCTCATCTTCCCGTATGCCGGGGATTTGTTCCCCGCCAGCAGTATCGCCGGGGCGACGGCGCTGCCCGACCGCATCGCCCTGGAGTTCGCGCTCAACTGGGCGCGTAACCCACTCTGGCGCGGCAGCGCGCAGCCGCCCCTGATCTTGTTCATCGCCCCATCGCTCTCCAGCCTGGCGCAGCCGCTGCGCGACGCGATCTACCCGGTCGAGGTCCAGGCGCCCGACTACACCGCCCGACTCGCCTTCATCGACGACCGACTGGCGACCAATCCCGACGTCACCCTGGCGGACGGGATGACGCCCCAGCGCTTCGCCGCCCTGACCGCCGGGCTGCTCAAGGTCCACGTGATGGACATCGTGGTACAGGCGCGGCTGAATGGACAACCGATCACCGCTGATCGCATCAACGCCCGCAAGCGTGAGAGCATGGCCGCGCAGTACAGCGGCGTGCTCGAAACCGAAGAGGCCACCGGCAGCCTGGACGACGTCGCCGCGCTCGATTACCTGGTGCAGTTCCTGCGTGACGAGGTGGTCGAGCCGATGAAAGCGGGCGACACCGGCGGCGTGCCGATGGGCATCTTGCTGGCGGGTCCGCCCGGCACCGGCAAGAGCTACCTGGCCAAAAAGCTGGCGGCCAGCGCCGGGGTGAATTTCGTCAACTTCCGCATGGCCAACATCCTGGGCGGCATCGTCGGCGAGTCCGAGCGCAACCTCGAACGCGCGCTGCAAGGCATCTCCGCCCTGACGCCCTGCATCGTGTTTGTGGACGAGATCGACCAGGCCTTTCGCCGGTCGGAGGGCATGGACGGCAGCGGCGTCAACCGGAACGTGTTCGGGCGGCTGCTCAACTTCATGGCCGACACCGCGCACCGGGGCCAGGTGGTCTGGCTAGCGGCCACCAACCGTCCCGACCTGCTCGACGCCGCCATGCTGCGCAGCGGACGCTTCGATGCCATCGTCGCGGTACTTCCACCCTCGTCGGTGGAAGAACGTGCCGGGATGTTCGCCAATATGGCCCGCAAGAATGGCCTCGATCTCGACTGCGAGCTGATGACCGCCGCCAGCCGCGCCGACGGCTACACCGGCGCGGACATCGAGCGCATCGTCATCAAGGCCGGGTCCGTCGCCAAGAAAAACAGCCACACCACTTTGACGGCAGATGATCTCGATCACGCGCTGCGCACGGTGCGGGTCAACAGCAAGGACCGCGACAGCCAGATCGCCACGGCCCTCGCCGTGGTCAACGACCTGGACCTGCTCCCACCCTACTACCGCCAACTGGCTGAGCAGCAAGCTGCCGCACCCACTGCCCCCCTCGCCGAACTCACCGCCCCGGCCACCCGCCAGGCGCGCACCCTCTAGGAGAACCCGATCATGACTGACTCTATTCGCTCGATTCGCCCCGAATGGACCCTGGTGATGGACCGCCTGATCCAGGTCACGCTGCACGTCGGACGCTGGCGCGCCGCCACCCGCTCCGAATTCCAGGAGTACGGTCTGGACGCCGCCGCCTTCCGCGCCTACACCGCCGGCACACGCCGCCTGCTGCCCGAACGCCTGCACAAAGAGTTGGAGATGCTGGAGCGGATGGCCCGCGATTTGCAGGACTTTCTCAGCTACCGGACCATGTTCGGCTACCTGATGCCCAAGGAGGTCTACGAGGAATACCGGCAGTGGATTGAGCAAAAACCGGCGGCGGAACTGCGAGCCTACCTGCACCACAAGAAGGATGCCCCGCCGTCCTGGCAAACGGCCAGCCTCAAACAGCGCTGGTTCGCTTTGGGGAGCCAGATTGCCGCCCAGCGCGATGCCATCGTCGATGAGATGGTGGGCGTCTACCGCGAGTCGGCCATCGTGCGCTGGCGCGTGGACAGCGGCTTCGCCAAGACCGCCGACGTCCAGCCGCCCGACGAGTGGCTCGACGCCACCCTGGCCGCGATGGTGCGCCGTATCCCGACGGCGGACGACATCCGCCTCTCCTTCGCCCTCGACATCATCCCCGCCTTTGTCGAAGCGCCGGATGAAGCGGTGAAAGCTGCCAAGCTCGAAGACATCGCCCGCCAGGAAGCCGATGTGCAGCGCCGCCTGACCCAACTCAGTGACATCCAGATTGAAGCTGAACGGGAAAAGGCCCGGTTGGCCCTCGATGTCAAGCGTGAGCGCCTGCAGCGAGAGCGGCGCATCACCGAAGAAGTCGCCGCCCACGAAAAGAAGCTGCGCCAGGAGCGCATCGAAAAGACCCTGGACGCCGTCGCCGGGCAGCTTCACGGGCTGGTCTACGGCGCGGTGGTCGATGGCCTGTCGATGATTAAGGACAAAGGCCGCGTCCATCCGCGCTGGGTGGGCCGCGTCAAGACCCTGGTGGACCAGGTGCGCGTGCTCAATTTCACTGAGGATGCGGAATTGAAGCGGGTCTGCACTGAATTGGAGCGCCTAGCGGAAGACGGCGCGGCCAGCCCGGCCAGCGCGACCCGGATGCGCGAGTCGCTGGTCCAGGTCGGGATTTCGCTCAAAGCCGACCTGGTGGCGGGCAGTATGCCGTCCCGCAGCGCCCGTGAGTTGGGCATCCCCGACCATCCCATGCCCGACCTGGTGCGTCAGGCGCGCCGCCAAGCCCGGCCCGATCTCTTCACCCCGCTGGAGTCGAAGACCGACCCGGCGGTCCATCTGGAGCGTGCCGCGCGCACGCTGGAGCCAGCCGCCGCTGGCGCGTAGCAAAAAAGAGGGGCGCATCTCTTGACCGGGGAGCGCCCCTCTTCTTTTACCCATACCACTTGAAAGGTAGGCATAGCAGATGATACCGCCCCGTATACCGTCCGACAAAATGCCGGTGATCGTCGTCCGGCAGGGCCGCTGCCTGGTGGCTCGCTACACCGACACCGGGCATTACCAGTTCGAAGTGCAGATCTCCACCAACTGGGCAGCGCTCGAAGCTGCCGCTCGCGCCGAGCTTGAAGCGCAGGTGGGAGCCGTCACCGACGACCACTACCCCTGCTCGGCGGTGCTGGCTGCGCAGGCCAGCTTCGAATAAGCTGAGCCGGGTCTATGAAACTCCCGCCGCACAGGGATGCGTGCGGGAGTTTTTGTGGTTACATTCCGCTCACGAATGACCGGCGGCTCCGCTCCTCCCTTGTGTCGCGACGTGTCGTAACATGCAGTCACGATACGAGACGGGCCACGACAGCCCCACAACCTAAGGAGCTTCTCAATGGACGACGAATATCTCGCAACCCTTACTCCCGCGCAGCGTGAAGCGCTCAAGACCCTCAACGCGCAGTACCTGGCGCGCGTCCAAACACTGCACGACGACTTCTACGCGCAGGCACAGGCTGCCGGGCTGGACTGCGATACGGCCACCGAGTTGGTCGGCTGGCAGCAAGTCGCGCTGGATCACGCCCACCGCCTCCAGTACGACCTGGAACACCCCGATTGGCGAAAGCGCCGCTAGCGAACACCGGCGGGGATGGGTGGCCGTCCCCGCCCCCTACTTTCAAGGAGTATCCCAATGGATCACGAATATCTCGAAACCCTTTCTCCCGGCCAGCGCGACTCCCTCAAGGATGTCGTCGCGCACCTGATCAACCACACCCTGGCACTCTACGACGAGCAGTACAAATATGCGCTGGGCTATGGCCTGGACGGCGAGACGGCTGCCGAACTGCTGAGCGAGATCGTTGTCGCGCTGGATCACGCGCGCAAGCTCCAGTACGACCTGCTGTACTCTGGCTGGCGGTTGCAGCAGCGGCGCGACGATCTCCTGGCCGCCATCGATGCCGTCGAGACGCCTGCCGACCGGGCGCACTGGCAGGCCCGCTTCGAAGCCCTGCACCCGGACGACGAAGCATAACCCCCGACCTGGCGGGGATGCGGATGTTACATCCTGCTCACGAATGACCGGCGGCTCCGCTCCTCACTTCTCCCGCCTTGTGTCGTAACATGTGGTCACGATACGAGAGGGGCAGCAACGCCCCCACAGCTAAAAGGAGCACCAAATGAACAACCAGAATGACCTGCGTAACGAAGTTTTCGACTACCTGGACGCCCTGCGCGAGTCCGGAGCCACCAACATGTTTGGGGCCACCCCGTACCTGATGGAAGAATTCGGCTTCGACAAGCACGAGGCCAAGCACTGGCTCACTGAGTGGATGCAAACCTTCAGCGAGCGCCACCCCCGCCCTGACCTGCAGGATGGCGAGAAATAAAACGCCGCCCACCGGGGACGGCGTAAGCAGCGGGGCTGGATCGAGGCCAGCCCCGCCACCCACAGGAGAGTATACCATGTACGAAAAACTCACGCGCAAGCAAACCATCAGCCTGCTCAGCCTGGTCACCATTGGCTATGACGCCCTGATCGAGCACCGCGACCATTCCTGGACCATTAAGGCGGGTTACTGGCCCAACCGCGCCCGCAAGGGCCAGGCGCTCCAGACACAGATAACCACCCGTCTGACCCGCTACACGAAAATCACGGTCCTGGAGACGCGCCTGGTCGAGCGCACCCGCTACCCACGTGTCGAGATTCACTTTGCAGTTCCTACTCAGGAGGAATAACGAGATGGCCCGCTACA
>CAYRWY010000335.1:0-6586 GCA_964427955.1 uncultured Anaerolineaceae bacterium
TTAGGGTCACTGTCGAGCCGCTGGTCTCGGCTGCTTAATCTTATTTTCAAGGGAGCGGCGCCGCTGCACCCGGCTCTCAATCCCGGTCTGTCCACGGGTGCTCCCCTACGAGTGAGCCATTATTCGCCGCTCGCTTGATTTTTACACTCCTGATCGCAGATTTTTCCAGGTTCTTTAAAGCTCTTAGCATTGCCATTTCCACAGTTCGTTCATATACTTTAGATCATAGAGGCGAAGGCATCGTGCCTCTCGCGCCTATCAGAGGTCAGAAAACGTCTAAACAAGGAGAACGTTCGAAGATGAGAAAATTTGCGCGGGTAATGCCCATTCTCGTTTTGATCGGGGTGCTGGCCCTGGTGCCGGCGCTGACAGCCTTTGCCCAGGGCGGTGGGACAAACCCGCTGTGCGGCGGCTTGAGCGAGAGCGATTGCCAGATTCTCACCGGTGCCCAGACCACGCTGGCGGGGGTGACCTCGTTTAGCGTGCCGTCGTATTCGCTGAGCTTCTCGATGACGACGGCCAACCAGACGGTGGCGATGGATGCCAAGGGCAGCGCGGATATCGCGATGGCCGGTCCGACCGATTTCACCCTCCATCTCGTGATCGACGAAGGCTCGATGACGTCGCAGGGCCAGACTCAGCCGCTCGCGATGGAAGTCATCCTCACCCCGACCAAGGGGTTCGTGAAGTTCAACGGCGAATGGTATGGCAAGGACATCACCGCCGAAGATTTGCAGAGCCTGGGCCTGGGCGACCTGTCCAGCATGATGGGCGGCACGGCGGATACCTCCAGCATGGGTGACGCAATGGCGATGTTGAACGGCGTGGACTTGAGCACCGCGGTGACCACCACGCGCGGCGCGGATGCCGAAGTGGGCGGCGCGAAAGTCGCCGTCTTCACGACCAATATCGATCTGGCGGCCCTGGTCGTCGCGCTGGTATCGTCTCCGGCCATCGGCGAGTTGATGGGCATGGCGGGCGGCGAAACCGGCACCGCGATGACCCCCGCGGATCTCCAGATGATCAGCGCCTTCGTGCAGCCGATGCTGGCGGGCACGACCATCAGCAGCGAACTGTCGATCAGCCCCGACGATGGCATCATTCACGCCCTCAAGCTGGATGTGGTGATCGCCGTGGATGCGTCGCTGTTCTCGCCGGAAATCGGCAAGATTGCGGGTGAAGTGCACGTGGCCGGTGAGATCGCCAACGTCAACCAGCCGGTCGAAGTGACCCTCCCTGAGAGCTTCAAGCCGATGGAAGAACTTCAGCCTGTCCTGGATGCGATGCAGGCCAGCCTGGGTATGTAATGTCTGTTATCCCTGCCTCTCTCCCCTCTGCCGGAGAGAGGCAGGTGCTTGCCTGCCCGTCTTCCCCGCTGCAACCTCGCGACCCGGCCCGCGTAAGTACAAGTAAAGCCAATCAAGGAGAATAGACTGTGAAAAACTCTCTACGCTTGTTTTCACTGCTGGCGCTGATCGCGCTGCTGGTGGCCTCTGGTCTGCCGGCGCTGGCCCAGGAGGGGGCGACCGCGAACTGCAACGGGTTGAGCGAAGCTGACTGCGCCGTCCTGACCCAGGCGGTGACCGCCATGCAGAGCGGCATCCAGTCCTTCAACCTTCCGGCCTGGTCGTTCGCGTTCAAAATGGACGCCGGGCCTGCGGACTCGGTCAACTTCGAAGGCAGTGGATCGGGTACGGTGCTGCTGCCGCCCACGCTGCTGGCCCTGACCAGCGATCTGCCCCTGGCGAGCACCTCCGCCGATCTCGCGCCGGTGATCGCGCTGCTGCAACACCTGGACAGCGCCCTGATCGAGCGGATCATCGCCGAAACCGGCCTGAACCTGACCATCGATCACCTGGTCTTCGATGCGCCCGGCGAGAAGACGTCCTTCAGTTCCGATCTGATCGTGAAGGACAGCACCCTCTACACCCGCATGGAAGCGCCCAACGGCGCGGAAGCCTGGTTCGGCGACAAGCTCGAAATGACCGCCAGCGACCGCGCAGACCTGGCCCAGTCCATCGACGATCTGATCACCCAACTGCAAAGCGAAGAGGTCCAGCAAGCGCTGGCGCAGGCGTCCGAATTGCAGGGCGTCTACCAGGAATTGTACACCCTGATCAGCCAGTACATCACCACCGTGCGCGGCGACGATGTCGATGCGATGGGCCAGCGTATGGCGGTCTTCACCACGACCTTCGACCTGCAAGGGCTGTTGAACGATCCCGATCTCCCGGCGGTGGTGATGAAGGTGCTCCAGAACCCCGCGCTGACCGAACTGGGCACGGACGCCGAGGCGCTGAACAACCTCAACGAAACCCAGGTGAAATTCGTCCTGATGACGGCGGGACTGCTGATCAGCGATTCGTCGTTCACCATGACGCAGTGGATCGGCGTGGATGACTCGTATCTGCACAAGACCGAAGGCACGCTGGCGCTGGTCGTGGACACCAAGCTGTTCAATGACAGCGCCGAGGTCACCAACCTGACGCTGAACGTGAACTACAGCCTGGAAATCGACCAGATCAACGCGGCCAGCCTGGCGGCGGTGGCGCTGCCCGCGACGTATCGCAGTCTCGACCAGTCCGATAACTTCCTGGTGGGCAGCCCGGATATGATCGAGGCGGCGCTGCTGGTGGGGCAGACCTTCAGCGGCTCGTTCACCAGCGAGGATGATCAGCAGGACCTCTACAGCCTGACGCTCGCTCCCGGCCAGGTTATCAGCGTGGAGCTGAAATCGGACGACTATCCCTACCTGAAAATTTACGGTCCCGACGGGTTCCTGATCGGCGATTACGACACCTATTCCGACCATACCCACACGCTGGTGGCGAAGCAGGGCGGGATGTACCTGCTCGACGTCGAGGCGTATTGGGACATGAAATACGACATCACGATCCGCGGGCAGTAATCTGCTGGCGCGCGTCCGCCGTGCCTGGGTTTATGAAGATGCGCGGTGATTGACCTCACCCCCCGACCCCCTCTCCAACCGCAGGAGAGGGGGAGAAAGTCCCGTTCGTCTCCCCTCGCCGCCCTCGGAGAGGGGCCGGGGGTGAGGCCGGAAATTGTTAAACCCCACCAATACGGGGATCGCCCTGTCCCTCAGGTGTCAAATCGCGCCAATTCCCATCGTCTGTCCGTCGAATCAGTCGCGGGCCTGCTGGTCAGCGGTGGCCGTCATCTCCTCGATCCAGATTTGCGTCCGCGTAGCCTGATCGATCAGGGCCAGCGACGTCAGCGTGGCGTAATACTGCTGCTCCAACGCATGGTTGGTCGCTACCACCGACGTGCTGGTTATTTCGTTGGGAGTCAGGCGTTGGTTGGTACCATCGTTCGTGACCAACAGCAGCAGCGTCAGGATGATCAGGCAGTTCCCCGTGACGAGGCCCCCGAAAAGTCCCCACAGGCGGTTTCGAGTGCGCGATCCGCTGTTCATACCGTTCTGCTCCTTGCTATGCATTCCGTGTCCATCACGCCGCCGGTTGGGCGGGCAGCGACACGGTGAAGGTCGTCCCCTCGCCCTCGCGGCTTTCGAACCGGATCGAGCCGCCGTGCGCCTCGACCGACTGTTTGACGATGGCCAGCCCCAGCCCGTTGCCGGGGGTGTGGCCGACGTTGCTGGCCCGGTAGAAGGTCGAAAAAAGCTGCTTCTGGTCGCCCGGCGGAATGCCAATGCCCTGATCGCGCACCGTCAGCCGTACCTGCCCGTCATCAAACCCCAGCGTCAGAAACACCGCGCTGCCACTCGGCGAGTATTTGACGGCGTTCGAGAGCAGGTTATCGACGATGTGCCGCAGCAGCACCGGATCAAGGCTGGTGGCGGCGGGGGTGCCTTCCAGCGTGAAGTCGAAGTGGTGATCCTGGCCGGTGGTGAGGCTCAACTCGTCGATGGCGTCCTGGCAGAACACCTGGAGATCGATCTCTTCCGGGTGGCATTCGAGCTTGCCGCTTTCGCCCCGGTTGATCAGCAGCACGCCGTTGATCATCTCCGTCATGTGCCGGACGTTCGCCTGAATCTTCTCAAACTTGGCCAGGCGGCTTTCTTCCGACAGCCGGTCACCATAGACTCGCAGCAGGTCGGACGTGGACTGGATGACGGCCAGCGGGCCGCGCAGATCGTGGGAGGCTACTGACAGAAAGCGCGCTTTCACCTCGTTCAGTTCTATCTCGCGCGCCAGCGTTTGTTGGAGCGAGATCTCGGCCCGCTTGCGCTCGGTGATGTCGCGCCCGACGGCCTGAATCTCGACGTTGGCCTCATTCTGGCTGACGATCAGACGGTTGGTCCACTCCTGCCACCGGCTGCCCAGGTGCGGAATGAACACCTGGAGGACGAGCGTGTTCATCGGGTGGTTGGGGCTGAGACTGGCGATCCGCTGCGCGACCGGTTGGCGGTCTTCGGGGGCGAGCAGGGTGAAGAAGGGGGTGCCGATCAGTTCCTCGGTCGATTTCTCGAAGTTGCGGCAGTAGGCTTCGTTGACGAAGGTCAGAATCCCGTCTGGCAGCGTGTAGCGGCAGATCAGTTCGGTCTGATCTTCCACGATGGCGCGGTAGCGTCGTTCGCTGGCCGAAAGGTCGCGCGTGCGTTGTTCCAGCGAGCGGGACATGGTGTTGTACGAAGCGGCCAGTTGGCCGATCTCGTCCCGGCTCCGCGTGTCGATTTCTCCCACCCACAGCCCGGCAGTCAGCGCCTGCGCCGCGTGGGCGACGGCGTGCACCGGGTCCACGATGGATTTCGCCAGCAGCAGGCCGGTGATGACGGCGATCAACGCGGCGACGACCGCCGCAGGCCAGGTATTGCCCCGCTCGTGACTGACCTCGTCCAGCAGGGTGGATTCGGGGATCGAAATGCCGTACAACCACCGCTGTTGGGTCATGGGCACGATCACCGTGGACATGACATGCCGGTCCGAGGTGGTGACCCGCACGAATGGCGACGCGGTCGCGTCGTAAAGCAGCATTCGCGAGCGATCCAGGATGGCCGTCTCGTGGCTCGCCAGGGACAACAGGGCTTCCGTTTCAGCGCCAAACCGCTGCGCGGCGACGATCTCTTGCGTCACGTCCGACGGCAGGGGAGTCAGCGGCGTCAACCGCCGGTGGACGCTGCCGCCCCCGGCCAGGATGATGCCGTCCGCATCCCACAGCATCCCATAGCCCTGCTGTCCGGCGAAGACGCTATCCAGACTCACCAGTTGGTCAATCGCGTTGAAGTTCACCCATCCGATGACGACGCCCCACAGCCCGCCGTCGATGTTGTGCACCGGCGCCGAAAAACTGATCACAGGCACGCGGCACCACGGGCAGATGAACACGTCACCTACGTACACCTCGCCGGATGCTGCCGTACGAAACGCCAGGTCGGTGATCATGTCCCGGCGGATGAGCGCGGCATCGGTCGAGACGATCACTCTCCCGCTGCTGTTGAGGATGTGGAGGGCGTAGAAGTCGAACGACTGCCGCGTCTGGTGGAGCATCGCGCTCAGATCCGCCTGGTCGGCAGGCTGATCCAGGTCATACGACTGGCGGGCCAGCCACCCGGCCAGCGCCTGGATATCCCCGCGGTGCCGGTCGATGATGGCCTGGATTGCCAGGGCGGTGGCCTGGGCGCGCTGGTAGCTGGTGTGGCGCGAGGCATCGAGCAGCGCGGATTCTTGCTGTTGGGTGTTGTAATAGGTCACGACGACCAATGGCGCGACCGTCAGCACGATGGTGATCACCGTCAGCTTTACGGCCAGGGGCCAGTCGCGCCAGAGGATCTGGGTGATGGGACGCATTCGGCTATCCCCGCACGCTGCTCAACGGCTGGTGCAGCCGCGCCGCTACTCTTCGATCAACCACTCATGCCTCCCACCTCAAGCACTACGGACTCTTGCCACGCCGGAAAAGTCCCCTCTCCAGCATGATTGGAGAGGGGGTCGGGGGGTGAGGTCAACAGTGGGCCTCAAAAGTTTAGTTTTTTAGGCGAGCCTCAGTAAATCCCCATCACCGGCCCGGCATCTGCACCAGGCTGAAATCGTTGAAGGTCACCAGGCCGCGTCCCTCGGTCCAGGGCCAGCCGATCAATCCTTCGCGCCAGATCATCACCTTGACGTTTTCCGCCAGCGGCGCGATGGGCAGATCCTGCGCCAGAATCGCCTGGGCCGCGAAGTACGCCGCCGCGCGGGCGCTGAGATCAGTGCTGGTTGCGCCCAGCCGCAGAAACCCGTCCAGGGTGGGACTGCTGTAGCCCATGACCTGCTGCCGCCCGTCCGTCCCGAAGCGCATCCGCATATTGTGTGGGTCCGGGCCTTGCGAGCCGTCCATCAACGTCAGGTCGAAGTCGTGGGCGGTCTTGACGCGCTCGTCCCACACCCCGGATTCCACCGGTTCGAGCGTGATCTCGATCCCGACGGCCTGAAGCTGCTGCTGAAGCACCTGGCCCAGGTCCGGCCACGGAAAGCCGGACGGATACAGCAGCTCCAGCCGCAGCCGCACGCCACCCTCACCCCGCGGCAGTCCGGCGTCGTCAAGCAGGGCGTCCGCTGCCGCCGGATCGTAGGCGGGGACGCGGGCCCCGCTGTTGTAGGCCCAACTCACCGCCGGGGTGTAGAAG
>CAYRWY010000336.1:0-6547 GCA_964427955.1 uncultured Anaerolineaceae bacterium
GAGAGGGGACTTGCCCGTGCTCCCCCTCGCCGCCCTCGGAGAGGGGGCCGGGGGGGTGAGGTAGGCTCTGGCACGTCGTTCGCCAACAGCATCATATACGTAGTCGTGGTCTCGAAATGAATCATCACGGCGGCGGTAGAATGCGTTATAATCTGCGTGTTCGGGTCACGACTCATTGCGGAAAGCTCGTTGATGCGGCGCACAGAAAAAGAAATCCGGGATCGCAGCCAGATTGACCAGATCATCGCGCGGGCCGACGTCTGCCGGGTAGGACTGAGCAGCGGCGACCGGCCCTATATCGTACCCGTCTCGTTCGGTTACGACGGGCGGGTGATCTATTTTCACACCGCGACCGAAGGCATGAAAATAGATTATATGGCGTCCAATGCCCAGGTGTGCTTCGAGTTCGAGCACGACGTGCGCGTCGTCCCGCACGAGCACAGCGCCTGCCAATGGACCATTTCATTTTACAGCGTAATCGGGTTTGGAACAGTAGCGGAAATTACTGATCCGGAGCGCAAGCAGCACGCGCTCAACCAGATTGTGCAGCATTATGCCGGGACCGAAGCCGACCAGTTCAATCCCCAGTCGTTGGCCCGCACCCGGCTGTGGGGTATCACCGTTGAATCGATCAGCGGCAAACGATCGACTGACAAAGCCGGCCTGAAACCAAGAGGAGTTTTGAGTGAGCGATAACAAACTGCACGAGGCGGTGATGGCCGCCCTCAGCACCGTCATCGAACCGGAACTGCACCGGGACATCGTCTCTCTGAAGATGGTGCGCGACCTCGCCGTGACCGGCGATGGCGTGGCCCATTTCACCGTCGTGCTGACGACCCCTGCCTGCCCCTTGAAAGACGTGATCTACCAGCGCGCCAAAGACGCCGTCGTGCGCGTGGACGGGATCACCGGGGTGGACATCAAGTGGGATTCCAACGTCCCGACCGATGGGCGGATCTTTGGCCGTCTCGACATGCCGATCCGCAGCATCATCGCCGTCACCAGCGGCAAGGGCGGCGTCGGCAAGAGCACCGTCTCGGTCAACCTGGCGGCGGCGCTGGCGCAGAGCGGTGCCAAAGTCGGTTTGATGGATGCCGACATCCTGGGGCCGAACATCCCCAAGATGGTCGGGTTGGGCTTCGACGAGCCGCAGATCACGCCGGATAAGAAAATCGTGCCGGTCGAGGCGTTCGGCCTCAAAGTGATGAGTATGGGCTTTCTGGCCGATCCCAACACCCCCGTGATCTGGCGCGGCCCGATGCTGCACGGCGCGATCCGGCAGTTCTTCAGCGACGTGGCCTGGGGCGACCTGGATTACATGGTGGTGGACCTGCCGCCCGGCACCGGCGATGCCCAGCTCAGCCTGGCGCAGTCCGTCCCGCTGACCGGGTCGGTGATCGTGACCCAGCCGCAGAGCGTGGCGGTGGACGATGCGCGGCGCGGGCTGTTGATGTTCGAAAAACTGAACGTGCCGATTCTGGGCGTGATCGAGAATATGTCGGGCGACCTGTTCGGCGAGGGCGGCGGCGAGACGCTGGCGAAAGAGCGCGGCGTGCCGTTCCTGGGCCGGGTGCCGCTCATGGCCAATGTGCGCATCGGCGGCGATGCCGGGCATCCGGTCGTGGCGGACGATCCCTCCTCTCCGGCGGGACAGGCATTCCTGGCGCTGGCTCGCACGGTGGCCGCGCAGGTCAGCATGTCGCTGCTGGCGCAGAAGCAGACCATCCCGCTGAAAGTGATCAAGTAGGACCCTATGCGCTTCATCCCGGCCTCACCCCTAACCCCTCTCCATTGCGCTTTTGAATGGAGAGGGGCCGGGGGGGGAGGCCGGGACAAGGCAGTGATTGCCTCACAAAACCTTAACCTGACGCACTGGTGTTCCGTCCTCATGGGGTGGCGCCGCCAGCCGCTATCGACATTTCCACCGCGCTACCATCCTCACCGCCAATTCCCCTGGTGAGGAACCCTCCCGGCTGGTAATGTATAGATCTGGTCTGGTGCCTGCACAAATGAGGGAATCTTATGTTACAGGGCGTATTGGTCGATCTGGTGCCGTATGGGGCACGGTTCGAGGCGCACGAGCAGGAATGGATGAACGGCCCGCTGCACGAATGGTGGGGCATGGACGCGCTGCAAACGGGCGCGGCGATCCGGGCCAGGCGCGAGGAGCGGCAGTCCGAGCGCGACGCCGGGCGGCGCATTCAGTGGGGCGTGACCACGAAACAGGGTCAGCCCATCGGCATCTTTCTTCTGCGTGACGTCCAGATCTACCCGCGGGTGGCCGAAGTCGGTGCCGGGATTGGCGATCCGGCCTATTGGGGCGGGGGCTACGGATCGGACGCCATGCTGCTGATCGTGGAGTACGCTTTCGAGTGGCTCGATCTGCGGCGGTTGTTCCTCACCACGCGCGGCGATAACGTCCGGGCGCAGCGCCAGGTGGAAAAATGCGGTTTCACGCGGGAAGGCTCCCGCCGCCTGGACCGCCGCAGCAGCCAGGGCGCATGGGTGGACGGCTTGTACTACGGCCTGCTGCGCGAGGAATGGCCGGGGCGCGCGGTGATGGTCGAGCGGCTGGGCCTGCGGGAGCGCCAGCCATGACGCCCACCAGCGACCGCTATGAGCAGCTTCTCGCCCGGTTCGTCGCCTGGGCGGAGACCCAGCCCGATCTGCGCGCGGCGGTCGTGATCGGCTCGCGCGCTCGGACCGATCACCCGGCGGACGACTGGTCCGACCTCGATCTGGTTTTCTTCACCTCGTCCCCGCGGCGCTTCCTGGCCGATACCGCGTGGCTGGACGTCCTGGCCCCGCACTGGCTGACTTTTCTCGAATATGAGCCGGACGGCACGCCCCGCGAGCGCCGCGTGATGTTCGAGGGGGCGCTGGACGTGGACTTCATCTCACTGCCGGTCGAAGCGCAGGCCGGGTTCATGCGTCCCGGCCCCGGCGATCTGGATTTCGTCCGGCACGGCGTCCGGATCGTGCTGGACAAGGACGGCGTGCTGGCGGCGAATGCCCATCCGCTGCCTGCGCTTCCCCCTGCGCTGCCGCCTGATGAGCCGACCTTCTTGAATCTGGTCAATGACTTCTGGTACCATACCATCTGGTCGGCGAAAAAGCTGCGGCGCGGCGAATGGTGGACGGCGCTGGGCTGCATCGACCATTATTTGAAGCGCGAGTGCCTGCTGCGCCTGATCACGTGGCACGCCCACTACGAGACCTGGCTGGGCGGTCGATTCCTGGAAGAATGGGCCGATCCGCGCGTGATCGACGGGCTGCGCGGCGCGTTCGGCGGTTACGAGCCGGATGCCCTGCGGCGTGCGCTGTTCGAGACGATGGATCTGTTCGGCTGGCTGGCGGTCGAGACCGCGCACACCCTCGGTTATGCCTATCCCGCGGCGGACGTGGCGCGGGTGCGGGCCTGGGTCAGCCGGTGTTTGAGTGAGGAGGATCACGATGAGCGATGAAAAAATCAGCGCGTTGATTCAGACCCATGTGGCGCGCTATCCGCAGTCCGAACTGCTGGACGTCTACAAGCTGCTGCACCAGGCCACCTTTGGCCCCGGTCACGCCATTGCCAGCAAGAAGGCGGCGCGCGAATGGCTGGAACAGGAAGTGGCGCTGCTGGTCCCGCCGTCCCAGGAGCCGCTGATCGAGAACATCCACCCGGACGGGCAGATCGTGCGGTTGTATCTGCGTCCCTACCTGGAGCAGGGCGGTAAGGTCAATCCGCTGCTGGACGCGTTCGTGCGCTCGGCGGAGCAGGTGCGCCCGGATGCGGCGCTGATGGCGCGGCGCTGGGGGGTGTTCGCGGCGGCGTGCGCGGCGGGAGCGGCCTGGACCCGGCGCTTCGACCGGCACGAGGTGGTGTTGTTCAGCCGGGTGCGCGAGCGCGAAGCCTGGCCCGCGGTGCACCATTCCCCGGCCTACGAGACGACCTACCATCCCCGCTATCGTGTGCTGACGCGCGCGGAAGCCGAGGCGCTCTGCGCCAAGCTGCGCATCGACTTCGTCCTGAGCTAAAAAGCCATCTCAACGCAGAGACCGCAGAGAGCGCAGAGTAAGAAAAACAAGTTTTACCCTCTGCGTTCTCCGCGCGCTCTGCGTTGAATGTTCTTAGTTTGAATCGTCGTCGGTGACGGGCAGCGGGACGTGCTTGTGCCCGTTGATCACGCGCCGGATTGCGTAGGGACCCTTGCCCTGCGCCTCGTAGTAGGTCCGCATCAGCATTTCCATCATCAGCCCCAGCAGGACCGACTGCGCGGCCAGTACGCCGAACAGCGCCCCCAGCACCGGCCAGGGCGAATGCCACAGCAGCCCGCCGCCGAAAATCCCGCTGACGATCATCACCAGGATGCAGATCGTGCTCAACACCGAGAGGATGAAGCCCATCCCGCCGAAGATGTACATCGGGCGGGTGTTGTACTTGGTCAGAAACGTGACTGTGATCAGGTCCAGCAGGACTTTGATCGTCCGCCAGATGCCGTACTTGGACTTGCCGTGAATGCGCGCGCGGTGGTTGACCGGGCGCTCGATGATCTTGGCCCCGGCGGCGTTGGCCAGCACCGGGATGAAGCGGTGCATCGCCCCGTACAGCCGGACATGATCCAGCACTTCGCGGCGGTACGTCTTGAGGGTGCAGCCGTAATCATGCAGGTGGACGCCGGTCACGCGGGAGATCAGCCGGTTGGCGATCTTCGACGGCAGTTTGCGGATCGTCGAATCCTGGCGTTTCTTGCGCCAGCCGCTCACCAGGTCGTAGCCCTCCTGGTCCATCAGGCCGAGCATGACCGGGATCTCGTGCGGATCGTTCTGGAGGTCCGCGTCCATCAGGGCGATGATGGCCCCGTTGGCGTGATCGATCCCGGCCTGGATCGCGGCAGTCTGCCCGAAATTGCGGCGCAGCAGCACGGCGCGCACGGTATCCGGCGACTGCTCGGCCAGGGCGGTGATCTTGTCCCGGCTGGAGTCGCGGCTTCCGTCGTCCACGTAGATGATCTCGTAGCGCAGTCCCAGCCCGCGCAGCACCTCGACCAGTTCCTCGTGAACCGGCAGCACGTTGTCTTCTTCGTTGAAGACCGGCAGAACGACCGACAGGTCAAACGGGTAACGGTGCTCGTCCACCCGACACTCTCCTCACTCCCAGATGACACACAAACACGACGCTGATGAGGCGTCGTGCGTGGGAGTATTATAGCGATGAGTGGGGAGCGCCGTCAACGGACGCTCAGCGCGATCCTAATCGAGACTGTAATCGGCCTTGATCGTGATCGTCTTGATGATCGTCTGGTCGTCCAGGGTGATGACTTTGAGGGTGAAGGTCGTATCGACGCGGATGCACTCGTGGCGCGATTCGTGTCCGGTCACACCCTGGTTCTGGTAATACACCTGCTTGATCCCCTCGACGTCCCAATGGACGGTCGTGCATCCCCCGGGATACACCGCGTAATCGTCGGCGTAGAACGAGATGCTCATCGGAGCGTAGGTCGGCGTCGGCTGGCCAGGAGCGGTCGTCGCGACCGGGGCAGCCGTCGGCTGGGCGAAGATGATGGGCGGCGCCGCGGCTTCGCCGATGTTGGCGCAGTCGCCCGTCGCCGTGACGTCCTGCTGATCGACCCAGGCTTGCGCGGCCCCCGGATACTCGATCTGCCACCAGTTCGAGCCGTCGCTGGCCTGATTCTCGCCAATGACGTTATAGGGCTTGTTGGGCGGCAGGAAATCGTAGATACCCCGGTTGTAGCCCGGTCCCACGCGAATATTGATGTTGCGCTGGTCGGTCTGGACCTGGCACTGTTGGCCGGTGGTCTGGACGGTCGGCGCGCCGCTGTCCTCGATGGGCGGGAAGGTGCGGAACGAGGGCACGCAGTCCACCGCGCAGGTGACGGGGCCTTCGCCCAGGTCGGTCTGGCAGATTTTGTCGCCGCAGGACGGGAAGGTCTGGCAGTCCAGCGCGCAGGTCGATTCCTCGCCCGCTTCGCAGATCGCGTTACCGCAGGTGGCCGGGGCTAAGGGCGCGCTGGGCGGGTACTGCGGCGTCTCTTCCAGCGGACCCGATTGGCCGGGATTGCCCTGGTTGTCGATTTCCAGCGATTGGTTGGGGCCGACGCCGACCGGGCTGGTCAGCTTGCCATTGTTGTCGATCCCATACACCTGGACGAGTCCGGACAGCGTATCGACGCCCGCCTCGCCGGAGGGCATGGCGCTGCTCCAGAAATTGGTGCCGCGCACGGTGATCGCCGCTGCCGGGGTGTAGATTTCGTAGTGCGACCCGGCATTGAGCACCTGGTCGATCTGGTTGTGGACGTCGCCGACGGCCACTTGCAGGGTGATCTGGTAGGTCGTCTCGGTCGCGTCGCTGACCTCGAATTTGCCGACCGTGATCTGGGTGTTCGCGAGGATTTCGCTCTCCACCCCTTCGAAGAAGGTCAGATAGGCCAGCCCGCCGTGTCCCGTGCGGATGCGATCCCCTTCGGCGATGGGCGTGGACTCCGTGATCACGTGCCAGCTTGCCGCATCTTGCGGATCGTCCTGGGCGGTCTGGACCTGGATG
>CAYRWY010000337.1:0-6542 GCA_964427955.1 uncultured Anaerolineaceae bacterium
GAAGCCCACCAAACGTAAAACCTCGAAGAAGGCCGCTGAATAACCAGCGCCGGAGTCGACAGAAACCTGACGCTCCGGCGCTGTTCTTTGTGGGGAATAGCAACCCGGCTAGCCCTTGACGGAGCCAGCCAGCAGCCCGCGAATGAAGTAGCGTCCCAACACGATATACACGAAGAGAGTCGGCAGCGCCGCCAGGACCGCTCCGGCCATCGGCAGGTTCCAGGCCACGGCCTCGCCGCCGGAGAGCAGCGCCAGGGCCACGGTGATCGGCTGCCATTTCTGGTTGGTCAGCGTGACGGCGAACAGGAACTCGTTCCAGATCTGGGTGAACTGCCAGATGATCACCACCACGAAGCCCGGCAGCGAGATCGGGAACACGATCCAGCGGTAGATGCCGTAGAAGCCCGCGCCGTCGATGGACCCGGCTTCCAGCATCTCGGTCGGCACTTCCGTGTAGTAGTTGCGGAAGATCAGGGTCGTGATCGGCAGCCCGTACACCACGTGGGCGATGATCAGGCCGTACAGCGTGCCGCCCAGCTTGATGTTGTGGATGAACTCGAACAGCGGGATCAGGATGCTCTGGTAGGGGATGAACATCCCGAACAGCATCAAGGCGAACACCAGGTTAGCGCCGGGGAATTTCCATTTCGACAGCACGTAGCCGTTCATCGATCCCAGGGCTGCCGACAGCATCGTGGCCGTTATGGTCAGGATGAAGCTGTTACGCAGCTTGGGGCCGAGTTCGTCCAGCGCGACGGAGTAGCTGTCCCAGTTGATCTTGGAGGGGAGATCCCAGACCTGGTTCAAGTTGCCTGCTTCGTCACGGGTCTTCAAACTGGTCGTGACTACCGTGTAAACGGGCAGCAGGTAGATCAGCGTCATCAGGAGGAGGAAGAGATAGAGCGCCGCGCGCCCGGCCCGGCGCATGACCGGCGATGTGGGCCGCCCGCCGAACGTGCCAGCCGCCGCGGGTACCACTGCCGCTTCTCCGGCGGCGGCTGAAACGCCGAAATAGCGTTTCTGCGTGAGAATATACGCCCACAGCGGGATCAGCAGCACGAGATTGCCGATAGCGCCCACCACGGCTCCCACCAGCGCGCCGGTTTCGGCGTCTTGTTTGCGGGACGAATAGAGCAGGTACGTCCCCAAACTGCCGATCAAGATCCCGAAGATCACCCATTCGATGATGAAGTTCATTGTCGCTCTCTCCTACAGCTCGTGTTCGGAGCGCAAAGACGTGATCAGGTACGGGATGATCACCGAGGCGACCATGACGAGCAGCACCATCGCAATCGAACTTCCTACCGCAAACCGGTTGCTGCGGAACATGGTGTAGTAGACCTGTACGCCGGGCACACTCACCGGCAAATAGTCGATGCCGACCATCGCGAAGATCAGGTCGAAGACCTTGAGCGAGATGTGGCCGAGCACGATGGCCGCGCTGAGCGTGATCGGGCGCAGCATGGGGAGCACGATCCGGGTATAGACCTGCCACTCGTTGCACCCATCGACGCGCGCCGCTTCGCGCAGTTCTTCGGGAATACCCCGGATTCCGGCCAGGTACATCGCCATCGTGTATCCCGACATCTGCCACATGGCCGGGACGATCAGGCCGATCAGCGCCACGTTGAAGCCGTAGCTTTCAGGGTAGGGCACGTTGGGGAACTTGTCCGGCCCATTGCTGACGTACCAGGCCAGTACCAGCGCCGTCGGAATGCTCACCATCACCGCGCCGCGCCGCTTGCCGTGCCACACCTGCGCGATCAAGAACACCAGCAGCCCGATCAGGATCATCGCCCCAACGTAGCGCGGGACGTTGGCCCAGTTGAACATGCCGTGCATCTCGGACTTGCCCGCGCCGTTCCAGGTGAGCCAGTCCGACCACATCCACAGCACGAACAGCGTCATCGGCACGCCCAGGTAGATGGTCGCCAGATACTTTCGGCCCCGTATTCTCAGAAAAAGAATCAGCGCGAAGATCAGCAGAATCAGCCCGGTCGTCGTCAGCGGCACTTCATGCCAGTTGAAGGTATAGGCTTGCCGGTCATTGAGCCAGCGAAACTGCCAGGCATCTGCCCCCAGCGCCGTTGGCAGCCGGTTGATGCCGCCTTTGGGATCGAGCAGCCAGCGCCAGATCGTCCCGGTGACGGCGAAGGAGAGCGCCATCGGGAATAGAAAAATCGTGCGGAAGATGCCTTCGCCGCGCACGTGTTGGTCCAGCAGCACGGCCAGGACGAAACCCAGCACCAGGCATCCGCTCAGAAAGAAAAGCGTGAAGAAGAACGTGTTGACCAATTCCTGGCGGAAGCGGATCGTCGTCGCGTCGCCGAAGAGCATCTTGTAATTGTCAAGCCCGATATAATTCTTTTGAGGGTGAGCTTCCATCCCCGCCCAGTCGGTGAGCGACCAATAAAAAGTTTGTCCGATGAACCCGTAAACGAAAATACCGAGCAAGATAATGGATGGCAGGATGGTTAGAAAGGCGTAGACCCGGTCTGGTTGGATGCGCCTGATCCGCGTGACAAGACCCGGCCTCCGCCTCGCAGCAGCAGACTGCATAATCGCACCTCCCCTATAACGGCCTGGGCTGCGAACTCCAGCCCCAAAACTACACGAGGTCCCTACCGGCGAACCAGCAGGGACCTCGTGATTCTACCTACGATCCCCTGAACTAACGATGGCCTATTTCTTGATGATCCCGGCCTGGATGGCAATCGTCTGAGCGGCGTTCGAGGCGGCCTGGCTGTTACGGCTGGTCAGGAAGATTTCCATGATCGTGCCGAATTCACTGGTGAAGCGTTCCGGCGCGGCAGCTCCATGCGCCATGCTGCCCACGATCACGTTCGACTGCCAGTCCGCGGCGGCGGCCTGCGAGTAGGTGTTGTACAGGGTCAGGTCGCTGTCCAGACGCGCGGCGATGGAACCCTTGAGCGGGTTGAAGATGTCCTGGCCCTCTTTCGAGCCGAGCAGCTTCAACCAGGCGTTGGTCGCATCGACGTTCTTGGCGCCCTTGGGCAGGCCGAACGAGTCCGACAGCATGTTGAAGATGCCGGTGGTGCCGGGGGCCGCGACCCAACCAAAGCCCGTGCCGGGTTCGAGTTTCTTGGTGGTGACCATGTAGCCCATCGCCCAGTCGCCCATGACGTTGAAGGCGGCGGTACCGTCGATGACCTTGTCGGTCGCCTGCTGCCAGGAGAGCGTCGCGGCATCTTCGTTGATATTGGAGCAGTCGAGAATCTTGCCGAACTTGTCCCACATCGCGACGACGTCGGCATCGGTCCAGTTCTTCTCGCCAGCCCACAGGGCTTTCCAGCCATCCGCGCCCAGTTCAGAGATCGCGACGTTTTCCCACAGGTGGTTGACGGTCCAGTTTTCGCCGACGACCAGCGGAGTCACGCCCTTATCCATGAGGGTGGGGCACATGCTCAGGAAATCATCCCAGGTCGCCGGGGCCTGCACACCCCATTCCTGGAGTTTGGCAGGGATGAACCACAGGACGTTCGAGCGGTGGATGTTCACCGGGACCGACCAGATGCCGCCGTTGTAGCTGAGCAGGTCGATCAAGCCCTGGGGGAACTTGTCCATCCAGCCTTCGGACTGGAACAAGGGTGTCAGGTCTTCCATCCGGTCGGCGACCACCCAGGTCCCGATCAGTTCCTGACCTGCGTGAACCTGGAAGGTGTCGGGGGCGTCGCCACCGAGCATCCGGGTCTTGAGCACGGCGCGGGCGTTCACCCCGGAACCGCCCGTGACCGCCGCGTTGATGACGTTCACATCGGGATACAGTTCGTTGTACTTGGCGATCAAGGCTTCGAGCGCCGGGCCTTCGTCGCCCGCCCACCACGAGAAGATCTCGAAATCTCCCGTTGGTTTGCTTTGCGCAAAGGCCGGAGCCACCAGCGCCATGAGCGACACGGCAACGATCAACAAGGACAAAAGACGCTTAGACATAGCTGTGTTCCCTCCAAAAACTACGAAATCTATAACGAGACCGCGGGGACTTTGCGACTCCCAACAGACCCCTGTTTTCACAAGCACTAGCCTTATTATAAATCGGTTTGTCGGACACTGCTAGAAGCATTAAACGATTAACCTTCGGTCAATGATGAGTGCAGCCTGGTTTTGCCTGACCGATCCAACCGGGTATAATCAACGGGGAGAGGATATGATCTGTGAATGGGCGAGTCGGGAGCGTAATGGTATGGCAGGTCCAGTGCAGAGTCGAACCGTTTCGGATCAGGTCAAACGGTTGACCTGGTCCGTTCAGGAACTTGTTGACTCGCTGCGAGCACAGCGCGAAATCCTCCGCCAACGGGGCATGAGTCTGCCTCCGGGCACTCTGAGCGGCCTCAAAGATGTCCAAACCGCCCTCGAAAACCTGTCGAATCTCTTGAAGAACGACGCCGACGAGCTGGAGCAGCTTCGGGCGCTGGCCGATACGACTGCGCTGATCAACTCTTCTCTCGATACCAACCAGGTGCTCCGCGAAGTGATGGATACCGTGATCGCCCTGACCGGGGCGGAGCGCGGCTACATCGTGCTGCGTGATGAAGATTCGGGCGAGATGACCTTCCGGATCGCGCGCAACCTGGACCGCGAAACCATTGACGAAGGCGCCTTCATCATCAGCCGGACCATCGTAGGCGAGGTCGCCCGGACCGGCCAGCCCGTGCTGACGACCAATGCCCTCGCCGATCCCAACTACAGCTCGACCGAAAGTGTCATGATGCACGCCCTGCGCTCGATCATGTGCGCGCCGCTGCTGCTCAAGGATGAAGTGACCGGCATCATCTACGTGGACAACCGCATCAAAGACGCCGTTTTCGGCGAAAAACACCTGTCGATGCTCTCCGCCTTCGCCAGTCAGGCCGCTATCGCGCTGGAGAACGCCCGGTTGTTCGACCGGGTTCAGCGGGCGCTGGGCGAGATCACGGCCATGAAGGAACTGATGGATAACGTGTTCGCTTCCATCGCCAGCGGCGTGATCACGACCGACGTGCGCGATCTGGTCACGACCTATAACATGGCGGCGGAGCGCATCCTGGGCGTGCCGCTCTCCCAGGTGATGGGATCGCCGTTGGCGGACAGGCTGCCGGTCATCTATGAGCCGACCAAAGATCTGTTCAACCTGATCTACGACCACGGCTCGCAGGAATTGATCGAAATCAACCCCGATCTGCCCGATCGCGGCCCGGTGAATCTCAACCTCAAGCTTTCCCCGCTCAAGAACCAGGAGGTCACCGAAGGGGTGGCCATCGTCGTGGATGACCTGACCGAGATCAAGAAGCGCGATGCGACGCTGAACGTAGTGCGCCGCTATCTGCCCCCGGCGCTGGTGGACAATATTCAGAGCCTGGAAGGGTTGGCGCTGGGCGGTGAGCGCCGTGTGATCACGGTCTTTTTTGTCGAGGTGCGCCCATTCCATTCGTTTCCGGCGAATCTGCGTCCGCAAGAGGTCATGGAGCTGCTGAACCTGTACCTGACCGTTGGGGCCGAAGCGATCCACCATCATAACGGCGTCATCGACAAGTTTATGGGCAACGAGATCATGGGGTTGTTCAATACGCAGTTGAATCCCAGCGAGGATCATGCCTGGCTGGCGATTCAGGCGGCGCTGGAAATGGTCGAAGATTACCCGGTGCTCGCGCAAGAATTGGGCGAACAGCCGATCCCCTACTACCGCATCGGAATCCATACCGGGGAGGCCACCCTGGGGAATGTCGGCGGCGCTTCCCGGCGCGAGTTCACGGCCATCGGCCACACCGTGAACCTGACCAAGCGCCTCCAGGAAAATGCGCTGCCCGGCCAGGTGATCATCAGTGGCGACACCTACCGCTATTGTTATCAGGCGCTGGACGACCCCGCCCACCGGATTCAGGTGACCGAGCGTCCCAGTATTCAAGCTAAAGGGATCAGTCAGGCCGTTCAAATATTCGAAATTCTGCGCTCGTCCCGTTGATCGTGAGCAAAACCTATGCTACAGACTGCCAATATCAACCACGGCCCTCAAGACGAATTGCGCCGCTTGAGCCATCAGATCAGTGACTTTGAGGGGATGCTGCGTGCCCAGCACGACATCCTCCGCCAGCGGGGGGTGACCCTGTCCACTAGCGTCTTGGAGAAGCTGTTCTATCTGCGCGGCGATCTGGATCAGTTGGCTTCCCAACTCGGCGAAGAAAGTACCGAACTGGACCAACTGCGGGCGTTAGCCCAGACGACGCGCCTCCTCAATTCGTCACTCAACCCGGATGAAGTGCTGACCGAAGTGGTAGACATGGCGATTGCCCTGACCGGGGCCGAGCGCGGCTACATCGTGCTGCGGTCGTCCAGTACCGGCGAGATGCAGTTCCGCATCGCGCGCGATTTGAACCGGCAAAACCTGGAAGAAGGCCGTTTCACTGTCAGCCAGACGATCATCTCGGAAGCCGCCCAGACCGGTCAGCCGGTCGTGGCGGCCAATGCCCTGATGGACCCGCGCTATGACGCTCAGATGAGCATCGTCACCCATGCCCCGCGCTCGGTGATCTGCGTGCCGCTGATCT
>CAYRWY010000338.1:0-6536 GCA_964427955.1 uncultured Anaerolineaceae bacterium
CGGACCTGGTTCCCCTGGTCACCCTGGTGATCGTCTATCTCACGGGTGTACTCGGCATCTTGTTTCTGGCGTCCTATCAGACCCGGCGCATGAGTCCGCGCATGGTAGTGCAGCGCTGGGAAGGCGGGATCGAGGCTATTTTGCTGCCGCTGCCGTTCGCGGTCGTAGGAGCGGTGGCCTATCACGAGCTTTCGCGGCTGGCTTTCCTGATCTTGATTGGCGGACTGCTCACGGTCGTCACGGGCGTCAACCTGCTCAGCCGTACCCAATCCCGCTACCGGCAGCAGGTCCTGGAATTGTCGTCGCTGTCAGTGGTCAGCCAGGCCATGCGCACGAATATGGACCTGGACGCGCTGCTGGAAGTGGTTCACGCCCAGGTGGCGCTGCTGCTAGGCGTCGACAATTTCACGGTAGCGTTGTTCGACCCGAACCGCAGCATGTTGTATTTCCCGCTTAATATCCACCATGAGAGAAGCACGCCGCTAGAGCCGCGCGAGTTCGGCAATGGGCTGGTCGAATACGTGATTCAGCGCAAGGTGTCCCTGCTGCTCCCGGATCAGGTATCCCGCCGGGCGGGGCTGATGGGACTGACTCCGCCTGCGCTGCCGCTGCATTCCTGGCTAGGCGTGCCGCTGCTCGCTCCCGATCGCGTCCTGGGCTGCATGGTGGTCTATTCGACCCGGGGGGATCAGCATTTCACGCAGAAGGACCTGCGCTTCATGACGACGATTGCCGGTCAGGCCGGGATCGCGATTGACAACGCTCATCTCTACGGCCAGGCTCGCGACCGGGCGGTGCAGTTAGCCACCCTGAACAACGTGACGACCATCTTGAGCGGTACGCTGGACGTGCAGCAGGTGCTGGACCTGGTCGGCTCATCGGCGGTGGCTACGGCGGGGTGTAACGCCGTCGCCGTGTATTTGTGGTGGGACGAAATGCACCGCGATCTCACATTGGTCCGCTCGACCGGCCTGAGTGACGAGTTTGCGGCGCATCCTTCCCGCCCGCTGCTTCTGGATATTGGCGATCTTCAGCGCCGCCGCCAGCCGCTCGTCGTGACCGACGTGCACATCGACCAGCGCGCCCACGAAGCGTGCCCGGCAATGGACCGCGAGCTGAAGCGGGCGTGGGCGGAATTCCTGCTGCGCAAAGGCGATGATCTGCTGGGTATCCTGACTTTTTTCTACAACGATCCACGCCATTTCAGCAGCGAGGAGATCGAGCTGCTGCGCAACTTCACCAACCTGGCCGGGCTGGCGATCAGCAATGCGCGGGTCTATACCCAAACCGACAAAGCATTGGCGCGGCGTGTCGATCAGCTTTCGGTGCTGGCCGAGATCAGCCACGAGCTGACCTCAACGCTCCATTTGCAGGGTATCTTCCAGTTGGTGCTGGATCGCGCGATTGAGGCGACCCAATCCCGCGCGGGGCTGCTCCTGCTGCACGTCGAAGACAGCACCGCGCCGCCGGGCGTGGTCGCTCAGCGCGGTTTTCCGCCGGAGATCTTCGACCGGCGTAGTCCGCTGGTGGGGCATCTCGCGCATACCTATGAAACGGGATTTCCGACCCTGGTCCCCGACGTCACCCAGGATGCGGGTTACGTGGCCCTGGACGCCGAAACGCGCGGCCTGCTCAATGTGCCGATCGTGCGCGGGGACGAAGTGCTCGGCGTGATCTCCCTGAGCAGCGACCGGCCCGACGGGTACAGCCCGGACGACCTCTCGTTCGTCACCCAACTGGCTGCCCAGGCGCGGATTGCTATCGACAACGCGCGCTTGTTCCGCCGGATCGAGATCGCCCGCGACCGGCTGCAAGTCATTCTCGACAGCATGAGGGAAGCCGTGGTCTTGATCGGTTCCGACGGCCAGATTACATTGGCAAATCCGCGCGTAGATCGTCTGTTAGGGATCGATCCGCGCCTGATTATCGGGGTGCCGCTGGTGAGCCTGCTGCACGATTCAGCCCTCCGCCTGGCCGAGCGCCTGGGTTTTGGCGTCGAGACGCTGTTGGAGGTGATCGACTCGCTCGGCCACTCCCAGTGGGAAGAATCGTCGCGTGACGAAGGGCGCGTGACGTTCCAATTGATACTGGGCAGCCAGAAGCGTTTTTTGGATCGCACCACGGCCCCGGTGCGCGACGAGGCCGGACATGTGCTCGGCCTGTTGATGGTCTTCACCGATGTGACCGAGGAGCGCGAACTGGCCCAGGCACGTGAAGACCTCGGCAGCATGATCGTGCACGATCTGCGCGGCCCGCTCACGGCGGTGACGACCAGCATGAAGCTGCTGAGCGAGATCGCGTCGAACGACGATTCGTTGGGGCGGGCGGTCAAGCAGACGACCGAAGCGTCATCGCGCGCGGTGCGCAAGCTGCTCAACCTGGTCGATTCGCTGCTGGATGTCTCCAAGCTGGAAAGCGGCGTGTTCCGGCTGGAGCAGGAGCCGGTCGAACTGCGGCCTTTGTGTGAGACGGCGGTGGACGAACTGCTGCCGCTGGCCCGCGAACTGGACGTGTCCATCGTCGTCGATATTCCCGACGACCTGCCGGTCCTGAATGTGGACAATGAGAAGATCGAGCGCGTCGTGCTGAATCTGATCGACAACGCGATCAAGTTCACCCCCTCCGGCGGGCACGTCATGATCCACGCTTACCCGGCCAGGACCATGAACGCGCCGGACGGCTTCATCCGCGTGGAAGTGTGCGACACCGGACCGGGCGTGCCCGACGAGCACAAGGGGCGCTTGTTCGACCGTTTCGCCCAGGTAGACGGCCAGCACAGCCGCCGCCGGGGGACCGGCCTGGGCCTGACGTTCTGCCGCCTGGCCATCGAAGCGCACGGCGGACAGATCTGGATCGAGGACAATCCGGAGGGCGGCGCGATTTTCGCCTTCACCCTGCCGCTGGCCGATCTGGCCGAATGGCCGCACGGGCGCTAGCGCCTCACGCTGCGATACACGGCTAAGGTTTCGCGGGCGGCGCGTTCCCACGAGAACCGGGCGGCACGCTCCGGCCCGGCGGCGGCCATTTCGGCTCGCAGCCGCGCGTCAGACAGCACGCTTCCGATCACGTTGGTCATGTGGTTGACGTCGTAAGGGTTGAAGTAGCGCGGCACGTCGGCGCCGAGTTCCGGCATACTGGACTCGCGACTGCTGACGACCGGCACGCCGCAGGCCATCGCTTCCAGCACGGGCAGTCCCGCCCCCTCGTACATGGAGGCCATCACGTACAGCGTCGCCGCCCGGAAGACCCCGGGGAGATCGTCGTCAGGCACATAGCCCGGAAAGTGCACGGCCTCTTCCAGGTTGAGTTCCTTCACCCGGTTGAAGAAATCATCGTACAGCCAGCCTTTGGCCCCTACTACCACCAACTGCAAGCGATGGTCCTCCTGGCGCAGGCGTGACAGACTTTCGGCCAACCGGCTCAGGTTTTTGCGCGGCTCGATGGTGCCCACCGCCAACAAGAAACGCTCCGGCAGGTTGTATTTGCTGCGTACCGCCGCGACTTCACTGTCCGAGACGACGCGAAAATGAGGCGCTGCCGCTTCGTGCACGACCGTGATCTTGTGATCGGGTGTGCCATAGTAGCGCATCAGGTCGTTTTTGGTCGCCTGCGAGACGGCGATGATGGCGCTGGCCCGGCGTACGAACAGCGGCATAGCCAGGTTGAGATACCAGTAATTCATGCGCTTGTGGTGCTGGGGAAAGAGCCGGAAGATCAGATCGTGCACTGTCAACACCGTGGGCACGCCCGGCAGCGGCAGCAGCAGATGCTCGGTGGCGTGAAACAGGTCGGCGTCCGGCGCCAGCCGTTTGTACGACAGCCGCAGGAGCTGGCCCATCAAGACCGCCATGCGCCACGGCTTGTACCCCAGCGTAATCGACCGCTGCGGCACACTCGCCCATTCCGGGTACGTCTGCGCCTCCGCCGTCCGGTTGAAGAACAAGGTGGGCGGCGCGTCCATTTCTTGCAGCAGCCCCTGCACCAGCGAGCGCGTATAGCGCCCCAGCCCGGCTCGCCCGTTGACGGCGGCTGATACGTCGATGTACGTGGTCATGCGTTACTCCTCGTCCTGATGCAGGGCGTGCTGCCGGTGCCAGATCACCGCCCAGACAAAGCGAGGTAGGCGCAGCATTCTTCGCCAGCGCCAGGGCTGTTGGTAGAGTCGATAAGCCCATTCCAGCGCGATCTGCCGCATCCACTGCGGCGCGCGCGGCACCACCCCCGCGATAAAATCGAAGGTTCCCCCTACACCCATTGCAACCCGGACGTTCAGCCGTTCCCGGTTGCGCGCGATCCACAGGTCTTGCTGCGGGGCACCGTAGGCGACGAACAGAATGTCCGCGCCGCTGACGTTCACGCGTTCCAGAAGACTGTCGTTCTCGTTCGGGTCCGGGCTGCCGGCATAGGTCCCCACAATCGTCAGCCCCGGATACTGCGTGATCAATCGAGCTGCGGCCTGTTCGGCCACGCCGGGACGCGCGCCCAGGAGGAACAGCTTCCACCCATCGCGCGCCGCCCGTTCGGCGATCCGCGGCACGCCATCCGAGCCGGTTACGCGCTCCGGCAGCGGGCGGCCCAGGTAGCGCGCGGCAAACAGCAGCCCGACTCCGTCGGCGGCACACAGATCCGCGGAGCGCAGCACGCGCATGAACTCGGGATCGTCCTGCGCGATCATGACAAACTCAGGACTGACCGTGCAGATCTGGTGGACGCGCGTTCCTTCCGCGATCCAGCCCGCCATCGACTCCAGCAGGCTGTCGAAGGTGGCCGCGTCAATCGGAATCCCGAGAATGTGCAAGCGTGCTGCGGTCATCATCCACTGTTCAGGCGGGCCGCGCCCGTGTTCTTAACGGTTCAATTGGTAGGCATTGTACCGGGAGCATCATTTTTGCGCGAATGCGGGTTGCTTTCAGCACGCACCCCGCTACAATAGGGCAGGTGGAGGATAGCAGCATGGCTGATGATCGCGATGTGATCCCTGAAGACGATCAAGTAGAGACGGGTGAAGATTATGCGCTCCTGTCCGCCCAGGAATTCGACCAGGAGCTAGAAGCGCTCGGTCCTGAATCGGAAGTGCCTGAGCCGGAAGAAATGGCCGAGCCGGACGCTCCGATCTCTGCCGAGACCGGGCGCACGGATAGCGAGGTGGCATCGCTGGGCGATGATGAGCGTCTGCGCCAGCCGCGGGCCCAGCTCTTCCGCCAGCGTGTGCGTAACCAGGTGGGCATGTTCCCGCTGGCGCTGTGGTTGTTGGCGCTGGGTGGGTTCCTGATCGCCCGCGAGCAGGACGTGAATGGACTGCCGGACCTGTCGAACCGGGCGCTGGTCGTGATCAGCTTCCTGGCGGTGTCGTTCAGCACATTGTTCTATGCCGTCGTGGGCGGACGGCGCGACCGCGGCTTGGTGTTCGTCAGCATTTGGGCCTGGAGCCTGGCCGGGATGTTGAGTCTGCTGGTCTATGGCATCGACGAAAACCCGGATGCTGCCAAGTGGTGGCCGATCTTGGTGTGGTCCCTGGGCCTGGCCCTGATTGTTACTTATCTGCTAGAGCGCACGCACGATGCGCGCCTGGTCCTGCTCAGCGTGTTGATTTTTGTGGCAGGCGGCACCGCCTTTGCCGTGACCTCGGATCGGATCGACCAGGAAGTGCTGGATACGGCGGCAGACTATTGGCCGCTGCTCCTGTCCGTGCTGGGGATCGGGCTGCTGCCGCTCGCGTTTCGTCGTCGGACAGGATAAGCGCGTATGACCAGGCCGCTCACCATTGCGATTGACGCCAGCCGTACCACCACCGCTCAGCGCACCGGCACGGAAAACTACGCTCTGCAACTGATCCGCGCGCTGCTGGCGCTGGACGTGCCCCACCACTACCGGCTGTATTTTCGCGATACTCCTCCGGCGGGACTGTTTGTCAACCATTCGCAGGCCAAACGGTGGGTAATTTCCGCCCCACGCCTCTGGACACATACCCGTTTTGCGTTATCTTTGTGGCGGACCCGGCCCGACGTGACGTTCGTCCCGGCGCATACGCTGCCGCTCTGGTTCCCCGGCCCGGCAGTGGTGACCGTGCACGACCTCGGCTACGTCTACTTCCCGGATGCCCATCCGCGCCTGTCGCGCCTGTACCTGGATTGGTCCACGCGGCACAGCGTAGACCGGGCGACGCGGATCATCGCCGATTCGCTGGCGACCTCGCGCGACCTGGCGGCCCATTACGGCGTGGCCGAGAACCGGATGGCGCTGGTCTATCCCGGCGTAGATGAGACGCTGGCGCGGGTGACCGACCCCCAGGCGTTGGCCGCCTTGCGCAGCCGCTACGGGCTGCCCGAACGCTACCTGTTGTTCGTGGGCACGCTCCAGCCGCGCAAGAATATTGCCCGCATCGTCCAGGCGTATGCCCGCTGGCGGGCGCGCCAGGCGAAGCCGGACGTGGCGCTTGTTCTGGCCGGGCAGCAGGGTTGGCTGTATGATCCTCACTGGACGGAGGGGGTAGAGGGCGTAATCCTACCGGGTTACGTGGCCGATACGGATGTTGC
>CAYRWY010000339.1:0-6518 GCA_964427955.1 uncultured Anaerolineaceae bacterium
CATAGGGTTGGTGCGCGAAATCGATGTGCTGCAAGCTGTGCAGTTGAAAGTGCATCTCGGCGGGCTTGTACAGGACCGGCAGCAGCGGTTTTTGCCGCGATTTGTAGTATTTCCACTCGTCCGCCACGTTGGGCGAAGTCATCGAGTCCGGCGAGACGATCACGATCATCAGGCGGCACTCGTCCAGCGCCTGCTGGATGACGTCCGCCCAATCCTGCGAGGGCCGGATGTCCTCCCGGTCGATCCAGACCTCCGCGCCCAGGCGTGACAGATCGGTCACCAGGGGGTAGGCGAATTTGCGGTCCTTGCGGCTGTAACTGATAAAAATCTGCGCCATGATCGTTGTCGTCAACTACCGTCCGGTTTGGCCTGCATATCGACTACGATCCAGTCGTAATGTCTGCCGCCCGACAGGCCGTCTGTGTCCAGCGGCCCGCTGATCCAGGGCTGCGCCAGCACGTAGTTGGTGCGCAGCGCCAGCGGGATGATCGGGTGTTCGCCCTCCGGTCCGAAGAATTGCAGCTCGATGTCGAGATACATTTTTCGTCGCGCGTCGAGATCCGGTTCGTGGTCCGCCGCGTCGATCAGGTGATCGACGTCGGCGCAGGGGCGGCGCATGGGATTCGCCATGCCGCAGCCCAGCGGCTCCAGCACCCAGTTGTGCGCGTCGGGATAATCCGCGACCCAGCCCGCGATCCACAGATTCGGACGGTCCGCCGCAGAGCCGGTCGCCAGCAAGTTGTTCAGGTCGTCGAACGAATAGCTCCGGACGGTGAACAGGCTGGCCGGACAGCCCAGGGTATCTCCCAGGAATTTGATCATCACCTCGGCCCAGCCCTGCGCGTTGTTGCGGGTGGCCAGGGTGATGGGCGGCAGTCCGGCGCAGTCGGGATACCCGGCCTCGGCCAGCAGCTTACGCGCCAGGTCGGGATCATAGCTCGCGCCCGCGAACTCCTGCGGCGGCGCGCCGACGTTGCCCGGTGGGATCAGGTGCCCGAACGGGATGGCCTGGTGCGGGATCGCGGCGTCGATCAACGCCTGGCGGTCGATGGCGTAGGAAAATGCCCGCCGGACGCGGACGTCGTCGAAGGGCGGTTTGTCGTAGGTCAGGCCCAGGTAGATCACCGCTTGAGCCGGGATGGGCCGCGCGGCCTGGATGATGGCCGAACTGGACGACGTCTCGCCCCGTTCCTGGCTGGTGAAGGTGGCGCTGTCCACCTGTTGGCCGCGGAAGAGGTCCAGCACCCGCGCCAGATTGTCCGCGCTGAAGACCAGCACCCCGTCCACGTTGCCGGGGCCGCGCAGATCGCCGGGCAGCGCCGGGTTGCGCACCAGCGCGTAGCGGTTTTCGGTCGTCCCGGCCAGCGCGTATGCGCCGTTGGTGGCGATGTGGCCCGCCGCGATCCAGTCATCCCCGAACTGGTCGATCAGTTCCGCGGGCACGGGGCGCAGCAGCGGCAGGGTGGTCAGGCTGAGGAAATGTGACGCCGGGGCCGTCAGGTGCACGATCAGGGTCGTGGCATCCGGTGCGCTGACTTTCACGAGGTCGTAATCGATCCCGCGCACCTGGCCGGGCGCGATGCCCGCCAGATCGGCACAACCGTCGATGACTTCGGTCAGGACGTAGTTATACCAGTTGCCCAGGCGCGGATCGCAGGCCCGCCGGATGGCATACGAAAAATCGGCGGCGGTGACGTTGCGCCAGACCTGGACCTGTTTCTGATCGGCATTCCAGGTCACCCACGGCACGTCCGGGCGCAGGTGGAAGGTCCACGTCAGCAAGTCGTCGCTGACCTCCCACCGCTCGGCGAGGCGGGGCAGCAGATTGCCGGGGTGTTCGGGGTCCAGCGCCGTCAGCCCCATGAACAACTGCTCGTCCAGTTCAGCCGCGCCGGAGTCTTCCGGCGTGACGCGCTGCGGGTCCAGTGACGCGATGGGGCCGCGCACGACCGTGGTATAGGTGACGGATTCCACCGCGGCGGCTTCTTCGACGACGGGGACGCGGTCCAGGTCGCCCTCGATGCGGACGAACGCTGAACGGCGCATCCACCACGGTTGGCCGAGGTATTCGACGTGCAGCCAGGTGCCGTCGGCGGTGCGGCCTGTGATGGTCAGGCGGGCATCGGAGACGGTTGGACCGGCTTCGGCATCGAAGCGCGGGGCGCGGCGGAGGATAGCCCCGCCGTTGACGCCGACCACGGCGACCACGTCGGCGGGGGCTGCCACCGCTTCCTCTCCGACGACGGGGACGCTGTCCAGGTCGCCCTCGATGCGGACGAACGCTGAACGGCGCATCCACCACGGTTGGCCGAGGTATTCGACGTGCAGCCAGGTGCCGTCGGCGGTGCGGCCCGTGATGGTCAGGCGAACGTTGGAGACATTGGGACCGGCTTCGGCGTCGAAGTGCGGCGCGCGGCGGAGGATCACACCGCCGTTGACGCCGATCACGGCGACCACGTCAGCCGGGGCGGCTGCGGCGCTGGCCAGGGTCGCCACGTCGGGCACTTCCCTGACCCAGCCCGGTTGTCCGCCGATCTCCACCCGGAACCAGAGTTTGTCGGCGGTCAGGCCGGTCACCGGGAGACTCTGGTTCACGACGACGGCGATCACCGGCGAGGTATCGCTGGGGGTGACGTGCACCTGGCTGGACGAGCTGCCAAAGACCATCACGGTGCCCGGCGCCATGTCCACGATCTCGACCTGCGCCACGCTGACCGGGGTGTCCGACGGGCGCGGCGTGCGCGTGGCCGTAGGAACGGCGGTCACGGTGTGCGTAGGCCGCGGTGTGCGGGTCGGAGTCGGAATGGCGGTGGCGGTGTCAGTGGGCCGCGGTGTGCGCGTGGGCGATGGCTCCGGCGTGGAAGTCTTCGTCGGCGCAGATGTCGCGGTAGCGCTCGGCACGACGGCGATCACCGGCGCGGCAGTCGTCGGCGCTGCCGTTTCCGTGGCGGTGCTCTCCACCACGACCGGGCCGGGCGTCGGCGTGGCTTTTTTCTCTTTGCCGCCGTCCAACACCAGCACGCCGATCACGCCCAGCGCGATCACCAGGGCCGCCGCCAGAATCCAGATCACCGGGCTGCGGCGGCTGCCGGTCGGCTGAAGCTGAACCGGCATGGATACCTGCTCGCTGGCGCGCTCGCGCGTGGTCATTTTCGGCGCTGAGACGATCTGGCCCTGAGGCGTCGGCAGAGAAGGTGTGGGCGTGAAAGTCGGCACGTCCTCGCTCAGCGGCGGGGTGGGAGCCTGGTCGGGCGGGAGCGTGGTCTTGGTCGGGCTGGGGGTGGAACGCGGCAGCGTGGTGGTGAAGAACCCGGTCTGCGGGCCGGTGTGACCGGCGATGGCCCCCTCGAACGCCTGGGCAAAGGCCGTGACCGAAGGGAAGCGATCCGCCGGGACTTTCGCCAGCGCGCGCTCCAGCACCACGGTGACGTCCGGGGGCAGATCGGGCCGCTGGACGTGGGCCGGAGTCGGCGTTTCGTTCAGGTGCTTGTGCATCAGGCCAAACGGCGTGGTCGCCTCGTAGGGGGTGCGCCCGGTCAGCAGCATATAGGCGGTCACGCCCAGCGCGTACTGGTCGGCGGAGGGTGTCAGGTCCTCCGAGCGCCACTGTTCCGGCGGCATGAAGGCCGGGGTGCCCATCGTCGTACCCGTGCCGGTCAGGGCGCTGGTCGCGCTGAGCAGCTTGGCGATCCCGAAATCGACCAGGTACGAGTTGCCCTGGTTGTCGAACATGATGTTGCTGGGCTTGATGTCGCGATGGATCACGCCCTGGCTGTGGGCATAATCCAGCGCGCTGGCAACCTGGCGCAGCAGCGTGGCGATCTCGCCCGGCGAGGGGAGCGGCTGGTTGGTATTGGCCCGGCGCTGCATCCGGTCGGCCAGCGTGCCGCCGGTCAGCAGGCGCATGACCACGTAGCTGAGTTCGCGCTGGATGCCGTAGTCGTAAACCGGCACGATGTGGGCATGTTCGAGAAGGGCGGCGGTTTTGGCCTCACGGTAGAAGCGTTCGAGATAACCGGGTTCTTCGGCCAGGGCGGTCGAGAGGACCTTCACCGCCACGGCGCGCTGTAAGCTGGTCTGGTAGCCGCGGTAGACGGCTCCCATTCCTCCCGTTCCAATCAGTTCACGCAGTTCATACTGGCCCAGCGATTGTCCGGTCAGATCCTTGAGCGTCATAGCCACCCCACCTCAGAATCTAGGGGATCGACGAGTGACCGCCAGTATAAGATATTTCAACGCGGGTGCCAAACGGCGCGGCTACAGCTCGCGCGCGTCGGTGTAGATCGGTCCGTCCTGCCACTCCGGAATCCAGTCCGGATTCAGCGACTTGAAGACCATCCAGTAGTCCATCTGTTTGTAGGCTTCGGAAAACAGGAATGGCGCGGCAGGGTCCATGCGATCCAGCAAGAGGGTGACCTTGTTGGCGTTGAGCGTCACGGCCAGGTCGCGCACGATGTCGAAAACCATTTTCAGCAGGTGCGGGGCGTGCATCCCCACTTCGTCGAAGATGCGGATGCTCCGGTTGCCGCGCGTGCGCATCTCTTCTTCGGTGGGGAAGGGCAGGTGGGCAGGCCACTGCTGGAACACGAAGCTCTGGTCGAACAGGCTGAGTCCGGAAAACCGGCTGTTGCCCAGGTCGATGGTCCACCGCTCGAAGCCGAAATCTTTGACGCGCTCGGCGACGTCCGGCACGTACAGGTCGCGGGTGCTGTGGATGGCCTCGACCATGTCGTGATCGACGACGTAATCGGCGATGTGGCGCGGCATGATGTCGGGGAATTCGACCGCCGGGAAGGGCTGGTAAAACAGCATAAGAATCTGGCGCACGCGCTCGTAGCCCTGTTTGGCGAACAGGCGCAGCGACGCAACGTTGGCCGACTCGATGTGCCCGTAGATGCCGTCGATCTCGCGCCCGACCAGGTATTCTTCCGCCGCTTCGACCAGCGCCGTGCCGACACCGTGCCGCCGGAAAGTGGGATGCGTCCGCACGTCGAAGATGTAGCTGAGCGAGACGGGCCGTCCGCCGACCTGGGTACGCTTGACGGCGAGTGCCGCACAACCGATGACCTGGCTGTCGTGCTCCGCGATCAACAATTGATGATCAGAGAAGAGTGCCGCCCGGTCGATGAACCGCCGCCGATAGTGGATAAAAGGCTCGGGCAAACCGCGGGGGCTAAGCCGTTCCAGCGTCATGAGCGCCGGATCGTCTTCGGGATGGTAGTAGCGAATGCGCATGAGTGTCGCCAGTCACTGCCTAGAGAGCGAATGCCCTATGTTAATCCAAAATGAATCTTGACAACAGTCTAGCACCGAAATCCAATTCGCCAAACTGCCGGAGTTACCTGTATAATACGCCGTTGTGTATCAGCATAAGGGCGTTAACGGTTGACAATCCTTAGAGCGTCGGCTAAAAAAGAGATGCGCCCCATTGGGCAGTTCGGTTGTTTTGGCGTATACTGAAAACAGTCCTGTGAGCCACAACCCGGCCAGGAACCATCTCACCGATTGGAGGATCAGGCACGATGCCACCGGAAAAGAGCGGCTTTTATTATCCTAATAAGTTTGCCCGTATCACCATTGAGGCGCTGGAAGAGGTCATGGGGAAGAACGGCCTCAATGCGATCCTGCACTTGGCGGGCCTATCGGAACTGATTAATAACTATCCCCCGGACAATCTCGAAAAAGAATTCGATTTTGCCTATTTCACGGCTCTCTGCGTGGCGCTGGAAGAGATGTACGGGCCGCGTGGTGGCCGCGGTCTGGCCTTGCGTGCCGGTCGGGCGACCTTCGCCGATGCGCTGCGCGGTTTCGGCGCGCTGGCGGGCGTGGGGGATCTGGCCTTCAAAGTCCTTCCGCTGGCGGCCAAGCTCAAGATCGGCCTGCCTGCGATGGCGAATATCTTCACCCAGTTCTCGGATCAGATCTCGAACGTGCACGAAGAAGCGGACAAGTACATTTACACCCTGGAACGCTGCCCGATGTGCTGGAACCGCAAGGCGGACAAGCCGGTGTGCTATGTCGGCCAGGGCCTGCTGCAAGAAGGGCTGCGCTGGGTGTCCGGTGGTCACGAATTCAAGGTCGATATGTCCACCTGTATCGGCAGCGGCAGCGATATGGGCCGCTACATCGTCTACAAAGAACCTATCGACTAATCCGTCGCGTTCTGCGTCAGCCTCATTTCAACGCAGAGACCGCAACGTTCGCAGAGATAAAGAGAGGGAGTGTCCTCTCGATTTTCTCTGCGCCCCTGCGCTCTCTGCGTTGAATTGTTTTTAGTGCCCCTCTGCGCGCTCCGTAGAAACCCTGAGATCCCCGCCGTTGACCTACGGACATTTCCGTAGGGACAACTGGTAGTGTGTGCTCCTCAAAATACCAGCCACTACGAATATACAAAGCGTTGAAGAAGGCTTAGGATAGGGACAGTTGTTCATTGAGCGCACGTTCAGCCCAAGGGAGAAATGCAATGTTTAACTCGAAGAACCTGCACCGTGATGAGAGCGGCCAGACCGCCCTCGAAG